>JBALTG010000071.1:0-23551 GCA_036964625.1 Motiliproteus sp.
GAATTTCGCACGACTGCATGGATGCAGGAGGTAGAGCAACGCAGGAGCTGTTGCCGAGTAGGTCAGTCTGTTCTCGGCCAGTCTCCTGGCGTGGGCGCAGAGGTATAAAAAAGAAAGGGCCTTTCGACATCCTGTCTGAGGCCCTATTTTCAGCGATCCCTGCTGTATCACGTATCCTTGTGTTGTTAAGGAAAATGGCAGCGATCCATTGCTGCTGGCGACTCCGTTCGCCCTTCCTTGGTGCCTTTACATTGTAGGGTCTAGCTTGGCTAAATCATCTAGGACTAATGCCTAAATCGGCTTTTTATTGTCGATGACTAGCCCGCAAGCTGTGCTAGCTCTCTCAGGGCATGCTGGGTTTCGATAAGCGGGTGATCTTACAGGCTGTTTTTCTAGGTCAAATGCTGAAAGCCATGTGTGGCGAAGGCTGTAGGTTGTATTGCTGTAAGTTGCTTCAAGTGTGCTTTGATGCGATTTGCGGGCCAGCGAGGGGGTTGTGTTATGATCAGCGCTTGTTTGAACGCATTGGATGATGGAGAGATAGATTTGATGTACAGCGAAACGGATATTAATCGTCTGCGTTGGCACTGTCGGCGCGGAATGTTAGAGCTCGATGTGTTGTTGATTCCGTTTTTGGAGGGGGCATTTCGGACCTTGGCTCTAGAGGATCAGCAGCTGTTCGAAAGGCTTATTGCTGGCGAGGATCAGGATATATTTAGCTGGTTTATGCGTAGTTCTGTCCCTGAAGATCCGCAGCTCAAGCGGATCGTCGATATGATCCTGGTAGATGTTCCGGCCTGATCGGCTGATCTTGAGGCGGTCCTACCCCTTGGCAGGATTGGTCGTTGGTGTTCATCTGGTTGTCATCGCGGCGACGCTGTCTAATGCGTTGCCGCTCGCTTTGAAGCTGCTTTTGCTGATCGTTGTCGTTTGGCAGGCGGTTTATCTGTTGCGTCGCTATGTGCTGCTAAGTCACGCCAGCTCGGTTCGCGAAATTCGCTGGACCGAGCTGGCGTGGTTCGTGCGTCTTGCAGACGGATCTGAGTTTGAGGTGCGTCCTGCTGCGGGTTGTCGTCTGTATGGGTGGATCACATTGTTGCGGTTTGAGGTGCTTTATCCTGCTCCTGATCGACGCTTGGTGCTGAGTGCCTGGTTGCTGGGTGGTCTCCGGTCAGAGCAGGCTATACGTCGCTTGCGGGTGCAATTAATTCAGACTTACTCCAATCAAAATTGATTGGAGTAAGTATCGTGTCCCGATGCTCCGGCAGCTGCTGCGGGTAGTTAAGGGTGTGGTGCAGGCCACGACTCTCTTTGCGTCGCATCGCCGAGCGAATGATTAGTTCTGCGACCAGGGTCAGGTTTCTCAGCTCTAGCAAGTCTTTGCTGACCTTGTAGTTGCTGTAGTAGTCGGAAATCTCCTGCTGTAGCAGGGTGACTCGATTCAGCGCTCGTTGAAGTCGTTTCTTGGTGCGTACGATGCCAACATAATCCCACATGAAACGGCGTAGTTCGTCCCAGTTATGGGAGATCACTACATCTTCATCGGAATCGGTTACCTGGCTCTCGTCCCAGAAGGGTGCGGTGGCCAGAGGGCTTTGCTGGTCGAGCTTGGAGCGGATCTGTTCTGCGGCGGACGCGCCGTAAACCAAGCACTCCAGTAGTGAGTTGCTGGCCAGGCGGTTAGCGCCATGGAGGCCGGTAAAGGCGGTCTCGCCGATGGCGTACAGCCCGGGGATGTCAGTTTGGCCGTGATTGTTGGTGATGACGCCGCCGCAGGTGTAATGGGCTGCGGGGACCACAGGGATCGGGTCGCGGGTAATGTCGATACCGTATTCCATGCATTTTGCGTAGATGGTCGGGAAGTGGCTGCGGACGAACTCAGCGGGCTTGTGGGATATGTCCAGATACAGGCAGTCGCATCCGAGTCGTTTCATTTCATGGTCAATAGCGCGAGCGACTATATCCCTGGGTGCTAGCTCCTTGCGCTCATCGTAGCGATGCATAAAGCGTGAGCCGTCAGGAAGTAGTAGGTGGCCGCCTTCGCCGCGAACTGCTTCGGATATCAGAAATGATTTGGCTTGCGGATGGTATAGGCAGGTCGGATGGAATTGGTTGAACTCCAGGTTCGCGACTCTGCAGCCTGCCCGCCATGCCATGGCGATGCCGTCACCTGAAGAGCCGTCTGGGTTGCTGGTATAGAGATAGGCTTTGCTGGCGCCGCCTGTAGCCAAGACGACGAATGGGGCAAGGAGGGTTTGTACGTGTCCGCTGTGCTGATTGAGGACGTAGGCTCCGATGCAGTGGTTATCAGCCAGGCGAAGTTTGTGACGTGTGATCAGGTCGATGGCGATGGAATCAGGCAGCAAGGTGATGTTGCTGTTTTTAGTCGCCTGTTGCAGTAGGGTCTCAGATACGGCCTTGCCCGTGGCATCGTTGGCATGAATTACTCGGCGATGGCTATGCCCCCCCTCTTTGGTTAGGTGTAGGGTTTTGTTGGCTGGGTCGCGGGTGAAGGGGACGCCCTGTTCGATTAGCCAGTCGATGCTGGCTTTACCGTTGTTGACCGTAAATTCGACGGCATTGCGGTGGCTGAGCTGGGCGCCAGCAGTCAGTGTGTCCTGAACATGGTTTTGAGTGGAGTCTTGGGGATCGTAGACTGCGGCAATGCCGCCCTGGGCCTGGTAGGTTGATCCTGATCTCAGGTTGCCTTTGCTTAATACCGCAACGCGTGCGTCGGAGGCTAGTTTTAGCGCTAAGGTCAGGCCTGCTGCGCCACTGCCGATCACAAGAACATCGAAATGCAGCTGTTTGCTCATTTGTAACAAGGCTCAAAGGTCCGCAAGCAGAATCAAATCGCTCGGCGGTAGCTTGAATTGCATCGTGCCAGGGGTTGGCACACCGTTAATATCCACTCAGGGGCGGCAAGCATATCACACTCAAAAAAAATGCAGGTATCACTGTTGGAACTAACTGTCTTCGCTGTGTTCCTATCTGGTAGCTGTTTCGGCAGGAGAGAAGGGCTTTGGTGGCTCGGTTGTATTAACACGGGGTACGCGGTAGTTTAGCCGGATTACTCATTACCTGGTTATAAGGGCTGAACGGATTGTCGACAGCAAAGAAAGAACCAACTGATCAGCAGTTGGTTGAGCGTGTACAGCAGGGTGACAAGCGCGGTTTTGATCTGTTGGTGAAGCGATACCAACATAAGATCATAGGATTGATTGGTCGTTATGTCTATGACCATCATGAATCGATGGATGTTGCTCAGGAAGCGTTTATCAAGGCGTATCGGGCACTGCCGAATTTTCGTGGCGAGAGTGCGTTTTATACCTGGATGTATCGGATTGCGATTAATACAGCCAAGAACCACTTGGTGGCCAAGGGGCGTCGCCCTCCGGATGTGGATGTGAGTGTCGAGGATGCGCAGTATTTCGAAAACCCGCTGCTGCATGAGATCGAGACACCAGAAAATAATCTGTTTAAGCAGGAACTTGAGCAGGCGGTGTTTCAGGCTTTAGATCGGCTTCCTGAAGATTTACGCACGGCATTGACGTTGCGGGAGTTTGAGGGGATGAGTTACGACGAGATCGCTCAGGTTATGGATTGCCCTGTCGGTACGGTTCGTTCGCGGATATTTAGAGCGCGGGAAGCGGTGGATAAGGTGGTTGCACCGATGCTGAATTGATACAGCAAATTGTTTGCGGCAGTTGATGGATGTTTAGCCAGGCGCCCCGGTCCGGAGTGTGCTAAAGCTGAATGTGCCGAAATTGAGTGTGCCGAAACAGAGTGTACCGAAACAGAGTGTGCCGACCTGGAAACAGGTACGAGCCTTTCAATTAGAGGTGGCAAATGAGTGATAGCATTAAACTGACTCTGTCAGCGTTGATGGATGATGAGGTGGGTGAGTTCGAGCTGCGTAAAACTCTTGAGCAGCTGGACTCTTCTTCCGCAGCGGTTTGGTCCAGATATCATCTTGCCAGTGCCGTGCTGAAGCGTGAGATACCAGCGCAGGCGCAGTTAGATGTCAGTGCGCAGGTTATGGCAGAGATTGAACAGGAGCCGCGGTATCAGCGGTCAGCAAAGCCTGTTGGTCGTTTTCAATGGCGTCCTCTGGGGAGTGTCGCAATTGCCGCATCGGTTACGATGATGGTGATCTTTGGGGCGCAGACCTACCAAGGAGAGAGTGCTGCCGTAGTTGCGCCATCGTCGGTGGTATTGTCTGGGCCGCAACCGATTAACGCTAGCGTGATGCCAGTACAGTTCGGCGAGCGAACCGGGGTGGTTCCCTCGTTGCAACAGGCAGACGTGATCCGGCTGTCATCTTCAATGGAGTATTACATCGATCAGCATCGTGCTCTTGTTAATAATGGTCCGGTACGCTGGTTGGTGGAGTGGATGCCAGAAGGGTTTGAGATGATTGAGCATGACCGTCTTAGAGATTCAGAGGTGCTGCTTTATTCAAATGGGCAAGCCAGCGTTTCAGTGTCGGTGCAGCCTTATGCGAGCAAAAAAGCCAGCCCTGGTGCGATGCACTCGGGTGCAACGGTGGCCGTCGGCAAGCAGGTAAGTGATCAGTTTGTGACCGTAGTCGGGGATGTCCCCTTTATGATCGCCGATCGAATCGCATCATCGGTTGCGTTGAAAAGTGAATAAATAACATGCTAACAGAACAGGCGCAGGTGGTCTCTGTTGCGGCTGAGGGTGTGCGGGTCGAGACGGTACGTCGTAGCGCCTGTTCCAGTTGCCAGTCGAAATCGACTTGCGGTCAGAAACTGCTAGCCGAAATTGGCCAGGGGCAGCGTTTTGAAATTGTCTCGGCTAATCCTCAGGGGTTGGTGCTTCAGCCTGGCGATATTGTCGAGCTTGGGGTGGAAGAGGCATCGTTTCTGCAGGCCTCTATGATGATATATATGTTGCCGTTGTTCGGGTTGATTGTACTGTCAGCGGTTGCTACGGCAGCAGGTGCGGCGGAATTAATTGTTATTTTAGCGGGCTTGTCGGGGTTGTTGCTTGGGTTTGTTGTAGTTAGAGGCTGGAGTCGCAGGGGGCAGCAACAATGTCGTTATCAGCCGCAGATATTGAGGCTAAAAAATTGACTTTGTGGCTAATTTTATCGTGAGTGCCAGGAGGTTTTGATGAGTTTTAATGCTTACCCGAAGTTTTTTTCTGTTGTGCTGGGGTTGATATTGCTCGGTGGGGTGGCCCGTGCGGCTGCGTTGCCCGATTTTACCGAGTTGGTAGAGCAGGCATCGCCAGCGATCGTTAATATCAGCACGATTCGTAATAGCGATACAGAAGGGAGAGCGGGCCGCCTAAATCAGGAGCAGCTACCTGAGATTTTCAAGCATTTTTTTGGTGAGCGCGGATTTGACGGGCGTAAATATGATCGTCAGCGTCAGCGTCAGCCGCAGTCTCTGGGGTCGGGCTTTATTATCTCTGTCGATGGTTATGTGCTGACCAATCATCATGTCGTCAAAGGGGCGGACAGTATCCTGGTGCGGCTCAGTGATCGGCGTGAGCTGGAGGCTCAGTTGATAGGTGTAGATCCTCGTTCAGATCTGGCGCTGTTAAAACTGGATGCCGAGGATCTGCCGGTGGTGAAAATTGGCGACTCGGACAAGCTTAAGGCGGGTGAGTGGGTGTTAGCGATAGGCTCACCTTTTGGCTTTGACCATAGCGTGACCGCCGGTATCGTCAGTGCGACCGGGCGGAGTCTGGCTAATGAGAATTATGTGCCTTTTATTCAAACGGATGTGGCGATTAATCCGGGAAACTCGGGCGGACCGCTGTTCAATCTGGATGGCGAAGTGGTGGGCATCAACTCGCAGATTTATACCCGTTCCGGTGGGTTTATGGGGTTGTCTTTTGCGATACCCATGAGCATGGCGATGGAGGTGGTTGAGCAGCTGAAGGTTGGCGGTCATGTGGCTCGGGGTTGGCTGGGGGTGATTATCCAGGAGGTCAATCGCGATCTGGCAGAGTCCTTCGGGCTTGATCGGCCGAAGGGTGCGCTGGTGGCGAAAGTTCTGCCGGGTAGTCCGGCGGAGGCGGCTGAATTAAAAGAGGGTGATATCGTTATTGCCTTTAATGGTGAATCGATCGAGCGGTCGGCGGTGTTACCGCAGCTGGTTGGGCGGGTGGCCCCCGGAAAGACCGTTAAACTTGATCTGGTGCGGAATGGACGGAATAAAACCATCGCGTTGACCATAGGGGTGTTGCCGGAAGAGGGAGCGATGCTCAAGGCAGGCGCGGCCACCTCTGCGGCAGATATCAATCCACTCAGGGTAAGGGTCGCGGCGCTAGAGCAGGAGCGCGCCCAGCAGTGGGAGCTTAGCGGCGGTGTGGTGGTGCGGGAGGTGCTGGCAGGTCCTGGTGCCGATGCCGGGCTGGTGGTAGGGGATGTGATTACGATGCTCAATGGTCAGTCTGTTGGGGATCTGGAGGGCTTTGCGGAGGTGGCTAGAGCTCTGCCTAAAGGCAAGGCGGTGCCGATGCGTATCGTGCGTCGTGGGAGTCCCCTGTTCTTACCGCTTAAGATTAAACCCTGAGCGGGGTCGCAAAGGGCACTTTGGTGCCCTTTTTGTATTCTAGGAGTCTGTTGGACTTAGCCGATCGTAGCGAGGGAAAGACGATTTGAGGCAGATTTTTCGATCTATCGAGGCGAATAGCGAGCTATTTAACGAGAGAGATCGGGAAATATGACCAAATTCGACTTTTCCGTAGCAGATTAGTGTTAAGTCCAACAGGCTCCTAGCTAAGGCTTTGTGAATGGCTCTATGGCTGAAAATAGGCTAGACTCACGCGCTTAATTTTCCAGCTCTTTATGGGCGTCTAGGTGCTACTGCTTTGAGTGACCTCAGTCATATCCGAAATTTTTCTATCATCGCTCACATTGATCACGGCAAGTCGACGTTGGCGGATCGTTTTATCCAGACCTGCGGTGGCCTGAGTGAGCGCGAAATGGAGCATCAGGTGCTCGATTCGATGGATATCGAGCGCGAGCGCGGCATTACCATCAAGGCCCAGAGTGTTACGCTGGATTACCAGGCCAAAGATGGTAAGACCTACCAGCTTAACTTTATCGATACTCCCGGCCATGTGGACTTTTCTTACGAGGTTTCACGCTCGCTGGCCGCGTGCGAAGGCGCGCTGCTGGTGGTTGATGCTGCTCAGGGGGTGGAAGCGCAGTCTGTAGCTAACTGTTATACGGCGATCGAGCAGGGCTTGGAAGTGGTGCCGGTGCTGAACAAGATGGACCTGCCGCAGGCAGATCCTGACCGGGTCAAGCTGGAGATCGAAGAGGTGATCGGTATCGATGCCCATGATGCCGTGGCGGTCAGCGCTAAGAGCGGAATGGGGGTCGAAGATGCGCTGGAGCAGTTGATCGAGTTGATTCCGCCTCCAGTTGGCGATATTGATGCACCGCTGCAGGCGTTGATTATCGATTCCTGGTTTGACAACTATCTGGGCGTTGTCTCGCTGGTGCGGGTGATGCAGGGGACGCTGCGTAAAAAAGATAAGATTCTGGTTAAATCTACCCATCAAAGCTATCAGGTCGATGATGTCGGCGTGTTTACCCCTAAGCGCCTTCCTACCGAGACACTGAAAGCCGGTGAAGTCGGCTATATAGTCGCCGGTATCAAGGAAATTCAGGGTGCGCCGGTGGGGGATACGCTGACCCACGCCAAGACCCCGGATGTGGCGAGTCTGGTCGGTTTTAAGCAGGTTAAGCCGCAGGTCTACGCGGGCATGTTTCCGGTCAGTTCTGACGATTTTGAAGATTTCCGTAATGCCTTAGACAAGCTGACGCTGAACGATGCGTCGCTGTTTTTTGAGCCAGAAAGCTCCGATGCGCTGGGTTTCGGTTTTCGTTGCGGGTTCCTGGGCCTGCTGCACATGGAGATCATCCAAGAGCGGCTTGAACGCGAGTATAATCTGGACCTGATCACCTCGGCACCGACCGTGGTCTACGAGGTTGAGTTGGATTCGGGCGCCGTCATCAGTGTCGATAGCCCCTCTAAGCTCCCCGATTTTGGTTCGATCAAAGAGATGCGCGAGCCGATCGTCGAAGCTAACATGCTGATGCCCAAAGAGTACCTCGGCGCGGTGATTACACTGTGCATTCAGAAACGTGGGGTACAGAAGGATCTGAAGTACCTGGCCACCCAGGTATCGCTCACCTATGAACTGCCGATGAGTGAGGTGGTGATGGATTTCTTCGATAAGCTGAAGTCGGTCAGTCGCGGCTACGCGTCGCTGGATTACAGTTTCGTGCGCTTTGAGCCCGCCAACCTGCTACGCCTGGATATCCTTATCAACAGCGAGCGGGTCGATGCGCTGGCGGTGATCATGCATAAAGACCAGGCCATGTCTAAAGGCCGGGCATTATGCGATAAAATGAAGGATTTGATTCCCCGACAGATGTTCGACGTGGCTATTCAGGCTGCTATCGGCGGTAAAATCATCTCCCGCACCACGGTTAAAGCGCTGCGCAAGAACGTTATCGCGAAATGTTACGGCGGGGATATCAGCCGCAAGAAAAAACTGCTGCAAAAGCAGAAAGCGGGTAAGAAACGGATGAAGCAGGTGGGCAACGTTGAGGTGCCTCAAGAGGCTTTCCTTGCTGTATTGAAGATGGATAATTAAGCCGATGGATATCGATTTCTCGTTAGTGCTTGTAATCGCCGTCGCCGTGACTGGTGCTGTATGGCTGTTTGATACTCTGCTGCTGGCCCCTCGGCGTAAACCCTTGTTGGTGAGTGCTCAGGCGCAGGCCGGTACGGATATTACCCCCGAGGCGCTTGCAAAACTGGTACCCGAGCCCATCCTGGTTGAGTATGCGAAATCGTTCTTTCCGGTGTTGGCTTTGGTGCTGGTGCTGCGTTCTTTTTTGGTTGAGCCCTTCCAGATCCCGTCCGGATCGATGCTGCCAACGCTGCAGATCGGTGATTTTATTCTGGTCAATAAATTCCATTATGGGTTGCGCCTGCCGGTTGCCGGCACCAAGGTAGTTCCGTTTAATGATCCTCAGCACGGCGACGTGATGGTGTTTAAATATCCCAAGGATCCACGAATTAACTACATTAAGCGGGTCGTGGGTTTACCTGGTGATGTGATCAGTTATGCCAATAAGCGGCTGAGTATCAACGGTAAACCTCTGGCTCAGGAGCTGCTGGCAGAGTTGCCTGATGGCCCTGGTATCAAGCGTTTGTTAACCGAACAGCTTGGGGCTATTGAACATCAGCTCTATAACGACCTGACCTTGCCGCGACCCGCCAAGCAGTGGGTCGTCCCCGCAGGGCATTACTTTATGATGGGCGACAACCGCGATAACAGTAATGACAGCCGGTTTTGGGGCTTTGTTCCGGATCAATTGGTTGTCGGCAAAGCTTTTGCCGTGTGGATGCACTGGGAGTCCTGGGCTAGTTTGCCCAGTTTTCGGAATAATGCCGCTATTCAGTAGTATTTGAAATCAGGGGGAGATGGATTGTGAAGTTGCACTCAAAGCACAGGCAGGGTGGTTGGTCTTTTACCGGGCTGTTAATCTTTTTGCTGGTGGCGGGCGTGTTTGTAACAGTCGGTTTTAAATTGGTACCGGCTTATACCGACCATGAGACTCTCAAGTCGATTCTTACCAGTACGCAGCGGGATCGGCAGTTGATGGCTAAGCATAAGCGTGAGATTGAGTCCAGTATGGTTAAAAAGCTACGCATGAACAATATGAAGCTGCCCGATAAGTTTATGAAGATTAGCAAGGATAAAGGCGATGTGTTTATGGATGTCGATTACGAAGTTCGTATCCCGATCTTTATGAATGTCGATGCGGTGGTTAGCTTTAAAGAGCAGTTTGTAGGTCGCGAACCTTGAATGACATGATTGGAAAGTTAGGTCGGCGGTTGGGCTATCAGTTTGTTGATCCAGGGCTTGCTGAGCAAGCCCTGACCCATCGCAGCTGTGGTTCCAAAAATAACGAACGGATGGAGTTTCTTGGCGATTCAATCCTAAATTTTGTCATCGCGGACGCACTATTTTTACGTTTCCCTACCGCTAAAGAGGGCCAGTTGAGTCGCTTGCGGGCGCGTTTGGTCAAAGGTGTCACCCTGGCTGAGCTGGCCGAAGAGATGGCACTAAAAGAGTTTCTTAAGCTGGGTGCCGGAGAGTTGAAAAGTGGTGGCTTTAACCGTCATTCGATCCAGGCAGACAGCGTTGAGGCGTTGATTGGTGCGATCTATCTGGATACCGGGATGGAGCCTTGCCGAGAGCGGATCCTAGCCTGGTATCAGAGCCGTCTGGAGCGGTTGACGCTCGAGGATACGCAGAAGGATCCGAAAACCCGGCTGCAGGAGTTTCTGCAATCGCGGCGTAAGGCGCTGCCGGTCTACCATCTGATCCGGGTGGAGGGCGAAGCCCATGAGCAGACCTTTTATATCGACTGCGAAGTGGAAGCGCTAGAACAGCATTGTGCGGGTCAGGGTGCGAGCCGCCGTATTGCCGAACAAAAATCTGCCGCAGCTGCTTTGCTTGCGCTCGGTGCCGAGAGAACCTCATGAACGATCAGGATCCATCCCGTCGCTGTGGCTATGTAGCCATTGTTGGTCGCCCCAATGTCGGCAAGTCGACACTGATGAACCGAATTCTGGGTCAAAAGCTCAGCATCACCTCACGTAAACCGCAGACAACCCGCCATCAGATTTTGGGGATCAAGACCGAAGGCGACGATCAAGTGGTTTATGTTGACACGCCCGGGCTGCATAAAGATGGTGGTAAAGCGATTAATCGTTATATGAACAAAGCTGCCAGCTCGGCGCTACGCGATGTCGATGTGGTTCTCTTTATGATCGATCGGAATCGCTGGACCGATGAAGATGAGGCGGTGTTGGAAAAACTCCGCTACTGTACGATGCCGGTGATCCTGGTGGTCAATAAGGTCGATCGTATCGAGGATAAGGAAGACCTGTTACCGCTGCTGGCACAGCTGGCGCAGAAAATGGCTTTTGCCGAAGTGATCCCGCTATCCGCCCAGTTGGGTTCTAACGTCGAGCAGCTCGAAGCCTGTGTCCTGGCAAGGTTGCCCGAGGGTGTGCATCACTTTCCCGAAGATCAGATCACCGACCGTAGTTCACGGTTTCTGGCCGCAGAACTGGTCAGGGAAAAGATCATGCGTCAGCTCGGCGATGAGCTGCCTTATCAGATGACGGTCGAGATCGAAGAGTTCAGCCACGAAAATAACATTCTTCATATCAGC
Source organism: Motiliproteus sp. (assembly GCA_036964625.1). Classification (GTDB taxonomy): domain Bacteria; phylum Pseudomonadota; class Gammaproteobacteria; order Pseudomonadales; family Balneatricaceae; genus Motiliproteus. Next base: position 11,246 of record JBALTG010000071.1, read on the forward strand.
GCGTTGATACTGGTTGAGCGTGATGGCCAGAAGCGGATCCTGATCGGCAACAAAGGTGACCGGATCAAGCTGATCGGTCAGGAAGCGCGCATCGATATGGAGCGTATGTTTGATTCCAAAGTGATGCTTAAACTGTGGGTTAAGATCAAGAGTGGCTGGTCCGACGACGAGCGCGCTCTGCGCTCACTGGGCTATGACGACATCGGCTAAGCGTGCTGAGCAACAGTTGAGTTTCGTGCTCCACAGTCGACCTTATCGCGAAACCAGCGCTTTGGTTGACTACTTTAGCTGCAACCAGGGAGTGATTCGGGCTCTGGTTAAAGGTGTTCGGGGTGCCCGATCGCGGCAGCGGCATCTGCTCCAGCCGTTTCAGTGTTTGGAACTCAATTGGCACGGTAGTGGTGACCTTAAAACGTTGTATCAGGGGGATCTGGCCGGACCTGCAAGTCTGCTTCAGGGACGCAGCCTCTGGTGCGGTCTGTACCTGAATGAGCTGACCTTGCGATTGTTGCCTCAGAGCGATCCTCACCCTAAATTGTTTGCTTACTATCAGCTGGCGCTGGAGCGTTTGGCTGATCCGCAGCAGCAGGAGGTCGTATTAAGGATCTACGAGCGCCAGTTGTTGCAACAGTTGGGTTTCGGAGTGGATTTCGAGCACACAGGGTCAGGCTGCAGGATCGAATTCGCGCGCAGTTACCGCTACGATCCGCAGCAGGGGTTTGCTCCGGTGGATGATGAGCCGGGCTATTCGGGTGCCGTTCTGTTGGCGCTGGCAGAGAATGATTATCAGCGTGCCGAGGTGCGCCGGGCCGCCAAGCAATTAATGCGTCAGGCGTTGGCTGCGCATCTCGGAGGGCGTCCCTTGCACAGTCGGGCGTTGTTTCAGCGGCGTGGTGACCTTAAACCCGCTGAGGGCTCTTTATGCGGTGCCCCTGAGCTGGCTGCGGGCTCTTTAGGCAGTGCATCTAAATCCGCTGAGGGCTCTTTAGGCGGTGCCCCTGAACCCGCTGAGGGCTCTTCATCATGATCCTGGGTATTGGTACCGATATCGTCCATATCAGCCGGATCAAATCCAGCTGTGAGCGGCTGGGCAGGCGTTTCGCCGAGCGTATACTGACATCCGAAGAGTTGAAGCAGTGGCATAGTCATAGCCGTCCTGAGGTTTTTTTGGCTAAACGCTTTGCGGTTAAGGAGGCGGCCTCTAAAGCCCTGGGGACAGGCATCGGGCAGGGTGTCTCCTGGCAGCATATCAGCATGACCCATACAGAGCTGGGGGCGCCGTTGTTACTGTTGACCGGTCAGGCGCATCAGCGGGCTCAGCAGCTGGGTATGAACCATAGTCATCTGAGTTTGTCGGATGAAGTGGATATGGTGGTGGCTTTTGTGGTCATTGAGCAATAAGATCGGCGACCTGTTTTTAGTTGAGCACATTAGTAGGAATTAGCATGGCATTATTTTTCCCTACCATTGAATCCTGTGTCGGTGGCACCCCCTTGGTACGCTTGCAACGTTTGCCGGGCACGACCAGTAATACCATTCTGGTGAAGTTGGAAGGCAATAATCCGGCGGGATCGGTCAAGGACAGGCCCGCATTGAGCATGATCGATCGTGCCGAGCAGCGCGGTGAAATCATGCCCGGAGATACCCTGATCGAGGCGACCAGTGGTAATACTGGCATCGCTCTGGCGATGGCTGCGGCGATCAAAGGCTACCATATGGTGCTGGTCATGCCCGGACATATGAGCCAGGAGCGCAAGGCGGCGATGACGGCCTACGGTGCCGAGTTGGTCGAGGTCTCGCAGGAGCAAGGGATGGAAGGAGCGCGGGATCTGGCTGCGCAGATGCAGGATCAGGGGCGCGGCAAGGTGCTGGATCAGTTTGCCAATGGTGATAACCCCGAAGCCCATTTTGATACGACCGGCCCCGAGATCTGGCAGCAGAGTCAGGGTAAAATAACCCATTTTGTCAGCGCGATGGGCACGACCGGCACCATTATGGGGGTGTCTCGGTATCTGAAACAGCAAAATCCCGAGGTGCAGATTGTCGGCTTGCAACCTGAGGACGGTGCCAGTATTCCGGGTATCCGGCGCTGGCCAGAAGCCTATATGCCGAAAATTTACCAGGCATCCAGGGTGGATCGGGTGATCGATATGGGGCAGCTGGAAGCCGAACAGACCATGCGTGATCTGGCCCGTCAGGAGGGGATATTCTGCGGGGTCTCATCCGGTGGTGCCGTCGCCGGCGCTTTGCGTCTGAGTCAGCAGCTGGAGCACGCGGTGATCGTCTGCATTATCTGCGACCGGGGTGACCGTTATCTCTCTACCGGTGTTTTTGAACATTAACAGGTAACAGATAATCTACGATGAGTCGCGCGTTATCGTGGCTTGTCGGCAGCAGCTCGTTTCGTCTTTAAAGTAACTATCACAGAGTGCAGGAGCGCAGTTATTCATGGTTAAAGTCAGGCAGGATCATCCTCTAGATGAGAATGGATCGGTTGATTTGAGCGCCTGGCTCGAGCGTGTGCGTACCGATGTCAACATCCAGGATGATGTCGAACTCATTCGTGCCTGTAAGGTGAGTCGTGAAGCCCAGGAGCAGGTCAAGATAGAGACACTTGTCTGGGCAGAGCAGGGTGGTAATAGTTACCGTACCGGTCTGGAGATGGCGGAGATCTTAGCTGGCCTCGGCTTGGATCAGGATGCACTGGTTGCCGCGATCCTTTATCGCGGCGTACGTGAGAATAAAATCCCGCTGCAACAGGTACGCGAATTCTTTGGACAGAATGTTGCGGAGCTTATCGCAGGGGTACTACAGATGGCCGCTATCGGCGCGCTGTTGCATCCCACCCCCGACTCCGTCTTGGGTCAGAGCCAGGGTCAGCTGGATAATGTCCGCAAGATGCTGGTGACTATGATCGAGGATGTACGGGTCGTACTGATCAAATTAGCCGAACGCACCTGTGCCATCCGCGCGGTCAAATACGGGGATCGCAAGCGCCGTTACCGGGTTGCGCGCGAAGTGTTTGATGTCTACGCCCCTCTGGCTCACCGGCTGGGTATTGGGCATATCAAGTGGGAGCTGGAAGATCTGAGTTTTCGCTACCTTCAGCCCGGTGCCTATAAGCAGATCGCGACCCTGCTGGCGGAAAAACGCCTGGATCGACTGTCCTATATTGACCAGGTACTTTATGCCCTGAAAACCGAGCTGGGCAATATCGGTATCGACGCCGAACTGAGCGGACGTGCCAAGCATATCTACAGCATTTGGCGGAAAATGCAGAACAAACAGGTCGATTTTGATCAGATTTACGATGTCCGTGCGGTCCGTATCCTAGTGCCCGAAGTGAAGGATTGTTACGCCGCGCTGGGCGTGGTGCATGGGCACTGGAAGAATATTCCGCATGAGTTCGACGACTATATCGCCACACCGAAGAAAAACGGCTATCGCTCGTTGCATACGGCCGTTATCGGTAAAGAGGGCAAGGTCCTGGAGATCCAGATTCGCACCCACGAGATGCACCAGGATGCCGAGTTGGGTGTCTGTGCGCACTGGCTTTATAAGGGGACCGATACGGCCAATAAAAGCGATAGCTATGAGAGTAAGATCGCCTGGTTGCGGCAGGTTTTGGAGTGGCAGGATGACCTGGGTAACGCCAGCGAGCTGGTGGATCAGCTGCGTGCCGGTATTGAAGAGGATCGTATCTATACCTTTACCCCCGAGGGTCATGTGGTCGACATGGCGGCAGGTTCGACCCCGTTGGATTTCGCCTATCGGGTGCATACCGAAGTGGGGCACCGTTGTCGTGGCGCTAAGGTTAACGGCAAAATCATTCCGTTGACGGCCAAATTAAAAACCGGCGATCAGGTGGTGATTATGACCGCCAAGCAGGGCGGGCCAAGCCGGGACTGGATGAACTCTAATCTGGGGTATGTCAACTCCGCGCGGGCACGGGCTAAGATCCGAAACTGGTTCAAGGAACAGAATCGGGACCAAAATATTTACGAAGGACGGCACCTGGTTGAGCGTGAAATCAAACGTCTGGCCGTGCCGCAGCTGAACCTGCGTCAGCTGGCCGAGCAACAGGGCTATGCCGATCTGGACGATCTCTGCGCGGCCGTAGGCGCCGGCGACTTCAGACTGAGCCAGTTGCTGGGCGCCGCACAGCGACAGATTGAGCACAATAATACGGCACAGAAAGTAGTCGCGGATGAACAGCTGGCTCTGGACCTAAAAACAGAGCGGGTTAGCAACACCAGGCCCAAGGGGGATGTGTCGATTCAAGGGGTGGGTAACCTGCTGACGGTGATCGCCAGTTGCTGTAAACCGGTGCCGGGCGATCCGATCGTCGGCTATATCACCCAGGGCCGGGGAGTCTCTATCCACCGCCAGGACTGCCTCAACGCGCTGCAACTCGAATCGAACAATCATGAACGGATGATCGAGGTGAACTGGGGGGATGAAGACGCGGGCCAGGCTTATGGGGTCGATATTCAGATCGACGCCCTCGATCGCAACGGACTGCTCCGCGATATTATGGTCGTGCTGGCCGCTGAGCGGGTTAATGTGCATGCGGTGAACACTCGCACCGATCCCAAGCAGGGCACCGCGCGGGTGTTGATCTCGATCGAAATAAAACGTCTGCAGGACCTGGGTCGGGTGTTGGATAAGGTGGGTCAGCTGCCCAATATTACCGATGTGCACCGTCAGCTTCCGAGTGCGCACTGATGTCTTATCAGCTCGATGATCTGCTGCGGCTGATGACGCAATTGCGTGATCCGAAATTTGGTTGTGGCTGGGACCGGCAACAGAATCTGGCCTCGATCGTGCCACATACCCTGGATGAAGTGTATGAGGTGATCGATACCATCGAGCGCCAGGATTATCCCCACCTGCAGGATGAGTTGGGCGATCTACTGTTTCAGGTGGTGTTCTACGCCCAGATCTGTGCCGAGCAGGGGCGGTTCCAGTTTGCCGATATTATCGATGGCCTGGTGGCCAAACTGTTACGCCGCCATCCGCATGTCTACCCCGATGGCAGCTTCGCCAGTTTCGGCAAAGGGCCAAGCTTAAGCCAGGCCCAGATTAAGCAGAGCTGGGAGCGGATCAAGGCCGAAGAGAGAGCCGAAAAAGAGACCGGAAATAGTAGCGAAAATAGTAGCGAAAATAGTAGCGAAAATAGTAGCGAAAAAACTGCGCGCTCGGCAGTCACACAAGCGTCGGTTCTGGACGATATATCCAGCGCCATGCCCGCGCTGATGCGGGCCCATAAACTGCAAAAACGCGCCGCCTCAGTCGGTTTTGACTGGTGCCAGCTCGAGCCCGTATTGGACAACCTGGACGCCGAAATGATCGAGCTGCGCCAGGCACTGGCGGGTGGTGATAATGCCGAGATAGCCGACGAACTGGGCGATCTGCTGTTTTCCTGTGTCAACCTGGTACGGCACCTGAAACGGGATTCCGAGCAGCTGCTGCGTCAGTCTAATCAGAAGTTCGAGCAGCGTTTTCGCCGGGTTGAGCAGTTGGCCGCAGCGCAGGGGTTGGTCATGGCCGACAGCGATGAGGCCGCGCTTGATCGATTGTGGCAGCAAGCCAAGCGGGAGCTGCGCCAGAGCCGGGATCGGATCGAGATCGATACCCGGGGGTTGGTCTGTCCGTTACCGCTGATGCGGTTTCAGCAGCGCCTCGAACAACAGCCGCACGGCGTCGAAGTCACTCTGCTCGCCGATGACCCCTCAACGCTGGATGATATCCCGGACTGGTGCCAGCAAACCGGCCACCGGCTGCTGTCCATCGATGCAACCGATGATCAGGCGTACAGGATCCGGGTGCTTAAACCTAGCCTCACCGATACCTCAAACTGACTCTATCACTCACCCAACGAGAACCAACCTATGCGTCCCTGGTTAATCCTGCTCAACAACTTCTGCCACGATCTGTTTACCGGCCTCTGGTTCGGCAGTTTCGTGACTATCTACGTGCTGCGGATTAAAGCCACGGAGTTGGGGGCGCCGGGCGTCTGGCTGGAATCGTTGAACAGCTTCTTTTTTACCTTCTGCTGGGCCTCGTTGCTGCTGGTGTGTCTGACCGGCCTGTTCCGGTTTCTGTTCGATCGTCACGGTGACGGGGGTATCGGCAAGCATAACTGGCAGGTCAAGAAGCAGATGCTGATCGTTAAACACGCGGTACTGGGTATCGCTTTTGTCGGAGGTAGCTGGATGATCTACCTGTGGACGCACTAATGACTCATCAACAGCAGGATGCACCGTTGCAGAACTTACATAAAAGCTTAGATAAAAACGTAGAGAAGAGCGAAGAGAAGCTCGAAGCAAAGAGCGCCGAGCAGCTTGCCGCGGCGGTAATGGCGCTGTATGAGGCCGGGGTCGATGGTGATCGCAAGGCCTTTGAACCGCTGGCGCTGGCGATGTTTCACTATCAATACCAGGCGAATCCGCCGTACCGGCAGTTCTGTGAAGCGCGAGGTGTCAGTCCGGATCAGGTCGATCACTGGCAGCAGATCCCAGCCTTCCCCACCGATGCGTTTAAAAAAGAGTTGGTCACCTCCTTCCCTAAAGAGCAGGCGGTGATGGCGCAACTGACCTCGGGTACCACGGCCAATAAACGCGGCCAGATCTTCAGGGATAAGCTCGGCAGAGAGCTGGTGTTCGCTGCTAATCGGGTGATGACCGCGGCCTATCTGTTTCCTGATCAGGCGCAGCTGGAGCAGCAAAATCGTCGCTGCCGGGTGTTGATCCTGGCCCCCAGCCCGCAGATGGCCCCTTCGATGGGGATGGCGATGGGGATGGAGGAGACCCGGGTACGCTTCGGGGCCGACAACAGCCAGTTCCTATTGACCAAAAGCGGCATCGATATCCAGGCGCTGATTCGAGCCCTGGAAGAGTGTGAGGCCAGCGGCCAACCGGTAGCATTTATCGGCGCCACCGGCGCTTTTGTCTATTTCTTTCAAGCCTGTCAGAAGCGCGGGGTGTCGTTTCGCCTGCCTGCAGGTAGCCGGATTGGGGATGGTGGCGGCTATCGCGGTCGTTTTGGTGCGGTCGATCGACAAGCGTATTATCAGATGGCGGAACAGGTGCTCGGGCTTTCTGCGGACCACTGCATCAATGTACTGGGGATGGCCGAGAGTGCGACCAACTTCTTCGAGAATCCATTACGCGAGCGAATCCAGGGCTTGCCCGCGTCCGCACCCAGGATGATTCCGCCGCCCTGGGCGCGCACCGATGTGGTTGATCCAGTCAGTCTTGAACCGCTGCCCGCGGGTGAGGTCGGACTGTTGCGCCACTTTGACCTGTCCAACCTGCCAACGGTGCTGGCGGTGCAGAGCGATAACTTGGGGATTGTGGCGGAGGACGGCAGTTTTCGGATTATTGGCAGAGCGCAGCTCGAAAACGGTAAAATTTCAGAACTTCCGGCTCAGCGTACTGTCGGACCGATGGGTGATAACAAGATCTTCCGTTTTCTGGAAAACTACGTTAATTTTTCGATTCGCTTCAAAATGGGCCTGGTCACCGGCCGCAAGCCCCGCGTGGCAGCTGCCGCCGACCTGGCGATGGGGGCGGACTGTCCCTGTGGTGAGGGCATCGAGCAATTGATCGAGCACCAGGACGGCTGTAAAAACAATTACATCGAGCAAAAATAGATTTTCATATGTCACTTTTGTTTCGGCTGGTCTAGGGTGACCCTGTCCGCGTGGACAGGGATATCCAGCTAGCCTCCGAGATACTCTGAATAAATCATAGAGCGACCGATGACCCTCAACAATGTAAGCAGTAACGCCGCAAAAAAAGTTCTTTTTATTGCCCCTCCCTATCATTGCTGGGGGGTTCAGGTTATCGGTACCTGGCCGCCGCTCCAGCTGGCCTATCTCGCCCGAGTGGCAGAGAAAGCCGGATACGAGGCGAAAATTTTCGATGCCATGAACAAGTACAAGACCTTTGCCGACGTGCGCGCCGAGATCGAGGCGTACCAGCCTGATTTTGTGGTCTCCTTGGATTACCTCCCTGTGTCTGGTGCCATCAGTACCGCCACCGTTCCCGCGGCATTAGAAGCCTTGGCGATCGCTAAAGAGGTCAACCCCAAAATCGTGACCCTGCTAGGTGGACCTCACCCGACCTTCCTCTACAAAGAGATCCTCACCGAGGGTGATAACCCGCCAGATTTCGTGTTGCGGGGTGAGTCGGAAGCGACCTTCGCCGAGTTGCTGGGTATCTACCTGGATGGCAGTCGCCTGGCTGTGAACTGGCATAGTGTCAAGGGGCTGGCCTTTGTCGATGGTGACGAGGTGGTGAATACCGGCCTGCGCGCTCATATCGAGTGCCTCGACGACTACGAACCCGCCTGGCACCTGCTGGACTGGGAGGATTACCACTACAATATCGCACCTTGGGGGCGCATGGCTTCTATCATGACCACCCGTGGCTGCATGATGGATTGTTCGTTCTGCTCCCATCGGGTGTTCTGGCGTGGCGACTGGCGGGTGCGCGATCCGGAGAAGGTGATCGAGGAAATACGTCATCTGGTTGATACCTACGAGGTCGAATTTATCACCCTGATTGACCCCTATCCCACGAAGGATGCTGAGCGCTGGGAGCGCCAGCTCGACCTGCTGATCCAGGCCGATATAGACGTCAAACTGCTGATGGAGACCCGAGTCGAGGACATTATCCGCGACAAGGATATCCTGCATAAATACAGTAAAGCCAAGATCATGCACATGTATCTGGGTGCAGAAAGCAGCGATGACACCACCCTCAACAGTCTGAACAAGGGCACCAGTGTCGACCAGAACAAACTGGCGCTCGACCTGCTGCGTGACCACGGCATCATGACCGAAGCCTCGTTTATGATCGGCTTCCCCGAGGATACGCCAGAGAGCGTCGATCGGACCATCGCCGAGGCGATCCGCCTTAATCCCGATATAGCAGTGTTCCCGCTGATCACACCGATGCCCTTCACGCCACTGTACAAGCAGATGAAGCCTTATATCCGGGTGTTTGATTACGCAAAATACAACCTGATGACCCCGATCATCAAGCCCGATGCGATGTCGCTCGATCAGGTTTCCCGCGAGCTGGCGCGCTGCTACATGACCTTCTATGGCAATAAGATGAAAGAGGTGGTGGCGCTGGAGGACGGTTTCAAACGGCGCTACATGATGAGTGCGTTCAAGGCGATGATGAAAGACTTTCATAAGCATTTTGATTTTGGCGATCAGCCTATTCCGCACGATATGTCGGGGCTGCACGAACTCAAAGACGCCATCGACTACTAAGACCTAGGCGCAGCGGCGTCGGTTTCCCCCATGCGGTCAAACTACCAGGATATGACGGATGCGAGACAAGGAGTGTTAATCGATGGCTGAACTACTGGCCGCTGTGGCGGTGTTTCTGCTTAGTCATATGCTGCCGATGCGGCCGCGGTTGCGTCAGCCGCTGGAGCAGCGCCTGGGTCGTGGTGGCTTTTTGCTGGGCTACAGTGTGCTATCGCTGGCGATCATCTATTGGCTGGCACAGGCGTTTGCACGAGCGCCCTTTATTCCCCTCTGGCCCTGGATGCTCTGGGCAGCCTGGTTACCGGTGGTATTGATGCCGCTGGCCTGCATTCTGATCGTGGCCGGCGCAAGTTCTAAGAACCCGTTCTCGCTCGGCCCAGGATCCAAGGGCTATGACCCGACGCACCCGGGCATTGTCTCGGTCACTCGCCATCCGCTGTTGTGGGGGCTGAGCATCTGGGCAGGGGCGCATATACCGGTTAACGGCGATGCGGCCGGACTGCTGCTGTTTGCACTGATGTTGCTACTCAGCCTGGTGGGCACGCTGACCCTGGAGCGATCCCGGCAGCGTAAGATGGAGCCGCAGCAGTGGCAGCACTTCCACCGTGGTACCGTCAATCTACCCTTCCGCGCGTTCACCCGGATCGACTGGCGGGGTATCGGCTGGCTGCGGTTACTCGGGGGGCTGCTCTTGTATCTCATACTGCTGTTTGCGCACCAGCCGGTGATCGGGATCGCACCGCCGGTTTTTTATTGAATTAATATCGTTACTCTCGGTGCTCTGAGAGCTTAATAGGGCAACCTCTTATGCGCCTGCTGTCGCTTGACGACGCAGAACACCTTAGTATTCAACAAGCGAGTTAAACAAGATGCAATAAATGGTACGCCCCCTGTGCCCGAATGTCCCTGTGCTTGAATGCCCTTGTGTTTGAATGCCCCTGTGTTTGAATGGGAGAAGAAAGGTGAAACTCATTACACGCTCTGAATTCGAGTCTTTGCGCTTGGATGATTTAAACGAGTACGATGCCGATCATAGCGGTGATACTAAAATCGTTAGGATCTATCGAGACGGCAATCTTATTGCCAAGAAGAAGACCCAGAAGAAGTCGGTGCGTTATTTCGGGGTCGCGGGTTATGAGCAGTATCTGCCAGCAACCCTACCCCTCAATAAGCGCTAGCGATGTCACAGGCAATCCTCTGTGGGTCGGGTTTCAACCTGACGGTATCAGAATCAACTCCGATCCATAGGCGCGGAAAGTGCGGCCACAGGCAATCTTTTGTGGGTCGGGTTTCAACCCGACGATGTGGCAATAAACTCCGATTCATAGGGGCCGAAAGTGCGGCCCCTTACAACTCCTGTGGGTCGGGTTTCAACCCGACGTTGAGGCATAAACGCCGATTCATAGGGGCGGAAAGTGCGGCCACCGGCAATCCTCTGTGGGTCGGGTTTCAACCCGACGTTGTCGGAATCAACTCCGGCTTGCAGGGGGCGGAAAGTGCGGCCCCTTACAACTCCTGTGGGTCGGGTTTCAACCCGACGTTGAGGCATAAACGCCGATTCATAGGGGCGGAAAGTGCGGCCACCGGCAATCTTTTGTGGGTCGGGTTTCAACCCGACGATGTTGGAATTAACTCCAATCCATAAGGGTGTGGGACGTACTGCTGTCGCAGCACTATCGGTACAACGGTGGTAGCTCCCGCGCCTTAATCTTGGTCTCCGCCAACCGCTGCCGGCACCCTCGTACCGCGTCCAGCAACGCCTGAGTATCGAGCGACTGCAGCGTTCCTTTGCCATACAAGCAGCTATCCAGCTGCTGGCTCTGCTTATCCAAAGCGTCGTCCTTGATGGGCGTAGCGCTAGCGGCGCGGCGCCAGACACTCAGCGCCTGGCGGATCGAGTGCCAATCACCCTGGCGACTGGCGGCTTCCAATGCACGCAAGGCTTGAGCTTCATCGGCGTTGGCGGATGGGGCGGCGTGGCTGAGCACCGGCTGCGCAGCCGGTTGGCGGGCGCGCCACCAAAGACCGGCGAATAGTACACAGAGCATGGCCCAGAGCAGGTTGCTCCAGAGCAGCCAGCCCGAACTGGCTGAAACGGTCTGTGCAGGCAGCAGCGTGGCTGGCTGTTGGGACGGTGCAGCAGCGGCCGACGGGGTCGGCGGGGTTGGCGCTGCTGGTGCGTTGAGCGGCGCGAGTACATTCAGGGTTTGGGCCGGAACCCTGGCAACTCGCGCTTGATTGGCAACGCTATCCCACCAAACCAGCTCCAGGGCGGGCAGTTCAAGCGGGCCGGTCCGGGTGGGCACCAGACCGTAACGCTCGATGCGGCTGGCGTGGATGCCGGAGGCGGGGGTCTGTTGATCTAACTGAGCCGGTTCCGGGTACTGTTTGAAATCCTGACCGCTGAGTGGCGGCAGCTGCGGTAACCGGTTTGCCTCTACGCCTTCTGCGCGCAGGGTCAGAGTCCGTGTGATCGGCTCACCGACACGGTAAGCGCCGTCAGCCAGGCTAAGACCTTGGCTCAGGGTGACCGATTTGGCGGGCAGCCAGTCGCGCGGGTTAATCGGTTCTGGGATCGGCAGGATGTCGATCGAACGCGCCTGGGTGGATAACCTGATCTGTTGACCGCGACGGCTATCAAACAGGGATCGGGAGCCGTCTTTGATGGCGTTGAAGCGCTGCGGGGCGATCTCTAGAGTGCCGGGGCTGCGGGCAAAGATCGCGTAGTTGAGTTCGTAAACCAGAAAGCGGCGGCCATTCTGCACCTTCTGGTACTGCTGCTCGTCGAGTTTGATCACATCGGCGCCTTCCAGCTGCAGCGGCTGGGCTTCCAGGCTACTCAGGTTGATGGCGGTGTAGAGGCGGATGCTGAGTTTGAGTTGCTGATCGACATAGGCGCTCGGCGTGTCGGTCTCCAGCTCCAGGTAGTAGTCATCGTTGGGGTTGCCGCTGGCGGCTTTGCTGGCGGTTACTTCAATCTGTAGCGAGGCACTGCGGGCACCGTCGAACTCAAACGGCGG
>JBALTG010000072.1:0-23237 GCA_036964625.1 Motiliproteus sp.
TAATCAGCAGCTTGCGGCACATGGCGTGCTCCTCGTGTCCAGGCGTGATAACGCTCTAACCCATTGAATACCCAGGCCGGTGCGTGGGCTCTCTTCCATTCGCCTGCGGCATATTTGTTGGCCTCGGCCCAGGTGGGATAGGCGTGAATAGTGCCAAGAATTTTGTTTAACCCCAGCCCGTGCTTCATCGCCAGGACAAATTCAGGCAGCATCTCACCGGCGTGATCCCCCACCAGGGTCACCCCCAGAATGCGGTCTTTACCGGGCACGGTCAGTATTTTGACAAAGCCTTTGGTAGAGCTTTCGGTAATGGCGCGGTCCAGATCATCCATGCGGTAGCGGGTGATCTCATAGGCGATGCCCTGCTCGATAGCCTCCTGCTCGTTGATCCCGACCCGTGCCACCTCCGGATCAATAAAAGTGGTCCAGGGGATCACGCGGTAATCGACCTTGAATTTTCGTAACTGGCCAAACAACGCATTAACCGCCGCATACCAGGCCTGATGGGCAGCGGTATGGGTAAACTGGTACGGTCCGGAAACGTCGCCCGCCGCGTAGATGTTGGGATATAGGGTTTCCAGATAGTCGTTGGTGGTGATGGTGCGCTGGGTTTCGATCCCTAGCTCCTCCAGCCCGTAGCCTTCGAGACGCGCCACCCGACCGACCGCGCACAGCAGGTCGTCGAACTCGATCCGCTGCGTTTCGCCCTGATGTTCGAGCACCAGAAACTTGTGCTCGCCGTCGCGCTCGCAGCGTAGCGCGCGATGACCGGTCAGTACCCGGACACCCTCCTGCTCCAGGGTGGTCGCCGCCAGTTCCGAAACCTCTTCATCTTCGCGGATCATGATGCGCGCAGCCATCTCCACCTGCGTGACCTCGGATCCCAGCCGTGCAAAACTCTGGGCCAGCTCGCAACCGATCGGACCACCACCCAGCACCACTAGACGGCGCGGCGCCTCATCTCGTTTGGCAAACTCATCCCACAGGGTATCACTGGTGACGTAGCCTACGTCATCCAGGCCAGGCAGCGGAGGTACCATCGGCTGGGCACCCGCAGCGATCACGATGCTGCGGGTGGTGAGCCGGTGGGTGCTGCCATCGGCGCGCTGAATCTCCACTTCCCAGGGTGTGATGATCTTCGCGTAGCCCTGCTGCACATCGACCCCAAGGCTGGTGTAGCGCTCGATGCTGTCATGAGGCTCGATGGCCCGGATCACGTCATGCACCCGCGCCATCACCTTGCGAAAGGAGAATGACGGCTGTGCCGCATCCAGGCCGTAGCGGTCGGCCTGGCGCATCTGTTGCGCCAGTTTGGCGCTCTTGATCAGGGCTTTGCTGGGTACACAGCCAAAGTTGAGACAATCACCGCCCATTTTGTGAGCCTCAACCAGCGTCACCTTGGCTTTAACCGCGGCCGCAATGTAAGCAGTGACCAGACCGCCGGCACCAGCACCGATGACGACTAAGTTGCGGTCAAACTGGCGCGGGCGCTGCCAGCGTGCGTAGACACGGCGACGTTGCACCATGCCGAGGATCTTTTTTGCCACTAGCGGAAACAGCCCCAACAGCACCAATGACGCCATCAGTGATGGTGAGAGGATCCCGGTTAAGCTCTGCAGTTGCGCCAGTTGGGTACCCGCGTTGACGTAGACCAGGGTGCCGACCAGCATCCCCACCTGACTCACCGCGTAAAAGGTGAGGACGCGAATCGGGGTCAGCCCCATCAACAGATTGATCACAAAAAACGGCACCACCGGCACCAACCGCAGGGTGAACAGGTAGAAGGCGCCTTCTTTGGCGACGCCTTCATTGAACGCCGTCAACCGCTGACCGAAGCGGGCCTGGATGCTATCACGCAGCAGGTAACGGGAAGCCAGAAACGCCAGCAGCGCCCCCAGACTGGAGGCAAATGACACCAGCAGAGCTCCCCAGGCCAGGCCAAACAACGCGCCCGCCGCCAGGGTCATGATCGCAGCACCGGGGAGAGACAGGGCGGCTACCGCGACATAAATTGCAAAAAAAGCGCCCGTCACCAGCAGCGGACTGGTATCCCGCCAGCGGGTGAACTCCTCAAGCCCTCCTTTAAGTCCGTCCAGGGTCAGCAACTGGTGCAGATCGAAGTGGAAGAACAGTGCCGCGACCAGGGTAAAAACAGACAGTAATAGCGCCTTCTTCATTCGGGGTTCCTCACGTAGGGGAGCGCAAAGGGTGCGGTCGATCCTGCGATCGATGGTGCTATCAATAGTGCGGTGCTGAGTAGACTCTGTGCCTTCAGGGCTATCATCGGGATAGTCATAAAAACTCCTAAAGCTTGGCTGGGGTTTATATATGGGCTTAATGATTTTGTTTCGTTGAGCAATAGTCGTGCGCCAGGGGTGATTCCTTACACCCAAAACAAACAATTTCTGCGTGCACACTATCAGCCCGCGACCGAACAGGGAATATCGCCTCACGGTGACCCACAATTAACCTGTGCACGCGTGCAGAGTGGGCGCCCTGCCGAGCCGAATACGCAGATACAGAGAGAGGGATTGCGCCGCTACCCGAGCGCCCAACTGGGCCGAATAGGATTCGTCGTCATTGGCGCAAAACCCTCCCCGCCTGAGTTACGATCGGGGCTCGTCTGAGGATTGCCTGGCGTCGCCTGTATCGGACTTGGCGTAGGCCCTGGCGATCTGCCGTAGAGAGGGCATCTGGGAACCAAAATTGCGGCAGCCGGAACACATGGAGATATGCAGTTTGACGGCTATACGCTCTTTCAAGGTGAGTTCGCGCTCCTGTGCATCAGACAGCAAGCGCGTGGTTTGTTTACAGTTCATCATCCGCGTTCTCCCTCGAGGAACCAGTTATTTTCCAGGCAATCGCGCAGCCGCAGCCGGGCACGATGCAGAATCACATGCAGGTTACTGACGGAGATCTGCTCCGCCTGACATATCTCGTCACTCTCCAGCTCCAGAAACTCGCGCATCATGAACACCCGTGATTGTGTTTCCGGTAAACCATTCAGGCAGGCTTCGAACACCCGCCAGAACTGCTGACTACGGGCCTCTTCGGCGGGCTGACTCCAGGCCCCGGGACGCTCTTCGGCGAGCCAATGACCACGGCCATCGAACAGCGCGTCTGCGGCCTCATTGCTGTCGTCGTCACCGAGCAGCCGACTGGCTTCCACCAGGCGTTGCCGGCGCCGCAGGATATCGATGATTTTGTTGCGCAGAATCGCAAATACCCAGGTTTTCAGAGCTGCGCGCCGAACAAAGGAGTGCACATTTTTGAGCGCGCCCATCAGGGCCTCCTGTACCGCCTCCTCCGCCAAGGATTTATCCCCGAGCTGGAGTACGGCAAACTTGAGCATCTGCGCGCGCAGCTCCTGCAGATACACCGGATCGGCCAGAGGCGGCAATGCATCCGGCTCGAGATTGCTGGCGCAGGCGTCAGTTTTATTCATGAAGTCGGTCCCGGGTTCGCGGTGTAATTGGTAATGGCCCGCAATCTCAGAGCTGGGCCTGTGACACATTGTAACCCGATGCCGTAACCCGATGTCGTAACCCGATGTCGTACTCCGACAGATGCTATAACCCGATGCCACACTCCGACAACCGCAGCGATGTTCTTGATAAAACCACTGCAACGAGGACAAATCCAGCCAACAGAAAGCACCCCACTCAACGCTGATTTATAACTTACAGCGACTATTCAGTCGGGGCAGCACCACAGGCTCTTACACTTTTTTGAAAAAATGTTAACCCACCGTCACATGCGTGCACCTGATTGTAGTGGCAGATGTCGGGATCGAATGCGCCGCCCCTCAATATCCGCAATTTCAAGCTTGGGTTGGTATGTATTCCGACCTGGGTGCTCCCTATGTCAGGCTGAAGCCCGACCCACAAAATCCGCATTTATGTGTGGGGTGGGTCGATGCTTCGACCTACAGGTACGCGCCTAAGTCGGGATCGGATGCGCCGCCCCTCAACACCTCGGAGGGGCAATGAAGAGGCAAAGAATGGGAACAATTTGAATACAGTAAAATGTCTACGTCCTTAAACGCAAAAAGCCAAATCAAATAAATGACTTGGCTTAGTTATTTCATTGGTAGCGGGGGCAAGAGCCGAACTGATGACCTTCGCCGGGGGTTAAACGCAAAAAGCCAAATCATATTAATGATTTGGCTTAATTATCTCGTTGGTAGCGGGGGCAAGATTCGAACTGATGACCTTCGCCGGGGGTTATGAAGAGCGAGCCCGAGGCTTTTTTCCGTAAAACGAAAAAATCCAAATCAAGCAAGTGCTTGATTTGGATTCTAATTTCATTGGTAGCGGGGGCAAGATTCGAACTTACGACCTTCGGGTTATGAGCCCGACGAGCTACCAGACTGCTCCACCCCGCATCAACGTGGGGCGTATAATAAAGAGGTATCTCTCGGCGGTCAAGTACTTAGTACGCTAATACCATTCTGGCCTGACCCGCTCCAGCACGGTCTCTACCCCGGTGGGGAAAATGTCTCAAATCGGTCTTCCCCTCGCTACGACCAGTCAAGTCCGACAGGCTGCTAAAGATGGCAATCAACCACGAGCATCTTCCCCCGGTATTTAGCGGAGTTCTGCTATCGCTTCAACAGACGTTTCGAGCTGGACAGAATGTTGCTCCGATTTTTCTTCATTGCAGTCAAACAGGCGGAAGTAGGGGGCGGATGGATCACCTCGTTCTGGTCCAGCAGGGTGAACTTGCCGTCGCGCTCAAGAATGCGCTGGATAACGAACGAGTATGGCCCGCGCCTTAAACAAGGAGGTCATCGCAGTTATGCACAATAACTGTGGATAACTATGTGGGGAGTCCAAGGTGAGGGCGCTGCAAGTCCCGGGCTACGTAGTCTCGCCGGTAGCGTGTGTTTTTTGTGCAGTTGCGGAATTGGGCGCGGGTTGTTGAGAACAAGAGGTGCTTTTGGGGCGCTGAGGTAGCGGCAGTCTGTCCGCCAATGCGGTTTAATCTGTGTTTAGTGGCTTTCTCTCTGTTTGGCGAGCGGTTCTGGACAGACCACCTGTCTGGGTCGCCAGGCTAGCGAGAATGCTGCGCCGCAGAGCCGGAGCGCCATACAATGCTAAGCCCGCTGCAGCTCGAGCTACATTGGCACAGGGTCTCGGTGCAGATGAGATACTGTTTGGCCCTGAGAAGCTGCGGGGCATGATGACCGGCATTTACAAAGCCATCCTGATGCAACAGCTGCAAGCGGTCATGAAAGGCGTCGAGGGTGTGGCATTCGGCTTTACGAATTGATCTCATAGTCATGTTTTTATAATTATTGTATTTTAGGCTAACTAATATAACTAAATCAGGCATCTTATCTAATGAATATTTTTCATGCTGCCCGCGTGAAATTCTTACAAGGCCAAGGCCAAGGCCAAAAGCTGGCTGTGTTGCCGATGCTTAAGATACTGCGTCACAGCATCCATTAAGGAGCCTGCCGGACTTAACCTTGATCTACTGGCAACCGCGTCTGCGTCGCGCTCTCTCCTGGGTCCATGCCGCCGTGCGGAAAATCCGGGCCTGATCAGCTAGCTATTTGTCCATCGCCCCCCCCACAAAAAAATAAAGTCTGCCGCAGTTGCATGGAGCTGCTTTCTTTTGTGACTCGCGATGGTCTTCGGCCTATGTGGGCGCATCCTTACGTTTCCTATTAATAACCCGTCGGGTTAATAGAATGCATTTAACTCAGGCTCGACTATTCGCGACGACTGCGTCGTGCATCTATCTATAACCAGTAGTCAGTAGTCAATAAGCTTTCGGTATTAGACCCCAGTGTCGTATCGGGTAGAATGTCGCGCCTTACCGCCCCGCCCGGGGTCATAAATGCTCCACAAGAGCGAAATTTTATCTAAAACGGCACCCTACAGGGCGCCTTCTGGGAGTTATCTATGCCGGCCAACCCTGTTGCGCTGTTACCCTTGCTACTGTTTCTGACGATTTTTATCGGCAGCGGCCTGTACTACCAATCTGAGGCGGTGGAGTTCGCCTTCTATCAGGTGCAGGCGCCGGTGGCGATTCTCCCTGCGATTGTGCTGGCCATCGTGCTGGCCCGGGGGACGCTGAACCAGCGGATCGAGACCTTTATCCGTGGCGTTGGTGATTCCACAATCATCACCATGTGTCTGATCTACCTGCTGGCTGGCGCCTTTGCTGCGGTGGCCAAGGCGGTGGGTGGGGTCGATGCAACGGTGAACCTCGGTCTCAGCCTGATTCCGGGGCAGCTGGTGCTGCCGGGCCTGTTCGTGATCACCGCGTTCATCGCCACGGCCATGGGCACCTCTATGGGTACTATCGCGGCGCTGGCGCCGATCGCGGTGGGGGTGGCCGATGCCACCGGGCTGTCGCTACCGCTCTGCGTGGGTACCGTGATTGGGGGAGCGATGCTGGGTGATAACTTGTCGATCATCTCCGACACCACTATCGCCGCGACCCGCACTCAGGGCTGTGAGATGCGCGACAAATTTCGTATGAATCTGGTCATTGCCCTTCCGGCGGCGTTGTTGACGCTGGTGTGGTTGTTTTTGCAGGGCGAGGGCAGTGCCGTCCCGTCCGGCGACTATCAGTTGATCCGGGTATTGCCCTATGTGGCGGTTTTTATGCTGGCGCTGGCGGGGCTGAACGTGATGTTGGTGCTATTCAGTGGCATTGTGCTGGCGGGCGTGGTGGGGCTGGTCGGTGTCGAAGCCTACAGCCTGGCGCAGCTGTCTAAGGATATCTACGCGGGCTACAGCGGCATGCAGGAGATTCTGCTACTGTCGCTGCTGATCGGCGGCCTCGGGGCGCTGATGGCCTCCGAAGGCGGGTTGGCGTTTCTGGCCCGCTGCGTCGATCGCCTGACCCGGGGGCTACAGCGTCGAGGACAGCAACAGCGGGCCGGTGAATTGGGCATCAGCGGTGCGGTGGCGCTCATCAATCTCTGCACCGCCAACAACACGGTGGCGATTCTGATCAGCGGGCCGCTGGCTCGCGATATCGCCGAGCGACAGGGCGTGGATGCGAGGCGTTCCGCCAGCCTGCTGGATATCTTCTCCTGCGTGGCGCAGGGGCTGCTGCCCTACGGTGCCCAGGTGCTGCTTGCGTCCTCCATCGCCGGGCTGTCGCCACTGCTGCTAATCGGCCAGATCCACTACTGCTGGATGCTGGGGCTGGCGGCGCTGGTGACGATTGCGCTCGGCCCTGTCCGTCGTCTCGCACCGCGTGTGGCGTAACTCAGGGCGGACTGGCTAGGCGGCCGCGCTTTTGACGCGTCCGCAGGCCGGTGTAACCTGTAGGTCAGGAAGCAACAGCTCCTTGCCGTGTCGAAACATCGCCGGGACCGAGCTTGCTGGCGGTGAGCCGTAGACAAGACCAGCAGGAGCATCGGATGGTTACCTGAGGATGTGCTGAGAGCTGGGGTCCTGACATCCAGAGTCACTCTCTGATTGCTCAGAAGGTTGTTCTGCAGGGCCGCTATTTTTCCATTTTATCGTAGCAGCGGGTTGACACGAAAGATGTGAGCTTCGCAATGAAACGCGATGGATTGAGTTGGATAGCTTGACCCAGTTAGCTAGCATCAGCAGGAAGCTCACAGCCATGACCCACCAGGGTGAAAACCAGACCGTGTTAACGCCAATTGCCTCGCTGAATGTTGATGCTGGCTGAGACATAAACATCCACACTGAGCGGAAGGTGCCAAGAAAACCAGCCGCAATGAATGCCACTATGCTGACAGGGCAGACGCAGTAAATCCCTTTAAGCCAAATATTTATATTGACCTCCTAATTGAAATTCTAAGCGAAGGAAAAAAAACAAGTGACGTTCAATAACGATACTGCCGCCAGCTATTAGATGGCAGCGAGAGAGCCGGAAGATAAAAGTAGCAGAAGGGTCTTTTGAAGGTATGTCCGTAAAAAGCCGCCTTAAGCCGTTTCTATCTCAAGCCCCTAATTGCTACCCATCGCCTCCCTGTGACGGTACGTCCAGAGTGTCCTTGTCGCTTGTGCGCAACAATGCCTTAGTCGTACATTTGCGACCATAGGACTTATTCCTATATTGTTAGTGTGATATGTCATGTCACTCTGTCGCTTTATGCTTTTTGGCCGATCTGCCCGCTCAGACCAGAGCCAGCCTCATAACGGCGCGGGCAGTGCCCGAACAACCTGCTGCTGGGTATCGCGCCGAAACTTAGTTCGTCTGTTTTTAGTGACAGTTCGTATTTTTATGTAACTTACTGGATATTAATAGGTTAGTTTTTTCTAATTTGGTTTTTGTGTGATTCTAAGAATGCATTGTCTGTGATTAGCGACGGTTGTAGCGACTATTCCCGGGAACCCGCCAAGCCTTTGCTTATTTGTTGTCGTGGCACTGATATTGTTATCTATGCCTGACATAAAAATCAGCTTTTTCTTGCAGGCCCCGCGACATTCAACCAACCACACCAGAAAACAGGCGACGAACGAGAGTTATCAACGGGATGTCAAAAATGAGAGAAGCAGCAAAGTGCTTCCTTTAGTGTCCGTTCGTTGCACTCAGTTCCTACCAGACGTCAGCAACAAAAAAAGGCCTGCATCAAGCTGCAAGCCTTAGATGTGTTGGTGCCCAGAGAAGGAATCGATCCGTCGATACGTGGGTTTTTAACCCTTATCCCATATTGCCTGCTCCAAAAATCTGCCGCAGTTGCGTGGAACTGCTGGGTTTTCAGAGACTCGCATGGGCCTTCGACCCATGTTGACGCATCCTTGTGACTCCTGGTAACACGCTGGGTTAATGCTTAACGATTTTATTGTGGGTTTACATTAGCTCTGCAACAGCGTCTCAAGCTTGTGTTGATCTGCGGTAAAGTTACGGATTCCTTCGGCTAGCTTCTCGGTAGCCATTGCATCTTCGTTCATCATCCAGCGGAACTGGGATTCGTTCAGGGTTAGCTTGGGCTGAGCTTGGAGGATGGCTTTAGGATCGAGTCTGCGCACTAGGGAGCCTTCTGCCGAGGCTAGCTCATCCAGGAGCGCGGGGCTGATGGTGAGTCGATCGCATCCGGCCAGCTGTAAAATTTCAGCGCTGTTACGAAAGCTTGCACCCATCACTACAGTTTTGTAACTGTGTTGCTTGTAGTAGTCGTAAATTTTGGAGACAGAGAGTACTCCGGGGTCCTCGGCTGCAGTGTAGTCATCACGCCCCGTGGATTTCTTATGCCAGTCGAGAATTCTACCGACGAACGGCGATATCAGGTAGACGCCAGCTTCGGCACAGGCAATCGCCTGGGAGAAACCGAACAGCAGGGTCAGGTTGCAGTTGATCCCTTCCGCTTCAAGCTGACGTGCTGCCTGGATCCCTTCCCAGGTAGCGGCAATCTTGATCAGTATCCGCTCTTTGCCAATCCCCGCTTCTTTATACAGATGGATCAATCCCCGCGCACGTTCGATCGTCGCATGGGTGTCGAACGATAACCGGGAGTCAACTTCGGTGGAGATGCGGCCGGGGATCACCTTGAGGATCTGCTCACCAAAACTGACCGCCAGCTTGTCGGCCATTAGACACAGGGTGCGGCTCTGGCTCAGGTTTTGGCGCAGAACCCAGGTGCGGGCCTCTTCCAGCAAAGAGCGATACTCTGGCTGCTGCGCAGCCTTGAGAATCAGGGAAGGGTTGGTGGTGGCATCTTCAGGGGTGTAGCGTTCGATGGCTGTAAAATCACCGGTATCGGCGACTACAGTGGTCATCGTTTTGAGTTGCTCAAGCAGATTAGGCATTGCCATCTCTCTTCTGACTAAATCGAAAATAGTTGATACAGCCGCGTATCAGGCGGCGAACAATCCAGGTTTAACTAGCACCAACGCCTGCTTAAGGACATCGATACCCGCGTCGGGGCGGAACGCATTTTCGCTGATAAAACGCCGGAAGCGTCGGGCACCGGGTTGGCCTTGGTACAGCCCCAATACGTGGCGAGTAATCCAGCCCAGCTGCGCACCCTGGGCCAGTTGCTGCTCGCAATAGGCGCACAGCCGCATCAGCATCTGGTCCAGGTCGACCAGATCGCCGTTATACAGGGCCTGGTCAACCTCGGCAAGCAGCAGCGGGTTCTGGTAGGCCTCGCGTCCAATCATAACCCCGTCGAGCTGGAGCAGATGTTGCTGGCATTCAGCCAGCGTCTTGATGCCGCCGTTGATGATGATTTCGAGCGCTGGATAATCCTGTTTCAGGCGGTAGACCCGATCATAATCCAGCGGCGGGATATCCCGATTTTGCTTTGGGCTGAGCCCTTGTAAAATTGCTTTGCGGGCGTGAACGATAAAGGTACGACAGCCAGCCTCGGCCACCGTATCGATAAATCGGCACAGAAACTCATAACTGTCTTGATCGTCGATGCCGATGCGGTGCTTGACCGTGATCGGAATCGAAACGGCCTGCTGCATCGCTTTCACCGCGTCCGCCACTCGTTGTGGATCGGCCATCAGACAGGCGCCGAACATACCGTTCTGGACCCGGTCACTGGGGCAGCCGACATTGAGGTTAACTTCATCATACCCCCAAAGCTCCGCTTTTCGGGCGCATTCGGCCAGCGCCGCCGGGTCACTACCACCCAGTTGCAACGCCACCGGGTGCTCTGCCGGGTTGAACTGTAGAAATCGATCCGCATCCCCATGCAGAATTGCACCGGTGGTGACCATCTCGGTATACAGGAGCGCGTGCTGGCTCAGCAGTCGATGAAAGTAACGGCAGTGTTTATCTGTCCAGTCCAACATCGGTGCAACACAGAAGGTGCGATCGACCGCAGGCCGCGCGGTTGCTGGGGTTGTGGCTGTTTTTGCTGGTGTTTTCAAGTTCTTTAAACTCAAGATTGAGAATTTATGCCGGTTGTGACCCGTTCCGCTTATGCTGGATGACATCGGGGTGACAATTAAGGCCATGTCACCCCGAAACAATGGGGCGGCATGGCAACTATCAGAGCCAAGACACGCAAGGATGGAACAACGGGATACACGGCGGCTGTTCGTACCAAGCGGGACAGCAAAATTATACATCAAGAAACGCGCACGTTTGATAAAAGAAGTTGGCAAAGCTCTGGCCCGCAAGCGCGAGAGCTTGTTAGATGATCCATCTGCTTTGAAAATGTAGTGCAGGGTGAGGGCCGACAAAGGCGACGGCTGGTATAACCGGGCTCTCTTAATGGTCAATAAGCAGGCCTGGCTGAGCCCTTTTTTCATGCAGAAGAGGAGGTGCCGGCTTTCAAAAATCAGGACGCCCTCGACGCCGAAGTAGCCGGTGCGTCGCTGAAGTGGCTCTCTTCAGCAGATGAGAGCTGTCTCGCTTGGACGAGGTGCGGTGATGCAACGGTGCTTTTATCGAGCTGGAAGAGGCGGATGCCCGGCGGTGCCGGTGGTCGGTGCCCTGCGGTTTAAGGAAAATCCCCGGGGGCGCTGGGGGAAAGCGGGTGGGCGCCCTCCTTCGGGGCACTCAGCCGTTGCTGTAGCAGATACTTCTGGCGGATCTTTTGCGCGGCGCCGGACGCCTCCACTTGCTCTAGCGCCTGCTGCAACCGATTCAGCCAGGGGGCGGGCGTTTGGGCATGAAAGGCAAATCCTAGCTGACCCTCAAGCAGGGTAAAGACGCTCTCGTACTCTTGAGGGTCGATGCCTGCCTTGCGCATTTTCCACTCCGCTACATCATCGCTGTAGGCGATGGCATCCACCCGCCCCCGATGCAGCAGCTTGATCAGATTTTCAGCCTGGTTGCTATGGATGATCCGGTCCTGGCTTATCCCTCGTTCATTCAATAACGACGCGCCGATATCATCGCGCACGACGCCGATTTTTAGTGCCTCTATCTCTGCATTATTGGTTATCTGCAGTCTTGCCGATCGGGGTGCCAGCAGCACGATCCGGGTGCGGATAAAGGGGCCAACGAAGCGGAACAGCTGTTCGCGCGTTGGGGTATAGGTCATCGCAAATAGCGCCGTCTGCGGTTGGCGCTGCAGTAACGTATACGACCTGGCCCAAGGCAGGAACTCAAGCGGCTGTTCAGGTATGCCCAGCTGTTGCCACATAGCCGCAAGAATTTCCACCGAAATGCCGCGCGCCTTACCCTGTGGGTCAATATAGTTGTAGGGCGGGTATTGCTCGGACATCCAACGGGTCTGCGGGGCTTGAACTCCCTGTTCGATCTCCGAAAAGGTGATGCCGGGTAGCAGAAAAATACTCAAGAGCAGGGTATAGGCACGCTTTAGGCGCATCTGAGTGGATCCTCCCTGTTTCTGTCGGTGACCAAGGTCGCTCCGGCTACATCATTAACACGCATGAGTTTAGTCTCATCAAGCCGGTGGGGTACAGCAGGATTTTAGTGCGTGATTACGGCTGGTGGCAGGACGACGCTGAAGAGTAGCGAAGAGTGCATAGCTCCGGCCGTCATTGCTGCATCCGACTGATCGGCTATCAGGGCGCTGAACGCTATACGTCAGAGCAGGAAAAGCCTAGCTCAGACTGGGCAGCAGATTATGCGGCATGTAGCGGTTAAGTTCGGCCCGTTGGATCAAGCCGATCGCCTGTTCGATATCGGGTGAGAAGTAGCGGTCTTTAGCGTAGAACGGCACTAAATTGCGCAGCTCCGCTTTGGCCGCTTCCAGGCGCGGCGATGATTTGAGTGGGGCGCGAAAATCAATCCCCTGACAGGCCGCCAGCAGCTCGATGGCGAGCACGCCTGCGGTGTTATAAGCCATCTCCTTGAGTCGGCGGCTGGCAAAGGTGGCCATCGATACGTGATCCTCCTGGTTGGCGGAGGTGGGCAGGCTATCCACCGAGGCCGGATGCGCCAGACTCTTGTTCTCGGAGGCCAGGGCAGCGCTAGTCACCTGGGCGATCATAAAACCGGAGTTGACCCCGCCGTTTTCCACCAAAAACGGCGGTAGCTTACTCAGATTAGAGTCGATCAACAGCGCCATCCGGCGTTCTGAGAGCGCACCGATCTCGGCAATGGCAATGGCCAGGTTATCGGCGACGATCGCTACCGGTTCGGCGTGAAAGTTACCTGCAGAGATAAAGGAATCGTCTTCGGTAAACACCAGCGGGTTGTCGGAGACGGCGTTGGCTTCGATCAACAGGATCGCCGCGGCGTGACGGATCTGATCCAGACAGGCCCCCATCACCTGCGGCTGGCAGCGTAGCGAGTAAGGGTCCTGCACCTTTTCACAGCCCTCATGTGAGTCGCAGATCTCGGAGCGGTCGCCGAGCAGGTGACGATAAGCTGCCGCAGCGTCGATCTGGCCGATCTGCCCCCGTACTGCATGGACCCGAGCGTCGAACGGATTGCGGCTGCCGAGCGCCGCCTCGACCGACAGGGCTCCCGATACCGTCGCAGCGGCGTACACATCCTCCGCCGCAAACAGCCCCTGCAGCGCAAACGCGGTGGAGGCCTGAGTGCCGTTGAGCAGCGCCAGGCCCTCTTTGGGGGCTAGGGTGATCGGCGCCAGCCCCGCCATTTGTAGTCCCTGAGCGCCGGAGATCCGGTCGCCTTTATAGGTCGCCTCACCCTCACCCAGCAGCACCGCGCTCATATGTGCTAATGGGGCCAGATCGCCCGAGGCTCCTACCGAGCCTTTTTTCGGCACGCAGGGGTAGACTTCGGCGTTGACCAGACTGATCAGCGCGTCGATCACTTCCAGACGGATGCCGGAAAAGCCGCGCGCCAGCGAGTTGATCTTTAGGCACATCATCAACCGGACCGTGGCTTCGGTCATCAGCTCGCCGATACCGGCGGCATGCGACAGCACGATGCTGCGCTGTAGCAGTTCCAGGTCTTTAGGTGCAATCCGGGTGTTGGCCAATAAACCAAAGCCGGTATTGATGCCGTAGACGACACGGTTTTGTTCGATCACCCGGGCTACGGCGGCAGCGCTGGCGTGGATCGACTGATGGCAGCTGGGGTCCAGCGCCAGTGACACCGGCTGGTTATGGATTTGACGCAATTGGGACAGGATCAGCTGGCCGGGTTTGATACTGAGTGGGTACATAATATTCCTGAAAACGCAGTCTATAAAAGTAGCTCAAGTGTGGCTGTGGCGGACGCTGTTAGCCAAACCGTTAACCATCGAGCATCGGCAGATCCAGCCCCTGTTCTTGGGCACAGTCGATGGCGATCTGATAACCAGCGTCGGCATGGCGCATCACTCCAGTTGCCGGGTCGTTGTGCAGCACCCGGGCCAGACGTTTTGCCGCAGCCTCGGTGCCGTCAGCGACGATCACCACGCCGGCGTGTTGGCTAAAGCCCATGCCGACACCGCCGCCATGATGGATGGAGACCCAGGTGGCGCCACCGGCGGTGCTGAGCAAGGCATTCAGCAGCGGCCAATCGGATACCGCATCGGAGCCATCGAGCATCGCTTCGGTTTCGCGATTGGGGCTGGCGACCGACCCTGAATCCAGATGGTCGCGTCCGATGACGATCGGCGCCTTGAGTTCGCCGCTGCTGACCATCTCATTGAAGGCCAGCGCCAGCCGCGCCCGATCTTTCAGCCCGACCCAGCAGATGCGCGCGGGCAAGCCCTGGAAGGCGATCCGTTCGCGGGCCATATCCAGCCAGTTATGCAGCTGTGGATTATCGGGGATTAGCTCTTTTACTTTTTGATCGGTCTTGTAGATATCTTCAGGATCACCCGACAGCGCGACCCAGCGGAACGGCCCGATCCCTTCGCAGAACAGCGGGCGGATATAGGCGGGTACGAAGCCGGGGAAGTCAAACGCGTTCTCGACCCCTTTCTCCAGCGCCATCTGGCGGATGTTGTTGCCGTAGTCGGTGGTCGCCGCGCCGCGCATTTGCAGTGATAGCATCGCCCGAACCTGAATCGCCATCGACGTTTTAGCAGCATCAACTACCGCTGCTTCATCGGTCTTGCGCATCTCGGCGGCCTGCGCCATCGTCCAGCCTTGGGGCAGGTAGCCGTTAAGCGGATCATGGGCGCTGGTCTGGTCGGTGACGACATTGGGGACGATGCCGCGCTCGACCAGTTCGGGGAAGATATCGGCACAGTTACCTAGCAAGCCGACCGAGACCACCGTGGCATGGGTCTTGGCTGTTTCGATCAGAGCCAGGGCCTCGTCGAGACTGTAGGCTTTCTTATCCACGTAGCGGGTACGCAGGCGGAAATCGATCCGGGTTTCGTCGCATTCCACGGTGATGCTGGAGAAGCCGGCCATGGAGGCTGCCAACGGCTGCGCGCCACCCATGCCGCCCAGGCCTCCGGTCAGCACCCACTTGCCGGAGGCATCGCCGTTGAAGTGTTGCTTAGCCATAGCCGCGAAGGTTTCGTAAGTACCCTGCACGATCCCTTGCGAGCCGATATAGATCCAGGAGCCCGCCGTCATCTGGCCGTACATCATCAGCCCCTGCTTATCCAGCGCGTTGAACTGTTCCCAGTTGGCCCAATGCGGTACCAGGTTAGAGTTAGCGATCAGTACTCGCGGAGCGTCGCAATGGGTTTTAAACACCCCGACCGGTTTGCCCGATTGGATCAGCAGCGATTCGTCATCTTCCAGCCGTTGCAGCACCTCGATGATCTTGTCATAACAGGCCCAGTTTCTGGCCGCGCGACCGATCCCACCGTACACCACCAGATCTTCGGGACGTTCGGCCACATCGGGATGGAGGTTGTTCATCAGCATCCGCATCGGAGCTTCGGTGAGCCAGCTCTTACAGCTGAGGGTGCTTCCTGTCGCTGCTTTGATTACCCGGTCACTGTCGTGGCGCGGATCGGTGGCAGAGTCAGTTTGTGCGTTGGTGGATATCTGAGTCATCGGCTTAAGGCTCCGTTTACAATCAGGTGGAACAGACGTGCAGCAACACGTGCGGTCCAGTTATCGATATCAAACTCCGGGTTGTATTCGGCGATATCGGCGAGTCTGAGTTTTCCGGAGCGGCTGATCAGCTGGATCAGCGGCTCCAATACCTCCAGTCCTACGCCTCGGGGAGCCGGTGCGCTGACCCCGGGGGCGATGCTGGCGGGCAATACATCCAGATCGATGCTCAGGTAGATCGCATCGCAGTCATCCATAAATTGCTGTAGCTGTTGCCGTGTTTCTGGCAGCTGGGTGATCGCCATATCCGCATCGCGGCGGTAGCTGACCCCCAACGCAGCGGCGCGCTGAAACAGCGCCTGGGTGTTGGCCATATCGCTGATCCCCAGGCAGCAATACTTAAACGGCAGACCTCGTTGTTGGCACTGCTGGGCGATCTGATAGAAGGGGGTGCCGGAGCTAGCGCCATTGCTATCCAGGCGCAGGTCGAAATGGGCATCGAAATTAACGATACCGATCCGCGGGATCTGCGCTTGAGACTGGTAGTAATTGACTAGTCCCAGCCAGCTGCCGTACGCCATCTCGTGACCACCGCCCAAGACGAAGCACAGATGGTCCGCAGTAAGGCAATGATTGACCCGGTCTGCCAAGGCGAGATGGGCCTGCTCCAGGTCGTTATCCTGGCAGATCACATTGCCGGCATCATAGACCGGCCGATCAGCAGGCCAGGGCAGGTTAGCCAGTACGCGCCGCAACCGATCGGGACCGTTGCGCGCGCCGATGCGACCCTGGTTACGTCGCACTCCCTCATCAGAACAGAAGCCGATCAGTGCCAGCGCGTGCCGTTGCTGTTCGTTAACCGACGACAGAGGCTGCACCACTTGATGCAGGCGGCAGGCCAGCTTGGCCGGTTCTTCGCTGTCGACACGCCCCGACCAGAGGCTAGCATCAGTGGGCTGATACATGACTTAATTCTCCGGCAAAGATACGTTGCACCAGACCGTTCACCCCAAACTGATACGCCAGTTCTGCCGGGTGTTGAATATCCCAGAGTGCCATATCGGCAATCATCCCCACCTTCAACTGGCCGAGCTCTGTGCCTAAATTCAGTGCCTGCGCCGCACAGCGGGTGCTGCCTGCCAAGGCTTCTGCAGGAGTGAGTCGGAACAGGGTGCAGGCCATATTCATCGCCAACCGCAACGAGGCTAGCGGCGATGAGCCGGGGTTGAGATCTGTGGCTACTGCCATCGGTACCTGGTATTGGCGTAGCAACTCGATGGGCGGGATCCTGTTCTGGCGCAAAAAATAAAACGCGCAGGGGCACAGCGTCGCCACGGTACAGGCCTTCGCCATGGTTGTTACCCCTGATTCATCCAAAAATTCCAGATGATCCGCCGACCAGGCGCCGTAACTCGCAGCAAGCTCGGCCCCGTGCAGATTGCTCAGTTGCTCGGCATGGGCCTTGATTCCTAGGCCGTGCTGCTGCGTGGCGATAAAGACCCGTTCGCACTGGCTGGGCGAGAAGGCAAGGTTTTCACAGAACACGTCGACCGCCTCGGCCAGATCTTCCTTAACTGCAGCCGGGATCAGCTTGCTACAGACCCAGTCGATATAGCCCTCTGGATCATTCATAAATTCGCGAGGCAGGGCGTGTGCGCCGAGCAGCGTGGTCGAGATGCGTACCGGATAACGTTGCTCCAGCCGTTTGGCGGCGCGCAACATATTCAGCTCGGTGTTCAGTTCCAGTCCATAGCCCGACTTGATCTCTACAGTCGTGACTCCCTCGGCCAGCAGCGCTTTGAGACGCGGTTCAGCGAGAGCCACCAGCTCAGCGACGCTGGCTTTACGGGTCGCATTAACGGTCGATAGGATTCCACCGCCACGCTGCGCGATCGCTTCATAGCTGGCACCGAGCAGACGTTGTTCAAACTCCTCGGCCCGATTACCGGCAAACACCAGATGGGTGTGGGCATCGATCAGCCCCGGCGTCATCCAGCGGCCCGCGCCAACGATGATCTCGGCAGAAACCGTTAAACCGTCCAGCGAAGCCATCGGGCCAATCGCGACGATGCGCCCGTCATGAACCCCGATGGCCTGATTGAGCAGGGAACCGTAACTGGCGTCTATTATCGGGTCGAATGTGGCCAGATGGACATGGGTCCAGATCCGTTCGCAGGTTTGCCACATAGGGTTCGCCTCTTCGGGTAAGTTTTTTCAAGTACGTCTCGGTGCCGGGTGCCAATGTATATACCTAGGAGCCTGTCGGGCTTGGCCGATCGTAGCGAGGGACATACGATTTGAGGCAGATTTTTCGATCTTTCGAGGCGAATAGCGAGCTATTTAACGAGGAAGATCGTGAAAATATGACCAAATTCGGATTTTACGCAGTAGATCAGTGTTAAGTCCGACAGGCTCCTAGATGTATAAATATTAGAAGAGGAATACGACTAACACCGGTAGGACGTGAAATTTACCCGTACTTTCAATTCCAGGGCTGGCGGCAAGGGCGCTGAAGTTCGAGTTGAGGTTTGGGTTAAGGGTTGAGTTGCGCCTGAAGGCTAAGCGTTGGTCAAAGAACGTAATCTATAACCGGGTTGCGGATGGTTCCGGTGGCAACGATCATTGGGTGAATATCCGCACCGGGGGTTGAAAAGAGCGGGGTTGTGCTATTAATCTTGCAGGGGGCCGGTTGAGCAAGGGTGGCGCATCCGTGTGCCAACCTATTAATCCGCCAGGTTAATCTCGTTCAGGGTCCTGGATTGGGTTCATCCTTAAGCCAAAGGGTTTTGTTTATGTCTGGTATTAAAACGGCACTTTTATTCGCTGCGCTGGTGCAGGCCTGTTCGATCGTTCCTGATCTTCCCGGCCCGATCGGTATTCCCGGGTTATAACGGCCTATGGCTGTGCGGTGTAACGTTGCCGCAGCAGTTCAACCCGGGTCCGGTTGGCGCCAAAATCGCTGGTGCCGACGCGTGAGGCGGAGCGGATCTGGATTGCGTCGTTTTGAGCATCGAGGCGTGCTTCGAGATCATCGACAAAACCAAACAGCGAGCTGGTAAAGGTGGCCGCAAGGTAACCCTCCCCGGTAGCCGTCAGCTGTCCGCCGTGAGCGCTGATCATCGCTTGCAGATGCTTCCAGGCCTGCTCCGTCTGACCGTTGCTGATGGCGAAGGGGGCGACCTTCTTATCACTCGGCGTACCGGTTTCACTGCTAACGCAGTTTGGTTTCGGCGAGCAGGCAGCAAGCCGTTGATTGACTAACCCAACGGCTTCACCCTGCTTAGAATCCATCGCTTTAACAACAAACAGTATAATGACCGCGATCAGGCTTCCGCCTACGGCAACGCCGAGAATGGTTAACAGCTTCATGGTTGGCTCCGACAGGGTTTAGTCGGCCAGTATACCTGTCGGAGCGATTTTCATCAGTAAATAGCGATACCGCGTCAGCCCGTGATGAAAAAGGTCTACTCTCTAATGGGATGGCCCTTGGTTACCGGGTGTGAGAATGATGGATCAGATTCGAAAGTCGTCTGCGCTGTGCTTTTTGGTTCTGTGCTTTTTGGTCCTGTGGTTATTACACGGCTGCGGTGCTGCGCCTGCGGTGCGATCAGGTCAGGCGGTGACCTCAGCCGATGCGGCGGTGATTGAGGGTGAACAATCACAATGGATCGTTTTTGGGGTCGTATTAGGGATGCAGCCGATCCTGATAGAGGGTTCGGGTGATCAGACGGAGCCGGGGATGTGGCTGGATATCGTCCTGGATGATGGCAGTTCGTTGCTGGTCAAGCAGCCGCTATCGCAGGCTGGAGAGCTGAAGCCGGGCAACCGGGTCAGGGTGTTGCGAATTGGCGGTTATTCGCGGGTGACCTATTGGCCGTACCCCGCGAGCCGGTAATCCGGGCTTGCGGGACGGGCCGTTCGGATCGATTAATCAGTTCTTGGCCTTATCGAACCGGTGCAAGTACGCGAACTTACTGGGTTTGATATGGCTCGCATTGGCCCGTTAACCCGTTAGGGAATGATGGCGCATCCATGCGCAAACCTACGACCCCGTAGGCTTAATAGTTATTTTTTCTTGGCTGGGTTTTTCTTACCCGCGCCACTCTTTTTGCCCGCGCCACTCTTAGTCGACTTTTTGCTCTGCTCCGGCACCCGGAATAGCAGGTAGGTATCGGTCAGCAGATCAGGAATCTCTTCGCATAAACCCTGCATAAGCTGGGTGTCAGCGCGCATCTTCTGCAGCTCGGCATCATCCTCAAACAGCTCTGAGGCGATCATCATCGGCAGCAGGAGTTCGGCCATCTCCTCTTCGTGGTCCCCAAACCAGGCTTCCTCGCGCATGAATACGCCTTCCATGAAACCCTGGCACCAGACCGTCAGCAGGGAATCTTCGTCCAGGCTCAGGTCGCAGGGCAGTTCGGGAGGCTCTTCGTGTTCAAGCTCATCACAGATCCCCAGCAGCTCGCGACGCAATAATGCTTCGATCCGCGCCTGCTGCGCGCTGTCGGTATAATTGGGCTGGCCGTCGAAGAGGGTCTCCAGCCATTCGGCCTCGTCAATCGCCACCGGACAGATTGCGATAGCGGTCAACAAGCCGTGCAGGCTGGGGTAGTCCAGCGCTTCTTCGGAGACCGCAGTAGAGAATAGAAACGTCTCAAGCTCGTCGATTTCGTTTTCGTCGAGCGGTTGCTTATCGGCGCGATCCAGGGTCATGGCTGCTCTCTTGATTGGGGTCTGAAAATGGGGGAGGGTATGAGTGCGCATTGTACGCGTTGGATCTGTCAGAGGATACGTTTAACGCTGGAGGTATGGGGTATCAAACACCGCTTTGGGGTGATTACTCAGGGAAACACTGTCGCGGAGGTTTCTTGTCTGGGCGGGAAAGCGGATAATCGCCGGCATGTTGAATCTTGCTCTCGAACGTCTGCGTACCACCTTCGGTTACGATAGTTTCCGCCCGCCTCAGGATCAGGTTGTACAAACCCTGCTAGATGGCGGCGATGCTCTGGTGCTGATGCCCACAGGCGGCGGTAAATCGCTGTGCTATCAGCTGCCAGCACTGATCCGTGAAGGCACCGCCATTGTCGTGTCACCGCTGATCGCGTTGATGCAGGACCAGGTTCGGGCGCTGTCACAGCTGGGGATACGGGCGGCGTTTCTGAACTCCACGCTGGATTATGCCAGGGTACGTCAGGTCGAAAGCGATCTGCTCAATGGCCAGCTGGAACTGCTCTATATCGCCCCTGAGCGGCTGCTGCAGCCGCGCACGCTGGAGTTAGTGAGTCGCGCTAAGCTTTCGCTGTTTGCGATCGATGAGGCCCACTGTGTGTCGCAATGGGGGCATGATTTCCGTCCCGAGTACCTGCGGCTCTCTGTGCTGCATCAGCAGTTCCCGGCCATTCCCCGGATCGCGTTAACCGCAACGGCGGATCAGCGTACCCGTGAAGAGATCATTCAGCGCCTGGCGCTGGAAGACGCAGCCATCTACGTGCAGGGTTTCGATCGCCCTAATATCCGTTATCGCATTACCCAGAAGCAGAGCGCGCGGCAGCAGCTCAAGAAGTTTATCCAGACTGAGCACAGCAACGACGCCGGTATCGTCTACTGTCTGTCACGGAAAAAGGTCGATGAGACCGCCGCCTGGCTCTGCGCCGAGGGCTGGCACGCCTTGCCCTATCATGCCGGATTACCGGCAGAGACTCGGGCCGAGCACCAGCACCGGTTTCTGACAGAAGAAAAAGTGATCGTGGTGGCGACTATCGCTTTTGGGATGGGGATCGATAAACCCAATGTGCGTTTTGTTGCGCACCTGGATCTGCCCAAGAGCATCGAGGCTTATTACCAGGAGACCGGCCGCGCCGGGCGTGACGGTGAGCCGGCCGATGCCTGGATGGTGTACGGGCTGCAGGATGTGATCTTCCTTCGGCAGATGCTCGACAGCTCGGAGGCCGGGGAGCTGCAAAAACAGATCGAGCGCCAGCGGCTCGAGGCGATGCTGGGATTGTGCGAGGTGACCAGTTGCCGGCGTCAGGCGCTGCTGGGTTATTTTGGCGAGCCGGATCATGCCGCTTGTGGCAATTGTGATACCTGTCTGTCGCCGGTCGAGACCTGGGATGGCACCGAGGCGGCGCGTAAAGCGTTGTCGACCGTGTATCGGACCGGGCAGCGCTTTGGTGTCAGCCACCTGGTCGATGTGCTGGTGGGTAAGGCGACCGATAAGGTTAAGCAGTACGATCATCACAGTGTATCGACTTTCGGCATCGGTAAGGAGCTCGGTGTGCAGGAGTGGCGCTCGCTGTTTCGGCAGCTGGTGGCGCGGGGGCTGCTCGATGTCGATCATAACAGCTACGGCGCGCTGCGATTGTCCGAACGCAGCCGGCCGCTGCTCAAAGGCGAGCAAACCCTGGAGCTGCGCCGTGATCAGGGTGAGAGCCGCTCGCGTGAGCGTAAGTCGTTGCGGGTGGCTAGCCATCAGCGCCTAAATCAGCTGCAGCAGGGATTATGGGAAGCGCTGCGGGGGGTGCGGAAAAAACTGGCCGATCAGCAGGATGTACCGCCTTTTTATATTTTCCACGATGCTACCCTGATGGAGATGGTTGAAAAACAACCCGCGACCCTGAGCGCCCTGGCGCATATCAATGGGGTCGGTAAGACCAAGCTGGAGCGCTATGGTGAGGCGTTTTTACAGGTGTTGGGCCGCAGAGAACAGGAGCCGCCTCAGACCCAGGATCGGCAGCAGCTGGTCGATCTGTTGCAGGCGGGGATGACTCCAGAGCAGGCCGCTCAGCAGCTGCAGATCAGCCCTAAAGAGGTGTTGCAGCAAATTGCCGCCGTGATCGAACGTGATGCGATACCGTTGGCTCGGCTGCTCGATCTGGCCGAGACTGACCGGGTGCAGATGGAGACCGCGTTGCTGCATTTTCACGATGCCGGAATCCGCGATCTGAACCAGGTAGCCCAGAGTCTGGATGCCGCATTTGAGCCCGCACTGCTGCGCTGTGTGCGGATGGAGCTGCAGCGCACGCAGCGGCTATGATGGTGCGACGATTAGCGTGTTTGTGGTTTACTGGTTTGTGGTTAACCGGTTTGTGGTTAACCGGTTTGTGGTTAACCGGTTTGCGGTTAACCGGTTTGTGGTTTACGGCTTCGTGGTTAAAAGCTTCGTGGTTAAGGAGCTCCCAACGTGTTTGGCGCTGAGTCGGGGCTGGTGCTGTGGGGGCTGTTCAGTAGCGGCTTTATCTCGGCCACGCTGCTGCCCGGTGGTTCCGAGCTGCTGCTGCTGTATCTATTGGATCAGGGCCTGTATCCGTTGTGGCAACTGGTGTGTGTGGTGACGCTGGGTAACGCACTCGGCGGCGTGGTGACTTGGGGGATGGGCTACTGGGTGGCGCATCGGTTTCCACTCCGGTCGCTGTCACCGCGTCAGCACCAGGCGCGCGACTGGTTTAACCGCTATGG
>JBALTG010000073.1:0-23187 GCA_036964625.1 Motiliproteus sp.
ACGAGGGTGATCGTGAAAATATGGTCAAATTCGGGTTTTCCGCAGTAGATCAGTGTTAAGTCCGACAGGCTCCTAGGCAAATACCCAGAGCAGCATCAGTGACTGCGCCTTTGACCGCTAGCCAATGCGCTCTGCCAGCGCCTTAATAATTTTTTATTCGCGCACAACGAAAAAGCCGACCACAGGGGTCGGCTCGAGTGTTGTATTAGCGCAAGCGCTTAGCGCACTTCAGCTCTCAATCCCTTGTAGAGACTGACACACATCAGCAACAGAATCACCGTAAACGGCAGCCCGGCAGTGACCGCACCGGCCTGTAGCGCCTTCAGGGCATCGGCACCACCGCCAATCAGCAACACGCCGGCGATCAGCCCCACCGTAATGGCCCAGAAAACGCGCTGCGTCACCGGAGCATCCTCTTTACCGCCCGCTGTAATGCCGTCGATGACCAGTGAACCTGAATCGGACGAAGTGATAAAGAACACCAGTACCAGAATGATGGCAAGACCTGAAGTGATCTCGGCCAGCGGCAGGTTGGCCAGCATATGGAACATGGTCAGCGATACATCGCCCACGCCTTTGGTCAGCTCACCGACATTATTCTGGATCTGATCCAACGCGTTGCCACCGAAGGCTGCCATCCAGATTGCTGACATCAGCGTCGGAATCAATAACACCGCAATCATAAATTCACGCACGGTGCGCCCCTTCGAGACACGCGCGATGAACATGCCCACAAAAGGTGACCAGGAGATCCACCAAGCCCAGTAGAAAACGGTCCAACCGTGATACCAGGTCGTATCCTCGCGGCCCACCCAGTTACTCAACGGCACGATATTTTCGGCGTAACTGCCAAGGACCAGCCCCAAATTGCTGAAGAAACCACCAATGGTTCCGGCAATGATCACAAACAGCAGCAGCGCCAGCGCGATCAGCATATTTATGTTACTTAGCAGCTTAACGCCGCCGTCGAGCCCGCGAACCACAGAAAAAAGCGTAATCGCGGTCACCGCGATGATCACGGCGACCTGGGTATTAATCCCGCTATCGATGCCAAAAAGATGACTCAGACCACTGGCTGCCTGCTGTGCCCCCAGACCCAGTGACGTCGCCAAACCAAACATGGTGGCCAACACCGCAAGCACATCGATAAAGTGCCCGGCGGGACCCCAGGCGTGCCTACCCAGCAGCGGATAGAAAGCCGAACGGACCGTCAGCGGCAACCCCTTGTTGTAGGAGAAAAAGGCCAGCGCCAGCGCGACTACACCGTAGATCGCCCAGGGGTGGAGCCCCCAATGGAACATGGTCGCGCCCATCGCCATCCGCGCACCTTCCGGAGTATTGGCGGCCGCAGACAGCGGGGTACCATACCAATCGGTATAGTAAGCCACGGGTTCGGCGACGCTCCAGAACATCAAGCCGATGCCCATGCCCGCGGCGAACAGCATCGACAACCAGGAATGGCGGCTGTATTCAGGTTTGGCATGGCGACCACCGAGACGAATTTTTCCGACTGGCAGCACGATCAATGCCAGACAAAACAGCACGAATACATTACCGCTGATCATAAACAACCAGTCAAAGTTATTGATCGACCAGCCACGAGCCCCCTCCAGCATCACTTTTGATTCCGCAGGAAACAGCAGCGCACCAATCACAAACAGCAGGATCAATACCGCACTGACACCAAACACCGGGTTGTGGACATCCAAACCCATGACCTGAACATTATCCTGTCCTGCTTTGTACTCTATGTCGTAATCGTCACTGCCACTATCACTGTCAGCTAAACTATTCGATACCTGAGTATTCATCTTTTATATTTCCCCATCGCAAGCATTATTATTTCGAATCGAAGAAAACTGCTTTAACCAGATACAACCCTCATGTATACAATCCATTTAAAATAAATTAACAAAACGATATCTACTGCTATTAAAAACGCAGGAATACACGCATTCACCTAAGACGCTTACGAAAAAACAGCCCATTCAATGAAAGCGGATGCCGCATTAAGCTGCGGCATCATGATTAACAGCCTTGGAAAACCACGGTTTTCTTGCCATCAAGAAACACCCTGTGCTCACTGTGTAATTTTAATGCGCGCGCTAATGTTAGACGCTCGGTATCACGCCCTTTAGCCACCAGCCGCTCCGGCGTATAGGTGTGATCAACCGCCTCAACTCCCTGCGAGATAATGGGCCCCTCATCCAGATCACTGCTGACATAGTGAGCGGTCGCGCCAACCAGCTTTACGCCTTTGTCGTAGGCCTGGTGATAGGGCTTAGCCCCCTTGAAGCCAGGCAGCAGCGAATGGTGGATATTGATCGCCCGCCCTTCCAGCTTGGTGCAAAGATCGTTAGACAATACCTGCATGTAGCGCGCTAGCACCACCAGGTCGGCACCAGTTTCTTCGACAACCCGCCAGATCTGCGCCTCTTGCTGAGGCTTGGTTTCGGCAGTAACTGGGAAGTAGTAATAAGGGATATCATGCCATTCGGCTAATTCCCGCAGGTCTGGATGATTGGAGATAATCGCCGGAATTTCGATATTCAGATGGCCGGTGCGGTAGCGGTGCAGCAGGTCCTGTATGCAATGATCATATTTGGACACCAGAATCACGACTTTCTCAGGCGTACAGGCATCGCGGATCAGCCACTCCATCTCGTGCGCTGCCGCTCTATCGGTAAACTGACGCTCCAACTCCTCCAACGACAGCGCCTCGGAACCATCGTTCTTAAACTCTACTCGAATAAAAAATCGCCCCCCTTCGGTATCGTCAAAGGAGTTCATCTCGGTGATGTAGCACTCCCGATCAAATAGAAAACGGGTAACTAGATCTACGGTCCCCCGCACACTCTTACAGGTTCCTGTCAGAATATACGTCGCTGTATCACTACTCATAACCACTCCTTATTATAATTTTAAATGACTAGGTTTTAATCTAACGCAGCGCTTGGCATTAACCACCAACTGGCTATCAACATTTAAGCTGAAACACATATCAAAGGTGCTCTGCCGATATCTGATAATTATATATTTTATTAAAATATTCTATTTAACTCGCCAAATCATTGTCTCACCTAAAAACAATGGATCTGGCATCAATAAATAACTTGCTTGCCATTCAACACCCGCATTTAGATACCCCTATACTACTCATGGAAACCCCACCACCACTGTCTGCTGACGACGCACTCTTATGAATATGCGACAGCGAATAACGACATATAGTAATTGGTAATGGGTGTCAGCATGGATTCCGGAGTGACAGCCTGCAGATTTACGAATTAAAAACCACCGCAGTTGCGGCATAACGTCGCGCTAGGGAGCTACAAATAAGCCTACCCACTGACAACAGACGAATGATCAAGCCAGCGTCAAACCCAGCCAGCCATAACGAAACCCACCGCGACTCACCAGAAAACCACCTTCAACGTCAAATCAAAGGACTCACCGTCCCTGGCTACCGCCATGCGGTAATCGGCCAGCTCGCCATCAGCGATACAGCGTACGCGGTTGTCATACCGCTCCCCGTCCCCCGCCAGCCGGACTGCGTAGTCGTGGGGCTCTTCTATACCCACCAGACGGATACGGTAGTCGTAGTTATGCATAGATTGTCCTCAGCGATTGTTATGTTCAGTGGGCTAGCCTCCCCAGGTCGGCTAAAAAATCCGTGTCCACGGAATGACAAAACCGTCGTCATCGTTAAACCGCACTCGCCTCATACATCTCCAGATCAACCATTAGCTCCGGGCTCAACGCTTCAAGCGCCTCGCTGAGCCGCTCGCAGCTGACCGAAACCGGCACCTGAACCTCAAAATCGGCATGAAAAAGCACCTCAGCATTCATCGGTGCAGAGGCACAATGACTGTTAAGGCTCAGCACAGTGACTCTAAAACGACTCAGAACCTCGCTGATTTCAGCAACGATATTGCTGCGATCCTGACCCACAAAACGCAGGCTCAATGGGTAACAAGGATCGCTAACCGGCGACACGCCCGCTTCGATCATTACCCTGAGCCCTTGCCCGACCATGGCACGCAATTCCGTCTCCAGCGGCGCAACTTGCTCCACCGGAACCGACAGCTGCAGAATACCTGCAAACGTCCCTCCCAAGCGTGAGAACTGACTCTCTAACCACAGCCCTTGTCGCTCGGCAACCAACTGAGAGACCAGCTCCACCAAGCCTGGTCGGTCCTCACCGATCAGGGTCAAAACCAGTGTTTTCTTCATCGGGATTCACTCCATGCGCTACGCTTCACCAGGAAACGGGTCTATTTGTAATTATTAAACATCAGTAAGCCAGAGCGGAGCGGCTAAAGGTTGTCTGAGGAGGACATAAATAGTGCTGTAACCGACATCGGCCAGTCGCCGTGGTCGCCTGAAAGCAACCGCTACACACCCATCTGGGGTTGATTATGGATTGCAACCGCAACGGCTTTATCACGCTTATAACGGTTAAGCGAGCCAGGCCGGCTGTGCAAAATTGTCATTTGTTGTAAACGACATATAACCAACGCTTGCTCACGCACATAACGAAGCCCCACTTGTTGACGAAGCCGTAGTCGAGGCACATCGTCGATCGCTGGGTGACCACAAACTGAAAGCGCTGATGGAGAGTTTCTGCGAGGTTCACGCGGAACTCTGGCCTGCTCTACAGAAAGCAGGCCGACTCAAGACCGCTCCGACTGCTTAACAGGTTGTTGAAAAGCTACCTGCGTTGCTGATACGTCGTTAAAAACGACCTCAAAATGCTCATTTATGCCTATAAACTGCGCTTTTTCGGTCGTTTTTGCCTAGTCTCGACGGCCTCGCTAACGCTTTTCAACAGCCTGTTAGAGATCGCTCATAAGTTCGCCAGCGCCTGCGACACCCTGGGCTTTGCCCGAGCCAGCCAGCTATTGCGAGAATTAGATACAGGCGTCGAAGCCGATGCGATTGACGATCTCAGCCAATCCAGCGCGATCCTGAAAGCTGTGATACGACAAACGCGCCAGGCGGCCCAGCAACAAGCGCGACAACAAACGCGACAACAGCCCCAGCAGCAAACGCGGCAAACGCGGCAATAAATGCGACAACAGGCCCAGCAACAGGCGAATCGATAGCGCGAAACAGGCGATAAGGAGCGCGTCCGTCGCTGTCCACAACCGAAGTGATAGCGCGAAAAGGGGCCTTCACACCCAATGACCCTTGCATCCGTATTTGCAATTCAAATACTCGTGTTAATTTCATTTCTAACACAAATGAAAGCATCCTATACTACAACACCCATGATTGGAGCCTGCGATGAAAAACCTGCCGATGGACCTTTTGCGTACTTTTGTCACGATCAGCGACCTGGGCGGTTTCACTCAAGCGGGCGAGATGTTGGGCCGCTCCCAACCGGCGATCAGCCTTCAGGTCAAACGATTGGAAGGATTGATTGAAGCGCAGCTGTTCAACCGCGCAGAAGGCATGAAACTGACCGAAGAGGGGCTGCTGCTGTACAATTACGCTCGAAAAATTCTAGCGCTAAATGACACGGTCGTCTCTCGAATGTCGGTCCCTGCCGTTAGCGGATCGGTAAAACTGGGCATCCCCAACGACTTTGAAGTTTCGTTCCTACCGATGACCCTGTCTAAATTCTCTCAGGCTTACCCGGATGTCACACTGGATGTGCGCACTGACCTAAGCGAAAACCTACTGCATGATTTTAAGAAAGGATCCTATGACCTGGTGATGCTGATGGACGAAGACCAAGGTCACAGTTTTGAAGAAAATGACTTTATTTCGGAACAGCTATCGTGGATCAGCGGGCCGGGGTTTACCTTCAAGCCCGACCAACCCGTGCCTTTGGTGCTCTACCCCAAAGGCTGTATCTATCGACAACACATCACCACCGCTCTCAACAAGGCCAATATTCCCTGGCGAGTGCTCTACTCCACCTCCAGTCTGCTAGGAATCCAGTCAGCAATCGAGGCCGGATTAGGCATCGGCGCCCTGTCGATCAATACCGCACCCAGCATATTGACGGACCGCGATATCCAGCAGCAATTGCCACCGCTGGGAAAAGTCACCATCGGCTTTCATTACGATCATGCCAACCTGGCACCCGCCGCAACCCGGTTGCTGGATTCTCTGCGCCGGGGGCTGGTCAACACTCGGGGCGCAGCTCTACGTTTTGACAACATGACTGTTTCGGCCTCAACTCTGAACGACTGAAACCGTACGCCAGCGTCGCCAACAGCAATACCACCAACAGCAATAGAAACAGGTAGCGGAACTGTTCGGTCGGCGCCACCCCCATGACAGCCGACGTTTCAATCATCCACCCACTCAGTCCTTGCACCAGCGCCACCCCGATAAAGCTCAGCGCGCTGAGTACCGCCATGCCCCGACCGTGGTAGCTCGAAGCCAGAAACGTCCGGCAATGCGATATCAATAGTGGGTAGTTAAAACCGCACAGGCCGATGCCAATAAAAGCGATCATGGCCAGCCACGCGCTCTGCTGCGGCCATAGCGTCAGTAATAACAACGAGACCGAAGTCAGCAACGCACTGCCGATCACCACCGTTTTGGTCTGCTGCAGCCGCCGGTCCAGCGCACCTAATAGAAAGGTACCCAGCGCCATAGCGATCGACATCAGCAACAAAATAACTCCCCGTTCAGCGGCGCCTAGCGCAAAGATCTGCGCCAGATAAGGGCCACTCCACAGCCCACGAATCGCCATAAGCACCGCATAACTGGCAAACACCATCGGAAAGATGGGCCAGAGCTCGCGTAAAGTCAGCACCCGAGCCATGCCCTGCAACAACAACGCCAGTGAGGGCTGCTCGCCCTCGGGCCGATCGATGGGTAACCCAAACCAACAGCCGCAAGCGGTCAGCGCTGCCAGCATCAGCGGCACCAGCATAGCCCATCGCCACCCAAGCCAATCGGCCAGCAATGCCAGTGGCGCGGTACCAAAGATGTCTCCGAAGCTACCGATCGCGAGCACCAGAGCCGTCATGTAAGAAAATTGCTCCGGGGTATAGTGACGCCCGATAAACAACATCGTTGCCGTAAATACCGGTGCACAACCCAACCCGATCAACGCCTGCCCGGCAAAAGCCTGGAACGGACTCCCGGCCATGCTCAACAGCGCGGTACCCAGCACCGAGAACCACAGGCAA
This sequence comes from Motiliproteus sp., assembly GCA_036964625.1. Lineage (GTDB taxonomy): Bacteria > Pseudomonadota > Gammaproteobacteria > Pseudomonadales > Balneatricaceae > Motiliproteus. The sequence continues at coordinate 7,152 of JBALTG010000073.1, forward strand.
ACGGCTATCGTCAGTCGTGCACCGTAACGATCCAATGCGATGCCAACAGGAACTTGTGCCACCGCAAAACTGATAAAGAAGGTCGATGACAGCATCCCCAGACCGCTTGCATCAAGTCCCAGATCAGCAGCGAGTTCCGGTGCAATCACCGCAATCATCCCCCGGTAAAACAGACTGATCGAGTAGGCAAAGCAGAGTATCGTCAAGGCTGGCATAGGCTTATGTCCACTGCAAAGGTGCTAAGGCCAGTCGCCGAGCGACGTTCACACCTGTGCCGTCGTAGCACCACTCTCAAGCCCCCTGCTGAGGTCCACGGGACCTTCCGCCAAACCCGCTTGCCCCCAAGACTCCACGCTGATATCAAGTTCCGGCGCCAGTCGGGCCAGCGCCTGACATAAGTCCTCGGTCACTATCAGGCGTGATGGGTAAGCATCGATACGCGAGTAAAAACGCCGTTTGGCGGGATTCAGAGCCGCGCATAGTTGCTGGTTAAGCTGCACAACCCTGGCACCGTGGCTCTCAAGAATCATCCGAATCTGATGGTCGATCCCCTGTCGAAAGTGGCCACTCACTACCAGCGTAACAGGCCTAAACAAGTCACCAGGCTCCTGATTCAGATTCGGACGCTCATCAAGAGTCAGCCTCAGCCCCTGGCTCTCGAAACGCGCGAAGGACTGCCGGGCAAACGGCACATGGACTTTGGGAAGATTCAGCGTCCACATGGCCATCAACCGACCGTTCAGGAGCGACTGCTGGCACTCCAACAAGGTCCCTTCCATCAATGCGATCGACTCTGAGAATGATTGCAGCAGGTCGGGATTGTCCTCAGCTGTCAGCGTCAAAAACCAGGTAACCATCACTCTTCTCCTTACAGATGCAAGGTGCCGCCATCAGCAGCGACACCCCTGCGGTTTATTAATCCAACAGACTGGGTAGGAACAGACTCAGCTCCGGGATAAAGGTGACGATGAACACCATCGGCAGATGCCCCAGCAGCAGGAACTTCATGGTCGGACCGATATAGCGATTGAGCGGTAATTTGGACACCCACCCCTGCCATATACAGCAGCGGCGCACAGGGCGGCGATATATTACCCAACCCCAGGTTGGTGCCGACGATGGAGGCAAAATGGACCGGGTCGACACCGATCTTCTGAATCACCGGTAGCAGAATGATGGCCGCCAGCACCCCGCCGGATACGTCATCCACAATCATCCCCCGGCTCATTCCTCTTATTGTTATTTTCATTCAAGGCTATTTTTGTCAACTCAGCCCACCCCTGGCGGGAAGGGGTCAGGTGGTAAGGTGGTAGCCGCCACTGACGCGAGACAAGTTGCTCGTTCTATCTTTCTGCTTGAGCCCCCCCTCTGTGACGTCACCGTAGATCAGAAAACAGAGCAGGAGCGCCCGGCACCGCATGCCGTCCGCGAAAATAGCCGCCGAGCAACACACAAAGGTCTGCGGCGGACACACTGTTTCAATCGGCAGCTCGAGTACAGCCTCAGAATTCCGGCGAAGAGCCTTCCGCCTCAGCTCAGCTTGATTTTATAAACCAACACCGGCCGCCGCGTCAGCAGCGACACCCCGACGTAGCAGACCGACGAGGCCAGCGCACCAATCAGCGGCCCTTCGACCCATCCAAGATCCGTCAGCATCAGCAACCCGCCGCTGGTGAAGAAGCCCACCAGCATCGCCGCCAATGCCCCGGTAACGGTGCCCTGCCAGAAGGTGGAGATAAACACCGGGCCAATCATTGCGGCCAGCAGGGTGCCCGAGCCGAGGATGCCCAGCCATGACAGCATAAAGGGTGGTGCGTACATCATCATCAACAGGCCCAGCAGCCCCAGTCCAACGACCGCGATGCGGTTGATCGCCAGTGCGCGAGGCGAGTCGTGCGCCGCATCCTTGAACAGCGCCAGGCGCAGATCATGCGAAGTCGCAGACGCCACCGTGTGCAGCATCGAGTTCGCGGTGGACTTCATCGCAAAGATGATAAACAGGGTGATCAGCCCTTGCAGTGCCGGATGCAGGAAGGTCTGCAGGTACATCGGCATCGCGCTGTCTGCATTGTCAAGCGCAGGTCCGAAGGCACGCATGTACAGACCAACGATCGGAATCAGACTAAGGAGACAACCGAGGATCACCACATAGATCCCCACCGTGTGCATCTTTACGTCTGGCCTGAAGGCAAGGAAGCGCACCGACATGTAGGGCAGGACGGCGGCAAAGAGGAAGGCGTAGGGAAACACGAGGAACACCGAGCTCTTGCTCGAGCCGTAGGGTGCGCCCGTTTCCGGGTTGAGCAGGTTGGTGTCGATCGCGTTGAGCTTAGCGACCCATTCGGTCAGATCGACACTGGTGAACATCTGCACCATGATCACGACCGCTCCCAACGCCATGCCGCACACCATCACCGTGTCGGTCCATGCCACTGCGGCGAGGCCGCCCCACATGGTGTAGATGATGATCACCGAGATCATCAGCCAGGCACTGGTGGTCATGTCGATATTGAGCCAGGATGCGCCGAGGATGCCCACCGCCTTGATCTGACTGACCAGGAACACCATCAGTAGCACGATGGTGATAAGGGCCGCGACACCTTGCAGCAAGCGTCCGCCGCTACCTCCGCCGTGAATCTGGCCGATGTACTCAGGAATGGTGTTGCTATCCATCTTGAGCGCGCGCTTTCGCATGAAGCTCGCGAAAAACAGCACCGCGACCATCATCGCCGGGGCGAAGAAGAAGTTGCCAAGCACTTCGATCGCACCGAACTCGTAGGCCACGCCCGGCGAGCCCATGAAACCCCAGCCACTGAAGCCCGTGGCGACGATCGTGCTGGCGCCGACAAACGGACCGAGCGTACGCCCGGCAAGCAGAAACCCACCTTCGTCGCTGTCACTGACCTTGCGCGAGGACATTGCGCCGATTCCTAGCATCACAGCAACGGCGGCGGCCATCAGACCCCAATTGAGCATTTCGTAGAAATCCATGATCTTACCCCCCCACGCCGGAATCGTGTTTACGAGAACAAGCCCAATAGCGTCCGGAGGCCACCAGGAACATCGCTGCATTGAGCAGCACAAACAAGTCCAATACCCATGAACTCATGTTTTTCTCCTTTATTTTTTTTATTTCGGAGGCGAAACTCGCCCTTCCGAGCAGCCTGCAGGCGGTCGCCCCCTCTGGATGGGGGAGCGCAGCCGGCGCGACTGCTGAAGCAGCTGTACCTCCGTGGCGGAGGTACATTTGAGGTCAATATCAGCGACGAATAATGTTGTGTTCAGGACCGAACGGGAATTTCGTGATGTTTTCAGCACCGCTCTCACCCACCACCAGGATATCGTGCTCGCGGTAACCACCGGCGCCTGCCTTGCCTTCGGGCAGCATCAACATCGGCTCAATCGAGACCACCATACCCGGCTCCAACACGGTATCGACGTCTTCGCGCAGCTCCAGCCCGGCTTCACGACCGTAGTAGTGGCTGAGGGTGCCGAAGGAGTGGCCGTAACCAAAGGTGCGGTACTGCAGTACATCGTGCTCAAGGAATATCTCGTTCAGCTCAGCGGCGATATCGCAGCAGCGCGCACCGGGCTGAATCAGTTCCAGGCCGCGGCGGTGAACCTTACAGTTGATCTCCCACAATTCCAGGTGACGGTCAGAGACATGTTCGCTAAACAGCGTACGCTCCAGCGCGGTGTAGTAACCGGCGATCATCGGGAAGGTGTTGAGACTGAGAATGTCACCCGCTTCGACCTTGCGCGAGGTGACCGGGTTGTGAGCACCGTCGGTATTGATACCCGACTGGAACCAGACCCAGGTATCCATCAATTCGCCGTGAGGGAACGTCGCCGCTATTTCGCGCACCATCGCCTGGGTGCCGGCCAAGGCGATCTCATACTCGGGTACACCGACCGCGATCGCATCGCGGATCGCCGCACCACCGATATCCGCAACGCGGGCACCGTGCTTGATCACCGCGATCTCTTCGGCAGACTTGATCATCCGCATCTTCATCGTCGGTACGCCGATATCGACAAACGCAGCGGCGGGCAAGATGGCCTTCATCTTCTCCAGGTTCTGCAGCGGCATATGGTCGAATTCGACCCCGACCTTGCCGCCATCTTTGATCAACTGTTTGACCGCGTAGAAGAAGTTATCCTTCTGCCAATCGGTGTAGACTACATTGTCACCCAGTTGGTTGCGACGGTAGGGCTGGCCTCCATCGATATTGGCGGTGACGGTCGTGAAATCATCCTGAGTCACCACCAGGCCGTAGTCGCGGCCAAAGCGGCAATAGACGAAATCGCTGTAGTAGTTGATGTTTTGATAGGAGGTGAACAGCACCGCCTGCAGGTCGTTCTCGGCCATATAAAGGCGTAGTTTCGCCAGCCGTGAACTCATCTCCTCGCGGGAAAATGTTGAGTGGACTTTGTCGCCGTTTGGAATGGATAGGGTCTGCGGCATCTGCATCGTTGGATTCCTCTTTTTATTGTCAGTAATCAAGCCTGAACATCAGGCTGATAACGCGTTACAGCCTTCAGCGACTCGCTGCAGGACTCTGTAAGTCGGTGCAATGGATGCTAGCGCCGACCCAGACATAAGAGAAGTTAATAGTTTTAATAGTGGCATTTGCACTGCAAATAGCATCATCTGAATGCGGCTATTAAGCACGGCCCTCGATCTGCAGTACACAAACGCACCCCAAAGTCACAACAGCAGAATAAAGCGCCGTTTCAGGCCGGAAGATGCCGCTCAGAGAGCCGTATCGGTCGTTTAATCGACCTCAGACACCCGACCAGGCCGGTAAAGTAGAATGTTGACCCGCAATGAGGCCCTAGAATGTCCCTACAGCCCCCCTCAGCCAATGCTGAGCACCGCCAGGGTATTGTGCTGGCCGCCAGCGGCGTATTAGTACTGAGTTTCGATGCCTTGCTGGTACGGCTTGCCGGTGTCGATCCCTGGACCGTGGTTTTCTGGCGCGGGATGCTGATGGCGCTATCGCTGTCGGCAATTCTGCTGTTGGGTGGTAAGTTACAGCTGTTGCCGCTATTACGACGTTACTGGCCCTGCATCCTGCTGCTTGCCACGCTGCACGGCGTCAACGGCACCCTGTTCGTATTATCGGTCTCCCTGACCAGTGCCGCCAACACCGTCGTGATACTCAGCAGCAGCGCTTTTTTCGCGGCCTTCTTTTCCTGGGTGCTGTTACGCGAGCGGGTGCAACGGCGCACCTGGGCTGCCATCGGCGTATCGCTAACGGGCGTACTGACGGTATTTGCCGGCTCCCTCGGACTGGAGAGCTGGCTGGGGGATCTGTTGGCGTTGATTCTGGCCCTGTCCATGGGCCTGGTTCTGAGCCTGATGCGGCGCTTCAACCAGATACCCAGAATGCCCATCGTAGCCCTGAGCGGACTGGTAATGATGGCCCTGGCCCTCCCCTACAGCACCCCTCTGCCGCTGGCTACAAACGAGTTCGCCTGGCTGGCGTTGATGGGGCTGGTTCAGATTCCGCTGGCCTCGGTACTGATTATGAGCTCCACCCGTCACCTGTCGTCGCCGGAGGTGAGTCTGTTTCTGCTAATTGAGACGGTACTCGCTCCGATCTGGGTCTGGATGGCCCTCAACGAACAGGTGCCACCCATGACGCTGGTGGGAGGTTTCATCATACTGGCCGCCATCGCCGTCCACTCATGGCTGTCGCTGCGTAAACCAAACCGGGCGTTCGCAGAACCAGGCCTGGCAGATGAACCAACCGTCTAGATATGATGAATTGACAGGGTCTATTCATCACCTGATGACCCGTGATCTTCAGCCATCATAGCGCCAAGTCATGGGTATTCGAACTCGCAAGAATTGATCGGCTGCATCATGGCTGAGGTTTGTGGGTAATCAGGAATGGCTATGTGCTAATTAGCGGTAGTGGCTAAGAAAATTACAGACGGGGAGCCGTCTAACGATCTCATCCATCAACTGCAATGCTCCAGGCCAACCCCCACCCCCATTGCTATCCGATGAAATTCAGTCTGAAGAAGGCCAGCAATGCGCTTGCTTGGATCTGAAGGATGAGAGCGCCTACTTTGGGCGATCTCGACAATCACGATGACGAGCCAACGGAGCCTGAAGAACGCAGGACGCCGTCGGGTACTGGTCACAGGTCACAGGTCACAAGTCACAGGTCACAGGTCACAGGTCACAGGTCACAGGTCACAGGTCACAGGTCACAGGTCACAGGTCACAGGTCACAGGTCACAAGTCACAGGTCACAGGTCACAGGTCACAGGTCACAACAGGGTCGCGGTCATACCGGCCCCAGTCAACGAATAACCCCCTCCTCCAGCAGTAGATCAAAGATCGCTTGCGCCTGTTCGGACGCAGGCTGATCTTTTAATACCTTGCCGCCGCCCCCCTGAACCTTAGCGGTCGCGGCTTTAAAACGATCGGCGGCGGTTTTCGCCTTGACCACTTTCAAACGTTTAGGGCGTTTGCGTGCGGGCGCTTCACTCCAGTTTTTCTTTTCAACATCCACTGTGCCGCAGTCGGTTAGAGTCTCCATCTGCGCTCGACTGCCCGGACCATAAGCGCTCTGACGAGGCTCGGCAGCAGCCAGATCGACGCTAGCAACAAAGGGCAGACTGACACTCAAGGCGCGACGCTGGCCTCTGGGAAGCGCCTGCAAAATTTCCGCCTTGCCGTTTTCTACCTTGACGATATCGGCGATCCGGGTCACGACCGGCCAGCCCAGCGCATTGCCCAGCAGGTAAGGCAGCATTCCCGAGGATTCACCGCTTTCAGCCCGAACGCCCGTGAGGACAATATCGGGGCTCGCTGATTTGAGATAGTCGATAATCCTCGGCACGGCATCGGCATCCGGATTTTGCTCCAGTACCTTGATGGTCGGCAACCCCATCCCGGCGTAGCTGCGCAAAGCGGGCGCCTCGGCGGCACCGGCATGAAGCGCCGTCAGACCCGTACCCGCCAGTTTGAGGCCCAGTTCGACGGCTCGACCATCCTGCTCTGATCGGCGCTCCCGACCCGAGGAGGGGTGTCTTCCGATCGAGACCAGTGATACTACATTAAGATCAGGCTGCATCTTCGGCTCCTCCTGTTCGATAGGCATCGGCAAGTAGAATCAACTCAGCCAGCACTGCCTGGCTATCGCCGATCACACTCAGATCCGCCCGCTTAACCATATCGCAACCCGCATCGGTATTGATGGCGATCACCTTGTCGCACTGGCCGATACCCTGCATATGCTGGATCGCGCCGGAAATTCCGATCGCCAGGTATACCCGGGCGGTTACCCAGGTCCCCGACGCGCCCACCTGACGGAAACGCGGCATAAAGCCGTCGTCCACCGCGACCCGGCTGGCGCCTTCGGTCGCGCCCAGCACGCTGGCCGCCTGATGGAACTGGGTCCAGTCATTGATGCCATTACCGGCAGACAGAATGAACTCCGCTTCAGCAAGAGATATCTCATTGGGGTCAACCGACACCTGTCCCTGATCCCGAATCCGGGACAGCAGCGTCGGTACCTCGTTCAGCGACACCGGCACCGCCTGGTGCAGGGTCTCATCGATGGGATCCGCACATTCCTCGGTCATCAACAACAGTCTCGGCGTGTTGCGAGTGATATCCACAGACCCTCCGGCAGCACGACAGACACAACGATCGGTATCGGCCAACCAGACCTGAGTCGCGGGCCGTTCACCCAGTAGCGCTGCCAACCGGCTACCCAGCTCAGTGCCCGCACTGACGCTGTCTGGGAACAACCAGTGTTTAGGCGTAAATTGGTGCTCGATATCGACCAGCGCTGAGACCCGCTGCTCCGGGCAGTAGCCTTCATACTGCTTACCCTGAAGCATGAGCAGCCGGTCGACCCCGGCAGCGCCGAAGCTATCCTCTTTGCACTCACCGAACACCACCGCCATGACAACCCCCTGGCCGTCGTAGCTGGCGACCAGTTTATGCGCCTGTCCCAGTACATCCTTGTCATGACCAGAAAGCCGACCGCCCACCATGTCGGGAACAACAATGACATAGTAGTCTGGCGCCTCGACCTGATGCAGCGGCAGCTGTACGACTTGCGCCGACTTACTGCTAGTCCGGCCAAGCGTGGTTGGCGAGCTATTACCGGCCAGACGATCGATCCGCTTGATCCCCTTGGGACCAATAAAGCCGACCCCATGCGGATTTTTACGAATCACCCCTGAGGGCCCGCGCACCTCGGCTTGGGACACTTGCTGCTGCCCATGCAGCGGGTGCAAACGGTTGCGTGCAATCCATTCAGCTCTAGGGTCACGTCGCATGATCATTTCGCTCATCAGTGCACCTCCTCTATCAGCATATCCGCTAGGATCTCTGCGATATCTTTAACCACCGGCCGCGGCTCCACCACGCCCTCAAGCATCGCGGTACACTGCTGGCAACCTACGGCCACCAACTCCGCGCCTGTCGCCCTGACGTCATCCATGCGCATATCGGCAATACGATGCTCGCCGGGAATATCGGTAAGCGGCGCACCGCCGCCGCCGCCGCAGCAGCGTGATCGAAACCCTGAACGTTCCATCTCGTTAATTTCAATTCCCAGTGTCGCTAGCAACGCGCGTGGCGCCTGATACTCGCCGTTGTAGCGGCCAAGGTAACAGGGATCATGATAGGTCACCTTCCCCCCTTTATAGGCATCGGCACGCAACCGCCCTTGTTGCACCAGCTGGTTGAGGAAGCTGGTATGGTGCTGCACCTCAAAATTGCCGCCAAAAGCGCCATACTCGTTCTTCAAGCAGTGGAAGGCGTGGGGGTCTGTCGTCACGACCTGCTCAAACCGGTACTGTTTGAGCGTTGCAATGTTCTGTTCAGCCAGCCGTTGGAAGGTCGCATCATCGCCCAGTCGGCGGGCGACATCACCGCTATCCCGCTCCTCATCACCCAGCACCGCAAAATCAACATCCGCCGCTTTGAGCAGTTTCACAAAGGCACGCAGAATCCGCTGGCTGCGCATATCGAAAGCGCCATCGGAGACCCAGAAAAGCACTTTCGCCTGCTTCACCTCCTTCATCAGCGGCAGGTTCTGATCTGCCGCCCAGTGGGTTCGGCTCGCCGGTGAGAACCCGTTCGGGTTGTCGGTCGCGATCAGGTTATCCAGCACTTCGGCCCCCTTGTTGGGAGTGCTGCCTTTCTCCATGGTCAGGAAACGGCGCATATCGACGATGGCATCGACATGCTCGATCATCATCGGACACTCTTCAACACAGGCACGACAGGTGGTGCAGGACCATAGGGTCTCAGGCTTGACCAAGCCCTCGGTAATGATCTGATTCGGGCCGCCTACCGCTGCTCCAACCTTGATTCCCGGGTAGGGACTGCCCGCGTAGTTAGCGTCCGAACCGCCCGCCAGTCCGACCACCATATCTTGAATCAATTTCTTTGGGTTGAGCGGCTGCCCCGCTGCAAACGCCGGGCATACCGCTTCACAGCGACCGCACTGAACACAGGCATCAAACCCCAGCAACTGGTTCCAACGAAAGTCGGTCGGCTTGGCGACGCCCAGAACTTTTTCAGCCAGATCCACCGGTTTCAGGTCGGTTGAGCGGCCTCCGCCAAACCGTTCGGGTCGCCGGTGGTACGCCAGGTGCAGCGCACCGGCAAAGGCGTGCTTCATCGGCCCGCCCCAGGTCATCCCCAGCAGCATTTCCGACAAGCCCAAAACAACCGCTACCGCCAGCACCGCCGTCAGCAGCCAACTGCCGAACTGATCGGGCAAGACACCCGCCGCCGGGAGCGTGACAATGAAGAAGGCCGTCGAGAAAACCATCAGGCTTTTAGGCAGTCGCATCCAGGGGCCCTTTGACAAGCGGGCGGGCGGATGACGACGACGCAGATAAACAAACACCGCACCGACGAACATCACAGCCGATGACGACAGCAGCGCCCAGGCCAGCGCCTGGTGCTCGATATCAAACAGGTGCACGGCCAGTATCAGCAGCAGCGACAGTACAAAACCGCCACCCACCGCAACATGGGTGTTGGACATGTAGCGATCACGGCCGACCACATGGTGCAGGTCAAGCAGATAACGCCGGGGGATCGAAAATAGCCCGCCGAGCAGGCTAACCGGCGCTGCACGTCCACCCCGCCAAAGCAGGATCCGGCGCACGGCGCCGATCAGTGCCAGCGCCAGCGCAGCCAGGATCATGACGGGAAGAAGCCAATCGATGATCATCGTGAGTCCTCATCTAGATCAGAAAAGGGGGCGCACAAGCGGCCCCCTGAGAGTGATGAACGCAAGTCTGCATCACAGCATCCGCCGGCCCGTCGCTATCCCGGACCGACGCAGTGCCCGATTACAGGTCTTTGCAGAGCCGCAGCGCGTCGTAGATGGCGGCATGGGTGTTACGTTGCGAGACGCAGTCCCCCAAACGCCATAAGATCATGCCGTCCCCCGCTTCCGACAGCACCGGTTGTGGCTGGCCTGCGAATAGAGTCTCATTGTCGATCTGACCTTTATTACGCGACTCAGACTTGAGCGCATAATAGAGTGCTTCGTTGGGGCGAGTGCCGTTCTCGACCACCACCTGATCCACCACTCGCTCCTCTTGTTGGCCGGTATATTCGTTCTCAAGCAACGCCACCAGCTTGTCACCCTCGCGATACACCTTCTCCAGCAACATGTCAGAGGTCATGATCACCTCCTTCTCGTACAGGCTGCGGTAGTAAGTTGGGAAGGTGGTACCACCAATACCCACGCCCGGCTTGATATCGTCGGTCACCAACTCGACCAACGACCCTTTGGCGGCCAGATAATCGGCGGCGGACATGCCGGAAAATTCGCAGATAGTATCGTAGATCAATACACTCTTACCGGGCTCGACAGTGCCATTGAGGATATCCCAGCTGGACACAACCAGCCCTTCTTCGGCACCCCAATGCGGGTTCTGCTCGATAAAGGGGATGCCTCCGGTGGCGAGAATACAGACATCGGGCTTGAGGTCGCGGATCGTATCGACATCGGCAGCGGTACCCAAACGCAGATCGATACCGAGACGCTCCAGCTCCATCGCGAACCAGCGCGTGATGCCAGCCATCTGGTCACGCTGCGGCGCCTTGCTGGCGATCGTAATCTGACCACCCAGCTCTTGCGCTTTCTCCAGCAAGGTCACATCGTGACCGCGCTCGGCGGCAACACGGGCCGCCTCCATGCCGCCGGGGCCACCACCGATAACGACGACCTTACGCTTGGGCCCCTCGCTCTTGGCGATAATATGCGGCATTCCCGCGTACTCACGTGAAGTCGCGGCATTCTGGATACAGAGCACATCCAGCCCCTGATACTGGCGATCGATGCAGTAGTTGGCGCCGACACACTGGCGAATCTGATCCACCTGATCCATCTTGATCTTGGCAATAAAGTGCGGATCGGCGATATGGGCACGGGTCATGCCGACAAAGTCGACGTAACCGGCTTCGATGATTCGCTTGGCCTGATTCGGATCCTTGATGTTCTGGGCGTGGATCACCGGGACATCGACCACCTCTTTGATCCCGGCAGCCAGGTGCAGGAAGGGCTCTGGCGGGTAACTCATATTCGGAATAACGTTGGCCAGGGTATTGTGGGTATCGCACCCGGAGCCGACCACACCGAAGAAATCGACCAGCCCAGTGGCGTTGTAATAGGTGGCGATCTGCTTCATATCCTCATGGTTGAGACCGTCAGGATGGAACTCGTCACCGCAGATCCGCATGCCGACCACAAAATCGGGGCCGACCTCTTTGCGCACGGCCTTAAGGACTTCGAGGCCGAAGCGCATCCGATTTTCAAGGCTGCCGCCCCACTGATCGGTACGTCTATTGACCCGTGGCGACCAGAACTGATCAATCAGATGCTGGTGAACCGCCGATATCTCCACCCCATCCAAGCCACCCTCTTTGGCGCGACGGGCGGCTTGGGCGAAATCACCGATGACCCGCCATATATCTTCCTCCTCAATCACCTTACAGGTGGCGCGATGTACCGGCTCGCGAATCCCCGAAGGCGACATCAGATTGGGCCAGTTTTCACCATCCCAGCGCGATCGACGACCCATATGGGTAATCTGGATCATGATCTTGCCGCCATGTTTATGCACGGCATCGGCCAGATTCTGGAAATGAGGAATAATGCGATCGGTCGACAGATTGACCGAACTCCACCAGCTCTGTGGGCTATCGATAGAGACAACACTCGAACCACCACAGATGGAGAGCCCACAGCCGCCTTTGGCTTTCTCTTCGTAATATTTGATATAGCGGTCGGTGGTCATGCCGCCATCGGTCGCGTAGACCTCGGCGTGAGCGGTACTGACGATACGATTGCGAATCGTCAGCTTGTTGATCTTGAGCGGTTCAAACAACACGTCAAACTGAGACATGATCTTGGCCTTTCTGTCCTGGACTGTGGTCGTGGCTGGCAACACTGCTGCCGCCAGCTCCGACCGCGTCGGTTTTATTTTTTTAGTTCAGACCCTCGGGCCTGATACGAGCTGCCACGTTAAAGAGGCGAAACCTCAAAAATACCGTACTCAACCCCATCCTCTGCCGCGCATTGAGTCTGCACCGCCTGGGTACGTACTGAATAACCGAGGCTTTCGGCGACCTGATCCATCGCCCCGGCAAACCAACCGGTAAACATGTAGTCCACCTTGCGGTTCACCTTGCCGTACTGATACACGAAGGCAGAATTCTCCAAACGAATCCGTGCACGGCCTTGTTCCAGATCCAGCATCTCGGTGACAAAGAAGCCCCAGCCACGCTGCGAAAGACGCTTCATATAATGCTCAAACACCGCTGCCCCGGACAAACCATGGGCCTCGGCTTCCTTCTCACACCAGTAGTAAGCGGACTTGTATCCAGCCTTGTAGAGAATATCGGCGTAGCGCTCCGGGCCGATCTCTTCCTCAATACCCATATGATTATTGACAAAAAAGTGACGCGGAACATACAGCATCGGCAGCGCATCGGTCATCCATACACCGGTCTCGTCATCGACCTGAATGGGCATTTCTGGGATATGTGCACCCATCGTCAAACCTCCAAAGAATTCGTTAATAGCGAGTGTTTAATGCGGCTTTACGCACCCCAGACATCTTTAAGTACCCGGACCCAGTTTTCACCCATAATTTTGCGCACCACGGACTCTGAGAATCCTCGTTTGAGCAGCTCCTCGGTCAGATTAGGAAACTCTCCCACGGTACGAATGCCGGCAGGGTTTACGATCTCGCCGAAGCGAGTCAGACGACGCGCATAACCCTTGTCATGCGTCAGCCACTCAAAGAAAGCCTGGTCATGGCCCTGGGTAAAATCGGTGCCGATGCCGATCTGATCCTCACCGACGATGTTGTAAATGTATTCAATCGCCTCGACATAGTCTTCGATGGTCGAATTGATGCCGTTCTTGAGGAACGGTGCAAACATGGTAACGCCAACAAAACCACCGTGATCAGCGATAAACTTCAGCTCTGCGTCGGCCTTGTTACGGGGATGATCTTTAAGACCGCTCGGTAGACAGTGGGAATAACAAACCGGCTTTTTAGAGGCCAGAATCACCTCTTCGGAGGTCTTGGCGCCAACATGGGACAGGTCACACATCACCCCTACCCGGTTCATCTCTTCGACGATCTCGTGGCCAAAGCCGGACAGGCCGCCATCACGCTCATAACAGCCGGTACCTACCAGGTTCTGGGTGTTGTAGCACATCTGTACCACCCCCACACCGAGATCCTTAAACACCTGAACGTAACCCACCTTATCCTCATAGGCGTTGGCATTCTGGAACCCCATCATGATACCGGTCTTACCCTCCTCCTTGGCACGCAGGATATCCGCAGTGGTATGAACCTTGGTGACCAGGTCAGCGTTATCCTTGATCAGAGCATTCATCTCGACAATATTGTTGACCGTATTCTGAAAGCCTTCCCATACAGAAACGGTACAATTAGCCGCCGTCAAACCGCCCTTACGCATATCCTCAAACAGGCTTCGATTCCATTTCGCGATGATCAGGCCGTCGATGACGATGGCGTCATTGTGCAACTCTATTGCGCTCATTATTTTTATCCTTTAAGCATCAGGGCCCAACGCCCGATTCGGTTTCAGTAGAGAACCCCTTCGAACAGAATCAATGGGGGGTTTCAGTTGATTGGGTCTAGTTTATGCCGCAAAAAAATAACACTACGTACTAAATGCGACCTGCGAATGACTAAAACCGTCAACTGAAGGTGCGATTGGCGGCAAAATGCTGAGGCGCGAGGGTGAGGGGTGAGTGAGGGGCAGGTTTTTAAGTCGACCGAACTACGATGCCAGGGCGGCAGAGAATTGATTGTTGCGGCCACTCACGACGCGCTAAACGCTAAGGCAGTTCAACCGAGCCAAACGAGGGCTCACTCTCGGCCTTCGCCAGCGCCTCAACCGACGCTGATTCCTTATCAACCACATCAGCGTCGACCTTCCTCAGCACCGCGACGGGCACGGGAATCAGAGCCTGATTACAGGGCGTGACCAGCATTGCTCGCTCCGAACTGGGGGGGATCCCGATCTGCTCGCGATAACATTTTCGAAAATGCTGGATCGACACAAAACCACAGGCTGCCACAATGTCGACGACCGGCATCGAGGTTTGTTTGAGCAACTGTCGAGCACGCAGCAAGCGTAATTTGAGATAGTACCGGGACGGCGAACAATCGAGATATTTTTGAAACAGGCGTTCAAGCTGGCGACGCGACAACCCAACATACTGAGCCAACTGGTCGAGCTCAATCGCTTCTTCGATGTTCGCTTCCATCAACGCAACCACCTCGGTCAATTTGGGCTGACTGGTACCCAATACATGACGCAGCGGGATCTTCTGTGAGTCCGCCTCGCTACGAACACGGTCGCAGAGAAACATATCAGAGATCGCCGCCGACAGCAGATAACCATGCTCCTGCTGGATCATAGTGAGCATCATATCCATCGGAACGGTGCCGCCACTACTGGTCATCCGGTCGCGGTCAAAGGTAAACAGTCGATTAGTGCATTTTACTTTCGGATAGGTCTCCTGCAGTGACGCCATATACTCCCAATGGGTACTGCAGGCATAGCCATCAAGCAAGCCCGCGTGGGCAAGCACATAAGCGCCGGTACAGATAGCCCCCAACCGGCACCCTTTACGGCCCTGCAACTGCAACCAGGAAACCTGCTCGGCGGTATAGGTACGGGTAATATCAATACCGCCCACAACGATCAGGATATCCAACTCTAGGCTATTCGCAAAACCCGTATCCGGGGTGACCTGGACACCGTCGCTGGCGCAGATAGGCGCTCCATCTTCGGTCAACACGTACCACTCGTAAAGCTCCTGACCACTGTATTGATTGGCCATTCGCAGCGGTTCAATCGCCGAGGCAAAGGAGATCAGAGTGAAATTCTTGAGCAACAGAAAGCCGATTTTTTGCGCTGCGACCTTGTCTGAATCGCGCATCCTGCTCTTTTCCTGAGTCATCAGCGTACCCTCGCAACCGGCACCTTATCCGTGTTGATAAGAGTGCACGCAGCAATGCTTGAGTATAGCCGACGCCAACGGCAGAAAAACATGACGCCTGACAATGCAAAGGGATTTATAGTTGAGCCGCAGCGGCCTGATTGGGGGCCGACCGTATAAGATACGCCAGCCGGGATCCGCTTGAGCAGGTTCCAACCGTGGCGATACGAAACCCCCGCCTGCTTGGCCGCCCGCGTCAGCTTGCCGTGCTGATGAATCGCAGCCAACAATCCGAACTAATTAGGGTCGAGCTGATGCCCGGATTCATCCACAAATGACCAGGCGGGAGCCACATCTATTCTGCGCATGCTCGACCTATCTATAAGAATTTCACGGGTCCGTATGCCACCCCCATGTTGTAACCCGCCCGTCAGCAACTATTAACCTGACGGACAAATAGGTTCCATACCTATCTGTCCGTCGCCCCTAAAATCTGCCGCAGTTGCGCGGAACTGCTTGATTTTCTGGGCTCGCATTGGCCTTCG
>JBALTG010000074.1:0-22426 GCA_036964625.1 Motiliproteus sp.
GTGACCCACACAGAGACAAACAAGATCTATCCCATGTTTAGCGTGGGAGCTTGACAGTGGGGCCCGATTAAAGGAGCAGGCACTGCTTGGGAAAACGCGCAGCGTCTCTTCCCTTCCCTAAAATGGTCCTACCTGTTCCGGGAGTTACCCCCTCGCATCAATCTTCTTGAGATAGGAAAACTGACACTGAACTACTCGCACTGAGCGCCTGGAAGAGGCAAGGTGTGCTCCAAAGCGGAGG
Organism: Motiliproteus sp.; assembly: GCA_036964625.1. Lineage (GTDB taxonomy): Bacteria > Pseudomonadota > Gammaproteobacteria > Pseudomonadales > Balneatricaceae > Motiliproteus. The sequence goes on from JBALTG010000074.1 coordinate 242, forward strand.
TTAGCCTAGAGGTATATTGGATCGCAGATCCGGTTGCTTTGGACTTCAGCTCATGCGCCTGCTGTCATACAGGTACGAAAGGTTGTTGTTGGCAATTCCGACGTTGAGATCGAAAAGCGCAACTGCCCCCTATTTTGATGTTTAAAGTTGTTTTTTGGCATTAAATGCCTCTCAACTAAGGCTGTTCTCTGCGGCAGACACAGCTCCCTCTTTGCCCCTTTGGTTTGAGTCGGGGGCACTCGGTATCGCTACGTTAGTGACATGCAACAGGTGTCTGATCCGGTTCTTCCTGAATGAATGCTGTCCTGGGCAGAGTTTTGCGCCAGTATCTCGCAATAATGCAGCGGCGGTCTTTTCTTAACAGTGCGCTCTGCAGCTCCCTTACCCGCACATACCGTTGAGCAGGGCAGGGCTCTCTTCCTTCTCTGAAATTCGAGCGAACGGGCATCACCAACAGTACCAGGAGCGGTGCCGTATCGTGATGATGCGTGCGGACAATCCCGCGCCAGGCTCAATAATAAAATCCCTTTTACCGACAGATAAACCCCATCGCGTCTCGCACAGTCGTGCCCAATCTGCCTCTTAATAATCATCTTTCTATCTGATGCCTGGTCTTGCTTAAAGTAGAAGCAAGTCTGAACTTGTGGAGACGAGTCATTGCTATGCGGTATCAAATGCCGTATAACGATCATGTGGTTCTGCATAGCGAAACCTCGAATCATAAAGGCGCTATGAATTGTAAGCCACAGCCAACCACAGAAGGATTGAAAAATGAACAAGAAAACATCCCTGCTTGTTGCAGCAGTAAGTGCGACGATGTTCGCGGGCCAAAGCCATGCGTTCAAATTTGACGCCGGTGACACCAAAGTCGATCTGGGCGGCTACGCTAAGCTTGATGTTAGCTACAATGATCCGGGCTACAATATTTCAGGCACCGTCGCCCCTGCGGGAACCATAAAAACCGTTGATAAAAATGCTGATGCGACCATCGATATGTCCGCTAGGCAGTCGCGTTTCTGGCTGAAGACAGCCACCCCCAAGGGTGAAGGTACCCTGAAGACCCATGTCGAGTTTGACCTCTACGGCACTGCTGGAACCGAGACCGTTTCCAACTCTAGCAGCCTGCGTCTGCGTCATGCCTACGGCTCATTGAATGACATCTTGATGGGGCAGACCTGGTCCACCTTTATGGATCTTTATACCCTCGGCGAGATTATAGATTTCACCCAACAGACCAGCGCTATTTTTGTCCGTCAGGCGCAGGTGCGCTACACCATCCCCATGGGCAGTGGCAAACTATCGCTGGCGGCTGAAAATCCGAGCAGTTACGGCACAGACAAGAATACCTATCCCGATCTGGTTGCTAAATACGATTACAACAGCAAGACCGTCCATGCCTCGGCCGCACTGATGGTACGCGAACTGAAAATTAACAATGATGATTCAAAAAATGCGACGGCGCTGAGTCTCAACGCCAAGGTCAAGTTGGGTAATGGTGACGATGTGCGGGTACAGTTGAATGGTGGTGCGCTGGGTCGCTATATGGGTCTGGCGGCCCATAGAGGTCATGAAGGCGCTGGCAGCACCTTCGATGCCGTCGATTCCTACGGTGCGTCCGTCGCCTACAGACATGTCTGGGCTCCAGGCGTACGCTCGACGCTGATGGTTTCTGCCACCAAGGCTGACAATAACGTCGCATTGGCTGGTGTTCTGGATGGATCTCAATCCGTGCACGTCAACATCCTCTGGGATGTAGCCCCGGCGGTGACGTTGGGTGTTGAAGTCCAGCATCGCGAGGTGGAGTTCTTTGACACCACCAAGGCCGACGTCAAGGCCGATCGCCTGCAGTTCTCCGCCAAATACGGGTTTTAATCTAGTTTGATTTGACTGGCAAGCGGGTTGGCCCTTGAGCACGGCCAATCCTCTTGCCCTTCATTGTTGAACCAGTGTAATTAGGCCCCTTCACCGAACGCCTGGTTCTTTTTTAGCCGATAATTAACCCTTAACCCTTAACCCTGACGCCAGTATTAAGGGTTAATTATCGATGGATAGTCTTGTTTACAATGTTTTAACCACCACAAATAATTGAGGTCTCGATATCATGAATCAGAACTCCAGTCGTCCCGCTTTCTCCTGGCAAGACCCGTTCCTGCTAGATGCGCAACTGACCGAAGAAGAGCGCATGGTGCGTGACACCGCCCGCGACTATGCCCAGGATCGGCTGATGTCCCGTGTCCTGGAAGCCAACCGCCACGAGGTGTTTGATCCCGAGATCATGCGTGAACTGGGCGCGCTGGGCCTGCTGGGCTCTACCCTGCCCGAAGAGTACGGCTGCGCCAACGTCAGCTACGTTTGCTACGGCCTGGTAGCCCGCGAAGTCGAGCGCGTCGACAGCGGCTACCGTTCAGCCATGAGCGTACAGTCCTCTTTGGTGATGCACCCCATCTATGCCTACGGTAGCGAAGCGCAACGGCAGAAGTACTTGCCCAAACTGGCCACCGGCCAGTGGATAGGCTGCTTCGGCCTGACCGAGCCGGATGCCGGCTCTGATCCTGGCAGCATGAGGAGCCGCGCCGAGAAGGTAGACGGCGGTTACCTGCTTAAAGGCGCCAAGATGTGGATCACCAATAGTCCCATCGCCGACGTCTTTGTGGTCTGGGCCAAGCTCGACGGGGTCATTCGTGGCTTTGTCTTGGAGAAAGGCATGAAGGGCCTGTCAGCCCCGAAGATCGAAGGCAAGTTCAGCCTGCGCGCCTCCATCACCGGTGAAATCGTGATGGACGACGTGCTGGTCTCCGAAGAGCATCTGCTGCCCAACGTAAAGGGCCTCGCGGGTCCGTTCGGCTGCCTCAACAAGGCCCGGTTTGGCATCGCCTGGGGCGCTCTGGGTGCTGCCGAGTTCTGCTGGCACGCGGCACGCCAATATACCCTGGACCGCAAGCAGTTCGGCCGCCCTCTGGCCGCCACCCAACTGATCCAGAAAAAACTCGCTGACATGCAGACCGAGATCAGCCTCGGGCTGCAGGGCTGTCTGCAGATGGGCCGACTGATGGACGCGGGGCAGTGCCCGGTGGAACTGATCTCGCTGCTCAAACGTAACAACTGTGGTAAGTCGCTGGATATCGCCCGGGTTGCCCGTGACATGCACGGCGGCAACGGCATCTCAGACGAGTTCCACGTCATTCGTCACATGATGAACCTGGAGGCGGTCAACACCTACGAGGGTACTCACGACGTGCACGGACTGATTCTGGGCCGTGCGATCACGGGCATTCAAGCATTCAACTAATGCCTGGAGCGTTCTAAATCAGCGGTTAACTTATATGCTTATAGTTAACGATGAACTGACGGCAGTCGTTTACTGCCGTGAGCATTCGTTCTGCTACGCGGCCCCGATAGCCGATGGAGTTCACCGCCTCTGTCATTGTGGAAAGGGGTTTTGTTTTGCTGTGTGTATAATCAGATAATTGGCAGGTATACTTGTCTGAACTATCGCTGCCAACAAAATCGGACACAGATGAACGAGATACTGGAATACCCCCGAGTTAAAGGCGAGACCAAAGACCGAAAGTTCGTTGAGGCTTTGGCTCGTGGATTGGATGTTTTACGTGCTTTTGGGCAAAAGGGTGGGGTGCTCGGCAATCAGGATATTGCCGCGATTACCGGCCTGCCAAAGCCCACGGTATCCCGCTTGACCTATACGCTCACCCAACTTGGTTATCTGAACTACTCCTCCAGATTGGAGAAGTATCAGCTCGAATCGGGGGTGTTAGCCCTGGGTAATGCCTACACCAGCAACTTGCGTGTGCGGCAGGTGGCTAAACCCTATATGGATGAAATGGCGAAGCGGACCGAAGCTTCGGTGGGGTTGGCGACCCGGGAACGGATGTCGATGATCTTTGTCGAATACAGCCGGGGAGACGACGCTCAATCGTTACGTATGGACGTCGGTTCCTGGGTGCCGATGGCAACCAGCGCCGTGGGGCGGGCTTTTCTGGCGGCCATTGCGCCGCAGGAGAGGGCGGTGTTTCTGACCCTGCTTGAAGAGCGGGCCGGTGATGCTTGGCCCAAGATTTCCGCAGAAATAGACCAGGCGATTACTGATTATCAGGAAAAAGGCTATACGACCTCATTCGGCGATTGGGATCGTAATGTTAACGGCGTTGCGGTGCCGGTTAGATTGCAGGATGACACAATCGTGTGCCTTAGTTGTGCCGGTCCCTCCTACCAGCTCTCTAAAGAGCATTTAGAAGGTACCCTGGCGCCTCAGTTGATCCATGTGGCTCGGGATATTATGTCGACCGGGGTTTAATGATTACGCTCTTCTCACTCCCCCCCCCTTTGTTAGGCGATAAAACTGACTAACGTGTTGTGCGAATAGGTTAATCCTCAACCCATTCGCAGGTCCTTTTCCCGGTACATGGCCGTGAAATGTTCGCGCAGAGAGACAGCATCGATAGCGGTTCTGTCTGCGCGTCTCCTTTTATTCCTCGTTACCGCAGGGGTGACCCCTTACCGGAATCGCCGGAAAGCCCCTTGGCCATGCCAAGGGGAGCTGTCAAGGTTCACCTGCCCCGTCATTATATGTTCAACCTTGCTGTCGGCTGTCGGTGTGGGAAGGCCTGCCGCTTGTTGATCAGTGTTAGGTGTGACAGCTCCCCTTGCAGACTGCTCCCTTGCTAATGTCGATCGGCGTATTGTCCCCCTCCATCCCGCGTATCGGGTAGCGTTTGTGCGCAGTTCGATGGCGCCAGCCTGAGCTGGATTGAACCCGCATAAAAAGAGCCGCATCAACGCACGCTCTGTTCCCAATTGATTTTAGACCGATTCAGTTCCGGGTAAGGGAGGCTATCTGCCCGTCCTCGGCTGCTTGCTGCACTCAGGGTTATCGACGTGAATATCGTGTGCCTAGTGATAGAGGCTTATTGCGCGGGCATGTCGATCCGAGTGGGCGAGCAGCATCCCGGTGATGTTAGCGAACTCATAATGAGTATCGTCGTTCCGCAGAGTGAAAATTAATGCCGCGAAAATCTGGCATTACAAGTCCAGAGTTATCCACAGCACACTGTGCGTCGCGTCAGTGATTATCGTGTTAAGCATGTGTTTATAAGGCGTTATTTTTTTGGTTGTGGCTGGATCAGCCACTTAGGCTAGGGGTAAATGGTCTTAGAAGTGTCGTTGCGCAGAGGTTTGCGCGGTTTTTGCCTCTTGCACCGTGCGGTTCATTTATGTAGAGTTGCAACCACAAAGCGATATGTGATTTCGCATAGCGAAAACAATAAAACCAACTAGACTTACATCAAGTATCGAGGAATTGGACCATGAAACTAGTAAAGAAGATGGCTTTGGCAGCAACCTTGAGCGCAGCCAGTTTAAGCGCCGTACCGGCATTTTCTGCAACCACACTGATTTTCGGTGAGCCGGGTCCGAACCGGGGTGCCCGTGCGGCAGATGTTCAGTGGCTCGCTGACGAGGTTGGCAAGCGTTCCGGTGGTGATCTGAAGATCAATATTCAGTGGGGTGGCGCGCTGTTCAAGGCCAAAGGTGCACGCCAGGCTATCTCCAGCGGTGTGGCGGATCTGGGCACGATCATCCCGGCCTATTTTCCCAAGGAGCTGGTGGGCCACACCATCGGCGATCTGCCGTTTCCCAATCGGGATGCCTGGGTCGGTGTTCGGGCGCTTAACGACCATATGCAAAGCGATGCGGTGAAGGCTAGTTTGGCCAGGCAGAATCTGGCCTATGTCGCCCCCTATAACGTCGGCGAGGTCGCGCTGGTGTGTAAGAGTGATGCGGTTAAATCACTCGACGATATCAAGGGCAAAAAGGTCCGTGGTATCGGTGCTTACGGCAAGGTGTTTGCCGATCTGGGGGCCAGTCCCGTCAATATGAGTGTCTACAAGGCCTATCAAGGCTTGGATACCGGTCTGCTTGACTGTACCCAAAGTTATATGGCTGCCTCGGCGGCGCTGAAACACAACGAAGTTGCCAACAGTGTGACCAAGATGGGCTGGGGCGTCTTTACCGGTCTCGGTATCTTCATCAATAAAGACGTTCGTGATGGCCTGAGTGACTCGCAGAAAGCTGTGCTGGATGAGGTCGCTGCTGACTTCGTTGATCATCATGGTAAGAATGTGCTGACGGGTGAGGTTAATGGTGAGAGGAAGTTGGCTGATGGGGGGCTTGAGATGCTGAGCTTCTCTGCTGCAGATACCGCCAAGCTGGTTGCTTCGGGTGAGTCATACATCGCTGATTGGGCCAAGCAAGCCTCTGCCAGTGGTATGGACGGTGCGGCACTGGTCGAGCAGTACCGTGCAGCGGTGAGCAAGTACAGCCAGGAGCGTGATAGCAAGGGCTACCCCTGGGCGCGTTAATTGATTGATCTGGTACTCGACTCGATAAGGTTGCTGGATGGGTATTAGGGTCATGGATGGCCCGTGCTGACGGAGTAAGTCAGCGCTTTGGTCGACACAATAATAATTACTCAAACCGTCGGAGGTGGTTGTAATGTTAAAAAAACTTGAACTGGGTGTGTTAGCACTCGCCGGAGTGTGCATCGTCGCACTCGGGTTGATGATCACCGCGACCGTTGTTATGCGAAATTTATTCGGCAACGGGGTCCCCGATGATGTGACGATCGTTAGCGAATTGATGGTGGGCGCGATCTTTCTGCCGTTGGCCTATGTCACGGCTAATTACAGCCATATCACTATCGAGTTCCTTTTTAGCCGGATGGGTAATCGTCTTAAGTTGTGGACGCTGGCCATTGGCTCGATCATCAGCCTGCTGGCCTTGTCTCTTCTTGCCTTAGCCGCATGGAAGGAGTTCGCCCACGCGGCCGAATCGGGAGCCTATTTCTTTGGCGAGTTGGATCTTCCCGAATGGCCGGGCCGGCTGGCCTATCTGGTTGGAGCGGTACTTTTTGTGCTGCGCTTAACCTTGATATGCGTTGCTGATGTCCGAGCTGCCATCGTCGGCGATACCGGTTATCTGGTAGAGCGTGCCGCTGTTGACCACGAAATCATTGAAGAGGGCTAGTTCATGGATCCATTAACTTTAGGGCTGGTCGGATTTGCCTGTGCGATGCTGCTGCTGGCGTTCAGGGTACCGATTGCATTCGCGTTGGCTGGCGTTTCGTCAGCGTTTATTTTTATTTTCTTTGCCATACGTAGGGGTGGGTTTGACGTCGAGAGCGCACTGTCGCCGACGCTGTCTATGATCGCTGGCAACACCTTCGATCTGGTGCATTCGTATGACCTGAGCATGATTCCGCTATTTATGCTGTTGGGGCATATCGCCTATCACACCGGTATGACTACAGATATCTATCGTGCCGCGCGGGTTTGGTTGATGCGAATTCCGGGAGGCGTGGCTATGGCTTCGGTGTTTGGCTGCGGCGGATTCTCGGCGATTACCGGATCCAGTATCGCCTGCGCCTCGGCGATGGGACGGATCTGCGTGCCGGAGATGCTCAATGCCGGTTACGATAAGCGTTTGGCTAGCTCCACCGTGGCGGTGGGCGGCACCCTGGGGTCGCTGATTCCACCGAGTGTACTGTTCATTATCTACGGTATTTTTACCGAGATGTCGATCAATCGTCTGTTTCTGGCGGGGGTGATTCCCGGTCTGCTGTCGTTGGCTGGCTTTCTGCTGGTGATCTACATCTGGGTCAAACGTAACCCTGAAGCGGCGCCGGTTCCTGAGGTTGAACTCGCTCGTGGCGATCGTCGCAAGGCGGCGATCCAGTGTTGGCCAGCATTGGTGTTATTTTCGGTCATTATCGGCGGTATCTATAGTGGGATCTTCACCGCGACCGAAGCGGCGGCGATCAGTGCGTTTATCGCCGTCGTTATTGGTGTGTTGCAGAAAAAACTCGATTGGAGTCAGTTCGTCGAATCGGTTAAGGAGACCTGTACCCAGACGACCACCATCTTCTTTATCGCAGCCGGTGCCAAGATCTTTGTCGGCTTCGTCGCCTTGACGGGGTTGGCGCCCGCGCTGGTCGATATAGTTGCGTCTGCTGACGTCTCCCTGTGGTTGCTGTTGGTGATGATCGCCGGCGTCTATCTGCTGCTCGGTATGTTCCTGGATCCGCTGGGTATCTTGGTGTTGACCCTGCCATTTCTGATTCCGATGGTGGAAGGGTATGGCCTGGATCTGATCTGGTTTGGTGTGGTCGTGATCAAGTTGCTTGAAATCAGCCTGATTACCCCGCCCGTCGGTTTGAATGTGTTCGTGATTGCGAGTGTGACTAAACCTTCGGTGCCGGTGTACGACATCTTTATGGGAGTGATGCGTTTTCTGGTGATGGATATCATCGTCTTGATAGCGTTGATGGCCTTTCCTATCCTGTCGTTGCTGCTGCCCAATACGATGTTCTAGGGCTCGTTTCCTCGTAGTTTTACTAGGAGGCTGACCGAGAATAGCGAGCGTAGCGAGAGAGTTGTATTTTGAGTCAGATTTATCGTTCATTTGCGAAGATAAGTCGGCAGGAAAGCCGACTTACACAGCAATGGCTGCCCGAAGGGCAAGCTGCAGGGACGCAGCTTGTGAATAGTGGTTCTATTTGCCAAAAATGAGCGTCAAATCTGGCCAAAATACAGGTTTCGCAGTAGGTCAGTCTATTCTCGGTCAGCCTCCTAGCCACCTTCAGGCGGCCCTTAATGAAAGTTAAGGGCCGTTTTTTTGTGCTCAAAGGGTTAAGGAAGGGATGGGTGATCCTGGAGCCCTAACGCCCTAACGCCCATACGCTGCACCGTTGTGTCGCTATGACTACGTCACCCCATGCCTGTAGAGGCGCATCGGTGAGTGTTTATTGCCGATCTTTTATAACGATGCTGTTGTAAGGCGGGTTCAGAGTTATTAAGTAGGCAGGTTGTTTGGCAGGTCTTTAGTGATGTGTCGTTTCGCTATGCAAAATCAGGTATCGTAATGGTTGATTGTGTGTTCGTTTGTCGGTATCGTGGTTCAAGTTGCTGCGGACTCGCCGTTGCCTTCAGCCTTTTTGAAAAGGGAGACCTATTTTGTCGAATCTGTCATCTGCCTATATTTATGACGCTGTGCGTACCCCGAGAGGTAAAGGGAAAACCGGTGGTGCACTGAATGAGGTTAAGCCGATCGATCTGCTGGCTGGCCTGCTGCGTAACCTGCAAGCGCGGCTTGATCTGGATACCGCGCGCGTCGACGACGTCGTCATGGGTTGTGTCCAGCCGGTATTTGAACAGGGCTCGGATATCGCTCGAGTTGCGGTACTGCGCGCTGGCTGGGATCAGTCGGTGGCAGGAACCCAGATCGATCGCTATTGCGGTTCCGGTCTGGAAGCGGTGAATCTGGCTGCCGCCAAGGTGATGTCCGGCTGGGAGCAGCTGGTCGTAGCTGGCGGAGTGGAGAGCATGTCACGGGTCCCGATGGGGACCCGGGGAGGCGCCTGGTCGGATGATCCGGCGACCGCACGGGCATTGAATTACATCCCCCAGGGGGTGGCCATCGACCTGCTCGCGACGATGGAGGGCTATAGCCGTGAGGACGTCGATACGTTTGCGGTGGAGTCCCAGCGCCGGGCGGCCGTGGCTCAGGCGAACGGTCATTTCGACAAGTCACTGATTGCGGTCAAGGATCAAAATGGTCTGCTGATTCTGGATCGTGATGAATATACCCGCCCCGGTACCACCGTGGAGAAACTGGCAGCGCTGAAACCGGCATTTGCACCGATGGGCGCTGCGGGTTACGAGGCCGTGGCCCTGGCGCGATATCCCGGCATCGACAAGATCAATTATGTGCATCACAGCGGCAACTCCTCGGGCATCGTCGATGGGGCGGCGGCCCTGCTGATCGGTAGCGAGCAGGCCGGTCGTGATCTGGGCTTGAAGGCTCGCGGTCGAATTGTGGCAGCGGCGGTCGTTGGTTCGGAGCCGACCGTGATGCTCACCGGTCCGGCCCCCGCCGCACGTAAGGCATTGGCGATTGCCGGGCTTGATTTTGATGATATTGACCTGTTCGAGGTCAATGAGGCTTTTGCCGGAATGGTGCTGCGATTTATGCAGGACACCGGGGTGGCGCACGAAAAGATCAACGTCAACGGGGGCTCTATCGCCCTGGGTCATCCGTTGGGTGCCACTGGCGCCATGCTGGTGGGTACCGTGCTGGACGAGCTGGAACGCCGCAATCAGCGTTATGGCATGGTGACGCTCTGCGTCGCAGCGGGCATGGGCATCGCCACCATTATCGAGCGTGTTTGAGCCTTTAAGGCTTTAATTATCACAGCACGCAGCCAACGAGTCGCTCGCTATCAAATATCAAGGGCGCCCCATCCGCTGTGCAACGAATTGAAACGAGGTAGCTAATATGGGTGATTTTCACTACCAGCGCGACGCAGACAATATTGTCACCGTGACCATGGATATGGATGGACCGGTCAACGTCATGAATGATGCGTGCACGCAGTTTATGGAAGCGACGCTGACACGCTTAGAAGCCGAAAAAGAAACACTGGCCGGCGTCATTATTACCTCGGCCAAACCAACCTTTTTTGCCGGCGGTGATCTTAAACGTATTTACGCGTTGCAACCTTCGCAAAGCGCTGAATTCTTTCATGCGCTGGAGGCCAAAAAGAGCCTGTTACGCCGCTTGGAGCAACTGGGCAAGCCGGTCGTGGCGGCGATCAATGGCACGGCGCTGGGGGCCGGTTTTGAGATCTGCCTGGCCTGTTTCCACCGGATCGCCATCGACAATCCCAAGACCCTGCTCGGGTTGCCGGAAGCCACCTTAGGGTTACTTCCGGGTGCCGGTGGCGTGGTGCGAACGGTGCATCTGCTGGGGCTCAAGCGAGCGCTGCCTTATCTTCTCGAAGGCACTCTGGTTCGTCCCGATGAGGCACTCGCCAGCGGCTTAATCGATCAACTGGCCAGCGACAACGACAGCCTGTTGGCCAAAGCGCGGAGCTGGATCAAGGCTAACCCCGAGGTGGCCAAGCCCTGGGATCAGAAAGGCTATCAATTGCCCGGTGGCGGCGCCAACGATACCGTGGTGCGTCGGCTCGTTGCCGGAGCCATTGCTCAACTGAGCCAGCAGAGCGAAGAGCGCCTGCCGGCTCCGGAGATGATTCTGGATGTCGCCGTCGATGCCACCCGGGTCAATTTTGATACTGCACTGCGGATCGAGAGCCGCGCTCTGACCTCGCTGGTGATGACACCGCAAGCCAAAGGGCTGGTGGCGTTCAAGTTCTTGCAGGCTAGCAAGGAGCCAGTGCAGGCGCCTGAAGACTATGTGGCGCGACTATCTGAGGCCTACCATGCCGAGGCGGCTCGGCTGCTGGACGAGCTGATCAGCCCGGTGCTGATCAACGCGGTAGCGCGCCAGGCCGGTCTTACCCGCAACCCCCTCGGCGATGATGTTAAAGGGGCAGGCTGCGTCGATGTCAATCTGGCAGATGTTCGTGATCGGTTGTTGTTCAGCCAGGTGATCGAGGCGCTGCACTGTTGGGAGCAGGACCTGATTGGCGATGTCGTCGTAGGCAATGTTGGCTCGGTCAACGGGGCCGGATTTCCCGCCTCCCTTGGCGGGGTATTCCAGTGTATCGACAGCTACGGCTTCAGCAGTGACGCGGGGACGGATGCTGAGCTCGGCGCGGCGGCATTTGTCCGGCGCGCAGACCAGCTGGCCAGCCAATACGGGCAGCGTTTTAATGCCCCGGATCTGTTGCTGCAGAAGGTCGAGACTGCCGCCACGTTCTGGTAGTCCTCTGTTTTTAAATAGGTTGTTTCAACGAGTCAGATTTTCAGTTTTTAAATAAAAAGGTGACGTTATGCAAATTTCCAACTCTGTAGCCGTAGTAACCGGCGGCGCTTCTGGTCTGGGTCGGGCGACGGTCGACCTTCTGATCGCGCAAGGCGGGCGGGCGTTGGTGCTCGATATGAACACCGAGCTTGGTCAGGACCTAGTCGCCCGCTACGGCGACAAGGTGCTCTATGCCAACGTCGATGTGGTCGATGAAGAACAGGTCAAAGCTGCGATTGACCAGGCTGTTGAAACGTTTGGCGCGATTCATATCTGTATCAATTGCGCTGGTATCGGTGGTGGCGGCAAGACCCTGAGCAGCTTCCACGGCACTATGCCGCTGGGTAACTTCCGTCGAGTGATCGAAACCAATCTGGTGGGTACCTTCAACGTGGCGCGCCTGGCTGCTGAAGCGATGGCCAGCAACGAACCCGATGCCGATGGCGGGCGTGGTGTGATCATCAATACCGCCTCGGTGGCGGCGTTCGATGGCCAGATCGGCCAGGTTCCTTATGCTGCCTCCAAAGCAGGTGTGGTCGGCATGGGGCTGACGCTGGCCCGTGATCTTGCCGCTACCGGCATCCGTGTCAACACCATCGCCCCCGGATTGTTCGAGACGCCCATGCTGGCTAAGTTGCCGGAAGAGGTGCGTCAGAGCCTGGCTAATGCGGTGTTGTTCCCCAAGAAACTGGGTAAGCCCACCGAGTATGCCAAGCTGGCCGCTTTTCTGATCGAGAGTGGTTACATGAATGGCGAAGTGATTCGTATCGATGGCGGTATCCGGATGCAGCCGAAATAACCAACCGAGCGGGTTTTTCGTTGTTCGCTATGAGTGGGTATTTTCCACTTGGGTGCAGCTGATAAGAGACTAGTCTGGGAGCGTTTTATGGGACCGTTGGCGGGATTGAAAATTATCGAGATCGAAAGCATTGGCCCCGGACCGTTTTGCGGCATGATGCTGGCGGATATGGGGGCCGAGGTGATTCGGGTGGTACGCAACGCCGAGAGCGTTGCCAAGAGTGCCCAAAGCCCGGTGATGTTGCGGGGGCGCCGTTCTGTGGTGCTGGACCTGAAGTCGACCGAAGGCAAGGAAACCCTGTTGCAGCTCTGTGAGTCGGCCGACGCGCTGATCGAAGGATTTCGTCCCGGAGTGATGGAGCGTCTAGGGCTGGGGCCTGAGATCTGTCTGGGGCGTAATCCCAGGCTGGTGTTCGGGCGCATGACCGGCTGGGGCCAGGAAGGACCCCTGGCTCAGGCGGCCGGCCACGATATCAACTACATCGCGCTCTCGGGTGCGCTGCATGCCTGCGGACGGGCGGGGCAGGGGCCGCAAGCGCCGCTGAACCTGGTTGGTGATTTCGGCGGCGGTGCCATGATGCTGGCCTTTGGCATCGTTTGCGCCTTGCTGGAAACCCAACGCTCGGGTCAAGGTCAGGTAGTCGATGCCGCCATGGTGGATGGTAGCGCCCTGTTGATGGCGATGTTCCACGACTTCAAACATCGTGGCCAGTTTACCCATGAGCGGGGCAAACACTTTATCGCCAGTGGTGCCCATTTCTATGACTGCTACGAGACCGCGGATGGCGAACATATCTCCATCGGCGCGATTGAGCCGCAGTTCTACCAACTACTGATTAATAAAGCTGGCTTGGATCCCGAGCAATTTGCCGACTACGGCCTGGGCGGTAAGGCGTTCGATCCGCAGCACTATGACCGGTTAAAAGAGATCCTGCGGACGGTATTCAAGCAGAAGACCCAGGCCCGGTGGGTCGAGATCATGGAGGGCAGCGACGTCTGTTTTGCCCCCGTGCTGTCGATCTGGGATGCACCGAATCATCCGCACAATGTTGCCCGCCAGACCTTTGTGGAGATAGACGGCACCGTTCAACCGGCACCTGCCCCCCGTTTTAGCCGGACTCCGGCTAGTGTTAAACAGGGTCTGCAGGGTCAGCATAGCGATAGTACTGACCTGCTGGCCGAATGGGGTAAGGCGTGTCGTGCCGAGGCAGACACAGCACCTCGTCATATGCGGTGCGATTACAGCGGACTGTTTGAACAATAATAAAGATAAACCAAGGAAACCCTTATGTTGAGTTTGAACCAGATGTTGGCCCGCACCGTACGGATGTCGCCCAATGCGCCGGCGATTACCTTCGAGGGTCGTACCAAGACCTGGCGGGAGTATGAAACACGCTGTGCGCGCCTGGGTGGGGCGCTCGCCAGGCTGGGAATCGTGGCGGGAGACCGGGTCGCGGTGATGTCGAAAAACACCGATCGTCTGGCCGAGCTATTTTTTGGACCCGCGTATATCGGCGCGGTTAATGCCCTGGTCAATTTTCGCTGGGCGTTGCCGGAAATGATCGCCTGCGTGGAAGACTGTACCCCCAAGGTGCTGATCTGTGACCGGGACCATTGGCAGCAGGCCCTGGCGCTGCAGGTCGCCTGCCCCTGTATTGAAACCCTGATTTATGCCGATGAGGGTGAGACGCCGGCGGGATTTCAAAATTATGAGACGCTGTTAGCGGCGGCAGAACCGGCTGTCGATGGCGGCTTCGGCGGGGATGATCTGGCCGCGCTGTTCTTTACCGGCGGAACCACGGGGCGCTCCAAAGGGGTGATGGTGTCACATGCCAATATTTATCTGACCGCCTTGGTCCAGTCGACCAACAGCCTTGTCTGTGACGACGCCGCTTTTCTGATGATCATGCCGATATTTCATCTGGCGGGCGCCGCGCGGCTCTATACCAGCGTCATGCTCGAGACCCAGGTGGTGCTGCATCGCGACTTTAATACCCAACAGGTGCTGCAGGATATTCAGGATCATCGCATCACCCACCTCTTTGGCGCCCCGGCCATACTCAATTTTTTGATCAATGATCCCTCCTTCGTCGACAAGGATCTGTCGTCACTGCGGCAGCTGATGTATGGCGCCTCGCCCATGTCCGAGACACTGTTGCGTTCTGTCCTGGCACTTTTTCCGGGTATCTATATCACTCAAGGCTACGGCATGACCGAAACCGGGCCCTGTGCCACGGTGCTGGGTAACAGCGATCATGATCCTGACGGTCCCAAGGTGGGCAAACTCACCTCGGTGGGTCGACCGACGCTGCAAACAGAGCTGCGCGTCGTCGACAGCGAGGGCAACGCTTGCCCAGCCAACACGGTGGGTGAAGTCGCCCTGCGTGGCCCCTGCGTGATGCAGGGGTACTGGAAACTACCGGAGCTGACCGCCGAGGTGCTCAGGGATGGCTGGTATTACTCGGGTGATGGCGCTTATCTCGACGAGGACGGCTATCTGTTCCTGGTGGACCGGGTCAAGGACATGATTGTCAGCGGCGGCGAGAATGTCTATTCCCTGGAAGTGGAGTCGGTGATTTACCAGCATCCCGCCATTATGGAATGTGCCGTGATCGGTATCCCGAATGAAACCTGGGGAGAGGCGGTACACGCCATCGTCACCCTGAAAAAGGATCAATCGGTGACCGAGAAGGCGTTGATCGACTTCTGTCGGGAGCACATTGCCGGTTTTAAATGTCCGCGCAGCGTCACCATTCGATCTGAGCCCATGCCGTTGTCGGGGGCCAATAAAATACTCAAGAAAGAGCTGCGTGATCCGTTTTGGAAAAAATAAGCGCCCTTAGTAGGGCGGGTGACTTGGGGGCATGCCAGGTTACCTCAATCAGCGTGCTCATTTCTTTATGGCGATAAGCATAAAAACCGATCAAATACTCATCGGAGATCGCAACATGAACTCTATTGTGGAGAGGGCACCCATGCAATTTAGAGAGTTTTTAAAGAAGCTTCGTCTGCCGGTGATACAGGCCCCTATGCTGCGGGTATCCGGACCTGAGATGGTGATTGCCGCCTGTCGGGCCGGAATTATCGGCAGTTTTCCGGCCCCTAATGCGCGTACCCTCGAGATATTGGGCGACTGGTATGCGCAGATATCTCAGGTCAGTAAGGCGGAGGGGGTGCCTTGGGCGGCGAATGTGATCGTGCATCCCAGCAACCCCCGTTTGGAGGGCGACCTGGCGCAAGTCTATAAACATAAACCGCCCATTGTGATTACGGCACTGGGCAGCCCAAAAGAGGTGATCGACAGCGTGCATGCGTATGGCGGTTACGTGTTGGCCGATGTGGCCAGTCCTCGGCATGCGCGTAAGGCCGTCGATGCGGGAGCCGATGGTCTGGTGCTGCTGTGTAGCGGTGCCGGCGGTTATACCGGTTCGCTGTCGCCGTTCGCCTTTATCGAAGAGGTACGGGGCTTTTTTGATGGGCCGGTCGTGCTCGCGGGGGCGATTAATAGCGGCCGCTCGATCAGGGCGGCGCAGGTGGCCGGTGCCGATCTGGCCTATATGGGCACGGGATTTATCGCCACCGATGAAAGCATGGCCAAGGCTGAGTACAAGGAGATGATCGTGGAAAGCGTCGCGGATGATACCTGGACCTCGGATGCGATTACCGGTGCACCGGTGTGCTGGTTAAAACCGTCGCTGGTCAAGCAGGGTTTGGACCCTAAAACACTGGTTAAAAGTGCAGAATTTGATTTTTCCAAACAAACCGAGGGTAAACGCCGCTGGACCGATATCTGGTCCGCAGGCCACGCGGTGGGTGCTAGCACGGCCGTGGTGCCGCTCGCCTGCGTCGTTGATCGCCTGGAAACCGAGTATCGCGCCGTTTTGCAGCTGGAGCGACAGCAGCTGGATGCCCTGGCTACGGCTGATAGTGATCCTGCATAAAACAGCAGCGTTATAACGGCTGTCTGTTCAGGGCGCCTCAATCAGCTTGCCACTGCTGTCACGTTTCAGCGCGTGGAAACGGGCCGGGTCGATACGGTCGACCCCATAAGGCTGGAGTTCGACGGGAAGCGCTAGCTTGGGGACGTTGCCTTTGCCCCAGTAAGCTTCGAGGATCTGCAGATAGCGGCCATTTTTTTTGATTTTGCCGAGGCCTATTTCGTAGCGCGCTTGCAGTTCAAGCGCTCGTTGATCACTTTTTAAAAACGTTAGTCCGGGATCGATGCTGTACCAGGGATGGTGGTCAAACTGCTGCCAGTTGTCAGGAAAATGCTTATCGATCAACAGCAGGCCGCTGAGCAAGCCCACGGTGAAGTAATCGAGCCGGCCCCGTTGGGTCACATGCAGCAGCTGGTCCGGCGTTTGCAATTGCGTGACCGTGACCTGATGTTGATCGAAAAGCGCCAAGGTGACTGAATTGAACACGACGCCGACGCGGTAACCCCGCAGATCACTGATGTCTTTCAAGGGCTGGGGGGCGTGCTGGCCGGGGCTGAGGAAGAAACTGGCCATCATTACCTTGTAGGTGGGCGTCCAGGTGATCAGTTCCTTCTGGGCGCCTTGAACAAACAGGTTGCCTGAGGAAAAGGCATCAATCTGGCCGTGTAGCAGCAAGCTGACGCCGCGCCGAATGGGTGTGGTGATGAATGTTACCGGCTGATTGACCTCGGCAAAAGCGGCGCGATAGAGGTCGCTGATCAGACCCTGGCTCTGTTCATTGTTGTAGGGATAGTAGTTACCAATGGCAATGGTGATGGGTTCTGCGCCGTTGCTTAACGCACTGATGAATAGCATGACCCCAAGCGTGATGCTATGAAACGTGACTTTCAAGGCTGATCGCTGGTGCATGTTTACCTCAGCCACATAGGGGATGGGGTTTTTGACTAATCGTTGCCCGCTGTTTTTAGGCACCTACAGATTTAGTTTAGTTCAATGCTTGTCACCTTATCCCGGTGGTTTTTTGGCGCATTTTATTGAGATACGGAGAAGCACTGATGCCTGACGATCTGCAAAAGTTGGTTGAAATTATCAACCTGCGGAAAATTGATGAGGGTACGTTCGCGGGGGACAATGTCCCGGTGTTACTTAATCAGATTTTTGGTGGTCAAATCCTGGCGCAGGCACTGAGCGCGGCGCTGCATACCGTTCCTGAAGATCGGATTGTGCACTCCTCCCATGGCTATTTTATCCGCTTGGGCAAGCCCGAACTGCCGGTGATCTTTGCCGTAGAAAATATCCGTGATGGCGGCAGTTTTAATACCCGACGGGTGGTGGCATCCCAAAAAGACAAGCCCATTTTTATCACCTCACTCTCTTTTCAGGCCAAGGAGGAGGGTCACAATTTTCAAGTCAGCATGCCTGAAACGCGCCAGCCAGATGCACTGGTCGATGAGAGCGAGCGCTGGAATCGCCATACGGTTGTGATCGCCAACCCCAATAAGCAAATTACCTTTCAACCGCTTGATATTCGCCATACGTCCCCCATCGATTGGTTCGCCCCTGAGCCGCAATCGCCGCAAACCGGTGTCTGGCTGCGCACTCGAGGCCCATTGCCCGACCGGCCCGCTATACATCAGTCGATGCTGGCGTATTTTTCTGATCTGTTTTTGTATGGCGCCTCGTTGCGCCCCCACGCCCTGTCGGTTCATTCGCCGGGCATGCAGCCTGCCAGCCTGGACCACAGCATCTGGTTTCACGACAGCTTTCGTGCCGACGAGTGGCTCTACTATCACTTGGAAAGCAGCTGGACGGGTAACGCCCGTGGTCTCAATTTCGGCAAATTTTTTACCCAGGATGGTCGACTGGTCGCCAGTACCGCGCAGGAAGGGCTGATGCGCGTGCGCAAGCATCGGTAATTACGCTGTGACGCCTGCAGTATTCCCGCATCGAACTAGGGTGGTCAACTCGGCACAGCCTATCGGTTGGAATGGTGTTCACTGCTTAGGGATACAGCCTGTCTTTGGCTATCAAGGGGGGCGCACTAGGCTCACTCGATAGATCGTCAGCATTCATCAATAAACCCACACCCCGTCTCCTAGCCCCGGCTGTTTCTACTCGAGACTGCCCAGACTCATCCGTTGCGTCAAATGACTTACTCGGCAAACGTTGCTTAAAAATCGTCACGTGTTTTGTTTGTTGAGTTTGCTGTGTTAAAAATGTACAGTAAAGCCATCAGCGCAGAATGTGATACCGCGTAGCGAAATCACAAGGCGTTCTAGAAATTACAACAAACGTTATTTTGGATGGATTAAACATGGGTGAAATGCAGCCGCTTGAAGGTTTGAAAGTCGTCGATTTTAGTCAGGGCATTGCAGGTCCCTATTCAGGCTTAACGCTGGCGCAATCTCGAGCAACCGTCATCAAGGTTGAGCCAATGGAGGGTGACTGGTGCAGAACGCTGGGCCAGACCTATGGTGACCTGAGTTCCCACGCCGTTGCCGGCAATCTGGGCAAGAAATCCATCGCCTTGGATCTCAAATCTGAAGCGGGCATTGCGATTGCTCAAAGGCTGGTAGAGGAGGCCGATGTCATTATCGAGTCATTCCGCCCCGGGGTCATGGCTAAATTCGGCTTGGACTATCCCTCGGTAGTGACGCGCAACAGCACTGTTATTTATCTCTCCGTGTCTGGTTTTGGTCAGGAGGGGCTTTACACCAAGCTCCCCACCACCGATACCGTGATCCAGGCGTTTTCGGGTTGGATGTCCATTACCAAGGATCAGCATGGAATTCCCACTAAAACGGGCATGGTGGCGATTGACTTTATAACGGGTCTCTATGCTTCCCAAGCCTTGCTCAAAGCGCTGTTGGCCCGTGGTCTCCGGGGCAAAGGCTGCTTTATCGACTGTAATATGATGCAGGCGGCGGCAGCCTTCCAGGGTGCCAAAATCATTGAACACCATCTCCAGGATGGGCAAACCGGCGCGCCACTGTATGTCCCGGTCGGCAATATGAAAACCACCGATGGCTATATCGCCATTACCGCCATGCGCGAACACCACTACGCGTCCCTCTGTTCGGTGCTGGGTCGCGATGATCTGGCAACTGACCCGCGATTTAACACGCGTGAAAAACGGGTGGCTAGTCGGGAAGAATTGATGGACGTCCTTGGCGTCGAGTTTGAGAAAAAGTCGACCGCTTTCTGGGCACGGGGGCTGGCCGAAGCCGGGGTGATGAACAGCCCGGTTAACAGCTACACCGAGTTTCTTGACGATCCGCACGTGGCTGAAGTTAACAGTGTGGCTTGGGTCGAGCATGCGGTTGTGGGACAAATTCCGTTAGTGCATGCGCCCGGTTTTACGCCCTTTCTTGAAGGCAATACTAATGCGCAATGTCCCCTGATCGGCGAACACACGCAAGAGATCTTGTTGGAGATGGGCTATTCAGATGCTCAGGTCGACCAGTGGGCTGCGGCTAAAGCGATAAAAAGGGTTGCCGGCAATTAATCGATTGGATTATTCAACAGTGCGTGTGCTGCTGTGGGTGGCCACGCTTGGGCATAACGGATTGATGAAGCGCGCAGGGGCGTGATTTCGCCCTCGACTGTGCGCTGGATCGGCTGCTGAACTTTGGAGTGCGCCAACATGTTGCAACAAGCCTATGACTTTCGCGATGAGAGTGATGCCCTTTATCAACGCCTGGTGCCGTTAAAGGAGGAGGTGTTTGAGACGCAGACGCAATTCAAAGGCTGGACGCTCAACGATATCCTGGCCCATCTGCATCACTATAATCACCTGGCGCTGCTTTCCTTGCAGGATGAGGAGCGCTTCGCGCGTGAGTACGGAGCCCTGAAAGACGCCAGAGCCGCAGGTAAAACCATGCGTGAGGCCTCAGATCTATGGCTTGGTAATATTAAGGGAAGGGCGCTGCTTAATCTGTGGCGTGACTTTTACCTGGAAATGACCGAATCCTTTGCCCAAGCCAACCCCAAGATGCGGGTCAAATGGGCCGGCCCCGAGATGAGTGTTCGCTCCTGTATTTCAGCGCGGTTGATGGAAACCTGGGCACACGCGCAGGCGATCTATGATGCCCTTGGCGTTGAACGGGTCGATACGGACCGGATAAAAAGCATCGCCATCATGGGGGTCAATACGTTCGGCTGGACCTTTAGCAATCGAAAAGAAGATGTTCCGGCCAAGAAGCCCTGCGTGCGCCTGACGGCACCTTCGGGTGATATCTGGCAATGGAATGAACCGGATCAGGGAAACAAGGTTGAGGGTAGCGCGGTTGAATTCTGTCAAGTCGTCACCCAGCCCCGAAACATTGCCGACACCTCCCTCAGTACGGTGGGTCTCTCCGCCGAACGTTGGATGGCCTTGGCGCAATGTTTTGCCGGTGCGCCTAATGACCCGCCTGCTAAGGGAACTCGCTACCGTAACGGCGGATAGTCCCCCTTAGACGCTAAAGTTCCTGTACGGAGTGGTTTTCTGCCTGACTTCAGACCCAAGTGATCTTTAGATCATCCTAAGTCATCACCAATAAATAGAAAGAGGACGCATCAAATGACACACAAAGAATCCTCCTGGATGAACGATGAGCTGCGAATGTTTCGTGACGCGGCGCGTAGTTTTTTCAACGCTGAATTCGTGCCCCACCGAGAGCGCTGGGCCAAGCAGGGTATGATTGACCGCGAGGCCTGGATCAAGGCCGGCGAGATGGGGCTGCTGTTCCCGAGTCTGCCGGAACAATACGGTGGGGTCGGGGGGGATTTTGCCTTCGAGGCGGTTGTCACCGAAGAACAGTGCCGCGCGGGTTTCAGCGATTTCGGAAGTACGGTCCATTCGATCGCAGCCGGCTATATTCTTGCTTTTGGTTCCGAAGAGCAGAAACACTACTATCTGCCGAAGGTGGTGTCGGGTGAAATGGTCGTGGCTGTTGCGATGACCGAACCCTGTGCCGGATCCGACCTGCAGGGGATCAGGACCACGGCGGTTCGTGAGGGTGATGAGTATGTGATCAACGGTTCTAAGACTTTCATTACCAATGGTCACCATAGCGACATTATCGTGGTCGTCGCCAAGACCGATAAGACCTTAGGGGCCAAAGGCATTTCGCTGATCATCGTCGAAAAGGCCAAGGTGACCGGGCTCGATGTGGGTAAGCCGCTCGATAAACTCGGAAAAAAATGTGCCGATACCACCGAACTATTTTTTGATAACGTGCGTGTGCCGGTGGCCAATCTGCTCGGCGATGAGCCCGGTCAGGGGTTCTATCAGCTGATGAAAGAGCTGCCACGGGAGCGAATGTTTATCGGCGTTGCCGGGGTAGCGGTGATGGAGAAGGCCATCGAGTTGACGGTGGACTATGTCAAAGAGCGCAAGGCGTTCGGCAAGCCGCTGCTGGCGTTGCAGAATACCCGTTTCAAGCTGGCCGAGGCCAAGACCGAGGCGACCATCGCCCGGGTATTTGTCGATAACTGCATCGACCGGGTTATCGACGGAACCCTGGACGTCGAAACCGCCTGTATGGCCAAGTGGTGGGTGTCGCAGAAACAGTGTGAGATCGTCGATGAATGCCTGCAACTCCACGGTGGCTACGGTTACATGATGGAGTACCCCATCGCCCAGATGTACGCCGATTCACGGGTCGCGAAGATCTATGGGGGGGCCAACGAG
>JBALTG010000075.1:0-21958 GCA_036964625.1 Motiliproteus sp.
GGGTTGAAACCCGACCCACAAAAGAAGCAGGCGCATCGCTTGGCGCTGTGATGGCTGAAGATCATGGGTAATCAGGATAAATTTTGTCCTTATCAGTGTCGATGTGACGGAGCAAAAGGTTAAAGATAGCCGTTTAAAAATGGCCAGTACTGTGTTCGATACCACCTCGGAAGCGATCATCGTGTCCAATTCGGATAATAAAATCCAGTTGGTCAATCCTGCGTTTACCACGATCTCCGGTTACTCGGCCGCCGAGGTGATTGGTAAAGATCCCGGACTGCTCAGCTCTGGTCATCATGATGCCCAGTTCTATGCAGAGATGAATACGGCGTTGCGGACCTATAACCACTGGCAGGGCGAGATTTGGAACCGGCGTAAAAACGGCGAGATCTACCCCGAGTGGCTGTCGATTGTCCGGGTTTTGGATCAGTTTGGTGATGTTGAGCAGTATGTGGCGGTATTTAGCGATGTTTCCAAGCGTAAAGAGACCGAGGGGCTGTTGTATCAGCAGGCCAACTACGATCCCTTGACCGGGCTGCCTAATCGAATGCTGGCGCAGGATCGGCTGCGCTCCGCGGTGACGCGTAGCAAGCGATTAAGTACTGAGGTAGCGGTGCTGCATCTGGGTTTGGATCGTTTCAAATGGGTCAATGATACCTACGGCCACGACGCCGGCGATGCGTTGCTCAAAGCCACGGCGGAGCGCCTGACAGAGGTCGTGGGTGATTCGGATACCGTGGCCCGACTGAATGGCGATGAGTTTCTGATTCTGTTACCGGAGATTCGCTCCAGTCACGACGCCGAGCATATTGCCGGAGCTATCGGTCAGCGGCTGTCTAAGTCCTTTCAGCTGGATAAGGGCGAGGCTTATCTGGGCAGCAGTATCGGGGTCGCGCTTTACCCGCTTGATGCTGAGGATATCGCCGGTTTGCTGCATCATGCAGACGCGGCGATGTGGCAGGCAAAAGAGAGCTGCGGCGCGAGCTACTGCTTTTTTCCCATGAGATGAATCAGCAGGCCCAAGTGCGCTCGCAGCTCGAAAGAGATCTGCGTAAAGCGATCGTTAACCAGGAATTTGAGGTTTATTATCAGCCGCTGGTAAGTCTTCATAACCAGGCAGTGACCGGGGCTGAGGCGCTTATTCGCTGGCATCATCCGCAACAGGGCTTGATATCACCTGCGCGGTTTATCCCTTTGGCGGAAGAGACCGGTTTGATCGTGCCGATTGGGCGCTGGGTGTTGGCGCAGGTGTGTGAGCAGCTCAAGCAGTGGCGCGATGATGCGGATCTGTCGATACGGGTCGCGGTCAATCTATCTGCCAAGCAGTGTCTGGGTCCGGAAGGTGTCGAGACGGTGTGCTCGGTGATTGTCGGCTCGCAGGTGGATACCAGTCGTCTGGTTATCGAAATTACGGAAAGCATGCTGATGGAGGATAAACAATCGCTGTCAGCATTGCGGCAGTTACGTGCCCTTGGGGTGAAGTTATCGATGGATGATTTCGGTACTGGTTATTCCTCGCTGAGTTATTTGAAGCACTTCCCGATCGATATTTTAAAAATTGACCGTGCCTTTGTTAACCCGGATATTTCATGAAGGGATCGAAATTTCTGGCTACGCTGGTTAAGCAGTCGCCGCTATCTTCCGCAGAGCCTTGGTGGTTCCAAGGGTCAAGGGAGATGGCGGGAAATGCAACGCCAGCGGAGTCAGAAAATCGATCAACGCGCTCGATTACAAAATGTAATCGCCAGATGTATTCAATAAACCAGAAAGCATGGGGCTTTCAGCCTTTTACTAAGTGCCTTTGTGAAATATCCGGGTTAAGGGCCTTCCGGACGATAAAGGCGACGCAGCGCTGGTGCAGGCGATTGTGGCGATGGCGCGCAGTCTGAAGCTGGAGGTGGTTGCTGAGGGGGTGGAGACCGAGGCACAGAAAACGTTCCTTAAATCGCTGAGTTGTAACTACGTACAGGGCTTCTTCTACAGCAAGCCGATGCCTCTGATCGCTTTTGAAATCTTCGTAAAACAGTATAATGCGCAGCGGATTTAAACTTTTTGCAAATCTCAGTGTCCTAGGGTTGCAGTTAGTACAGGAACGACACTTCCTCTTCTTTGGTGAATAAACAGCTATGATGACTTTTTTCTGGCCAGTACTGGTCGCGTTGGTAGGGCTTGCATTAGCCTTTGTATGGTGGCCCTGGTTGAGACCCAAAGCTGAGGTGGCTGTCTGCGTTGCAGATATTGACCGCAATCAGCTCAATGTGGATATCTTTAAACAGCGTGTCTCTGAGCTGGAGCAGGAGTTGGTCGAGGGTAATCTGGATCAGACTGCATTCGATGACTTGCACCTGGAGCTGGAGCGGAACCTGTTGCAGGAGGTGGATGATGCGCCCCGTGCCGCGACTGCTGACCAGCCGTTCAGTGTGTGGATCCCGCTAGCCATGACCCTGATCATACCGCTGCTGTCGTTCTATTTTTATCTGCAGCTGGGCTCCAGTGACTTGTTAAACCAGCCCCGCCAAACCGCAGCCTCGCAGCACCCGGATACCGGCCATGATCTGTCTGGAATTGATGCTCAGGTTGCTGCGCTGAAAGCGCGTTTGGAAGCGGAGCCCGGTAATTCCCAGGGTTGGTTTACCCTGGGGCGCACCTACCTGACTCTGCAGCGTTACCAGGATGCGTACGGGGCGTTTACCAAAGTGGGTGAGCTGGTCGGCGAGCACGCCGAGATCATCAGCCAGCAGGCACAGGCGCTGTATTATCTGAATAATCGTCAGATCACCGCCGAAGTGCAGCAGATTATTGATCGCGCCCTGGCGCTGGATCCTCAGGATCCGGGGACTCTCGGCCTGCTCGGCATGGCTGCTTACGACGCCGGCCAGCTCAGCAAGGCGATCGATCTTTGGCAGCAACTAGTGACTAGTGATCGCACCAATGTGAACCGTGCAGGCTTGCAGCAGGCGATTGCCGCGGCTAGGTCGGAGCTGGCTCAGCAGGGTATCGAATATCGCCCGCAGTCGACTCCCTCGGCAACGGCTCAGCCCGACAGCGAGCTGGCGCTTGCATCGCTGAAAGTATTGGTTGAATTGGACCGCGCACTCAAGGGTACTGTTGCACCCGAAACGACCGTGTTCGTTTATGCCCAGGCGGTCACTGGGTCGAAGATGCCGTTGGCGGCAACCCGGTTGCAGGTACGTGATCTGCCGGCCATGGTGACCCTGGATGATTCGATGGCGATGGGGCCGATGGTCAAACTGTCATCGGCCGAACAGGTGCAGGTCCGCGCCACGGTCAGTTTTTCGGGTTCCCCGGGGGCCAAGCCTGGCGATATTCAGGGTGTTATGAGTCCGGTCAAGGTGGCGGGTAATGACGAGTTAATCAAGATTCTTATCAGCGAGGTGGTCAACTAAGTGTTATCTCCTTCAGTATGTTTCACATATCCAGAGGTAGGTGCTAATGAATCCTAAACGAAAAAAACGGATGGCCTTTGTGGTAGCCATCGTGGTCGCTGTCAGCGTTGCTGTCGGGCTTTCGTTATACGCACTGAGCCAAAATATTAATCTGTTTTTTACCCCGACCCAGATCGCCGCCGGTGAGGCGCCTGTCGGTCAGCGAATCCGTGCGGGTGGCATGGTCGTCGATGACAGTGTCGTACGCGATCAGACCGACCTTAAAGTGCGGTTTGGGCTCACCGACCACGTATCTAATGTCGAGGTTGAATACACCGGTATTTTGCCCGATCTGTTCCGGGAGGGGCAGGGTATCGTTGCTCAGGGTGCGATGAATTCCGAGGGTGTGTTTGTGGCCACAGAGGTACTGGCTAAGCATGATGAAGAGTATATGCCACCCGAAGTTAAGTTTGCCCTGGACGCCGCTGGAAAAACCGCCGACGGTGACGATGTTGTTCTTCAGAAGAGCGGAGGTTAAGGGCTGATGATCCCTGAATTTGGTACGTTTACACTCATTCTGTCGCTGTGTCTGAGTCTGGTCCTGGCGGTTGTGCCTCTGGTGGGCGCAACCTCTGGAAATATGCAGATGATGAGCTACGCCCGGCCTTTGGCCAACGGCGTGTTTACCCTGTTGACGATCAGTTTTATCTGTTTGTTTTATTCGTTCTGGAGTGATGATTTCTCGGTGAAGTATGTCGCCAATCATTCCAATAGCGCCTTGCCGCTGGCGTTCAAGCTGAGCGCGGTCTGGGGTGGGCACGAGGGCTCGTTGCTGCTCTGGCTATGGATTCTGAGCGCCTGGACCTTCGCTGTCAGTCTGTTTAGCAAGGGCATGCCGGAAGATATTCTGGCGCGAGTGCTGGCGGTGCTGGGGATCATTCTGGTTGGTTTCGGTCTGTTTGTGTTACTGACCTCCAGTCCGTTTGCGCGCTATCTGCCGAATTTTCCCGCCGACGGTGGAGACCTTAATCCATTGCTGCAGGATCCTGGGTTGATTATCCATCCGCCGATGTTGTATATGGGTTATGTTGGCTTTGCTGTGGCTTTTGCTTTCGCGATCGCGGCGCTGCTGAGTGGCAAGATGGATACCGCCTGGGCGCGCTGGGCGCGGCCTTGGACCAATGTGGCCTGGGTCTTTCTTACCCTGGGTATCGCACTGGGTAGCTGGTGGGCCTATTACGAACTCGGTTGGGGCGGCTGGTGGTTCTGGGATCCGGTTGAAAACGCGTCCTTTATGCCCTGGTTGGTCGGTACTGCGCTGGTGCATTCGCTGGCGGCGACCGAGAAGCGTGGCGTGTTCAAGAGCTGGACGCTGTTATTGGCCATCTTCGCATTTTCGTTGAGTTTGTTAGGCACCTTCCTGGTCCGTTCCGGCGTGCTGACATCGGTGCATGCGTTTGCAACGGATCCGACCCGGGGTTTCTTTGTACTGGTGTTGCTGGCGATTACGGTCGGTGGCTCGTTACTGCTGTATGCGATTAAGGCGCCGAATTTACAGAGCGAGTCGAACTTTAAACTGGTCTCGCGGGAAAGTTTAATCCTGGTCAATAACGTTATTTTGACCGTGGTGACGATTACGGTGCTGCTCGGGACCCTGTATCCGTTAATTATCGATGCGCTGGGTTTGGGCAAGCTCTCGGTGGGGCCGCCCTACTTCAACGCCTTCTTTGTGCCCTTTATGAGTATTCTCACCCTGTTCATGGGGGTTGGGATGTTAACGCGCTGGAAGCAGGCTGATTCGCGGATGTGGAAGCCGTTGCTGATTATTGCCCTGATCTGTGTCGTTGTCGGCATCGCTACGCCCCTGCTGTACAAGGGGGCGCTGGAGTGGTGGGGTGCCCTGGGTGCCGGCTTGCTGCTGTGGGTGGTTCTGGCTTCGCTGCAGGATCTGTCTGTGAAACTGGCTAATAAGCCGGACAAGATGGCAGCCCTGAAGGGATTGTCGCGAAGCTATTATGGCATGCTGTTCGCCCATATCGGGATTGGCGTGACGGTCGTTGGTATCGCCATGGTGACCATCTACAATGACGAGCGCGATCTGCGCATGGCCGTTGGCGAGACCGTTGAGATTAGTGGTTACAGCTTTACCTTCAATGAGATGCGTAAGGTTGTTGGCCCTAACTATGTCAGTGATGAAGGCCACTTTACGCTGCAGATCGATGGCCGTGCCTATACCGAGCTGTTGCCTCAGAAGCGTTTCTACAACGTCGCCAAGCAAACGATGACGGAAGCTGCGATCGATCCCGGGTTGTTCCGCGATATCTACCTTGCGCTGGGTGAGCGGTTGGAGGATGGTTCCTGGGCGGTGCGGATACAGGTTAAGCCGTTTGTGCGCTGGATCTGGTTGGGTGCCATCTTTATGGGTATCGGCGGTCTGCTGGCAGCGACGGACAAACGTTATCGGCGTCGGCGTCCGAATCCAGCTAAACAGCTCGCGTGATTAAGGAGTAGAAAGAGATGAATTTACGTCGCGTGTTGTTGTTTATACCGATTGTGTTGGCGCTGCTGTTGGGGCTGTTTTTATGGAAGGGGCTCTCGATGGATCCCCGGGAGCTGCCTTCGGCCCTGGTGGGCAAATCCTTTCCCGCCTTTGCGCTGGCAGCGCTGAAAGACCCAGAGCGGACCCTTACCGAGGCCGATCTGCCCGGACGTCCCGTATTGGTCAATATCTGGGCCACCTGGTGTCCTTCGTGCAAGGTCGAGCATCCGCAGCTGGTCAGCATCGCCCGCGATGACAACATTCCGATCATCGGTCTGAACTATAAGGATGACGCCGAGGCGGCCAAGCAATGGCTGCGCCGGTACGACAATCCTTATCTGTTTACTATCTTCGATCCTGAAGGAACACTGGGCTTCAATCTGGGGGTTTACGGGGCACCGGAAACCTTCATTGTCGATGCTAAGGGGATCGTTCGGTACCGGCATGCGGGTCCGATCGATACAACCACCTGGAAAACGATGCGCAATATCGTCCGTGACCTGGAGCGCCAAGGCTGATGCCGGTAGCGATCGCCCTGCATCTGCTGGCTGCGGTCTACTGGGTCGGCGGCATGCTGGTGATGCTGTTGGCGGTGCGACCAGCGGCAGTCCAGCTGCTCGAACCGCCACAGCGGTTGCCACTGTTGTGTGCGGTGTTGAGTCGGTTCTTTGTTGGGGTGTGGGGGGCGTTAGCGGTGCTGCTGGGCACCGGGCTGTGGATGTTGTTACGGGTCTTTGGTGGTTTCGCCCTGGCCGGTATTCACATCCATGCCATGTTGCTGCTGTTTCTGTTGATGGCGGCTATTTTCCTTTATCTGTTCTTTCGTCCTTATTCCGTATTAAAGCGGGCGCTTAAAGACAAAAACTTGCCGCTGGCAGGGGTCCAGATGGGACTTATCCGTACGCTGGTGGTCATTAACGCCAGCGTGGGAGTGGTCACGCTTATTGTTGCCAGCGCAGGCCGCTATCTGTAGCACTGATTTTTCGGATTATTGAATCAGATCGATAATCTGCTCATCTTGTTGTAACTCTATCACCACGTCTAACGACTTTTGCTCGGTAATGCACTGTCCCATTGAGGGCTGGCTGCAAACAGAGCCGTCATGCCAGGTCGCCTCGCTCAAATCTGCGTTGTCTAAGGTTGCCTGGAGCATGCTTGCGCCAGTTAGATCAGCATTGCGTAGGTCAGCACCGCTCAAATTAGAACGATCGAACCGGGCTTGTTGCAGGATTGCGCCGTTAAACGATGTTTTCTTGATCGCATGCTCGGCGGCCAGATCCACATCGCTCAGGTCCGCATGACTCAGGTCTGCACCGCTGAAATCTACCCAGCGTAGGATCGTATTACTCAAATCAGCACGAGAAAGGTTGCTGTTGATCATGCTTGTGGCGGTCAGGGTCGACTGGCTGAATTGGCTGTCAGACAGATTGGAACGGGAAAAATTGGCCCACTTAATCACCGTCTGATTCAGGGTTGAGTGGGCCAGATTGGAATCGCTGAGATCGCTGGATGAGAGGTTGGCGCCGTTCAGGTTGGCCCAGGCCAGATTGCTTTGGCGGATGTTGGTCTGGATCAGATTGGTATCCTGGAGGTTGCTGTTGCCCAGGTTGGTGTGGCTGAGATCCGCCTGGAACAGGTTGGCGGCGGATAAATTTGCCGCTGATAAGTTGGCGTTCTGCAGTATTGATTGCTTGAAATTGGTGCCGCGCAGGTCGGCTTGGGCCAGATTGCTACCGTTAAGATCGGCTCCGGGAAACTGGGCACGCCGCAATTTGGCCTGCGCCAGGTTGGTTTGCAGCAGGCTGGCTGAGCTCAGGTCGGCGCGCTCTAGCTCGGCCCAGCGCAGATCCGCATTATCCAGTATGGCCCCCTGCAGTGTGGCGCCATTAAAACGCGTGCCGGTTGCCGTTGCACCCGTCAGGATAGCCTGGTTGAGGTTGCTGTTGTTGAGGTTAGCCATGCCCAGGTTGGCTCCCGACAAGTCTTTGCCCTGCAGGTCGCTATCGGCCAAATCGCATTCGAACCAGTCGACGTTTGGGCCCGCGGGATCGCTGCAGGCCGCCTGGCTGGGTGAGGCGGCCGCGAGCAGGAGCGTGCCGGTCAGGAGTAACGCGTGCTGAGGTCGGTTGCAGGATCGGGTCATGGAGGTATCAGCCATAGGATAGGTAGCGGCTAGTTTAGCAAATTCTGATGGATTGGTGTGCCTATGTGCTGGCGGATTCAGCCTGTCAGGAGATAGGCAGGCCTAGTCGACGCAGTACTCTGGTTAGGTCGTTGGTTGCTTTATTGATCAGTTGCAGGGCTTGCGGGAAGTCCTGCTCTGCCGCTACATGGTTTGCCTTACGGAACGAAACATCACACTTGGCGAGTGCTTTGCGGGTCCATGTATACCGGGTGGGGACTTTTCCATCGGGTATCACCATTTCAAACAGCTGCAGCAAGCCCTTGTAGCGCTCAACTTCGTATTGGTACTGCTGCTCCGGGGTGTCGAGCGTGTTGCTGTAGACGATGGTGGTACCGCCCTTTAGGGCCGAAACGGCGGTGATGGTCAGCATATAGGCTTCGTTGAGTACCTCGTTGGCTTCGCCATAGTTTTGGTGCTGCCCAAGTTGCGCTGCCAGCTGCATCGTGCTGCTCAGTTGGCGTTGATCCAAAGGGCTCGGTTGCTGGCTCTGCACCACCGCTTTCTGCACATACAGGCGGAAAGATTCGATGCTTACCGACAACTCGTTGAAGCGGGTGTGCTGGGCGCTCCCTTTGTCGGTGGCGCTGGCAACCGTTGCGGCCGCGGCGGAGTAGCGCTGCATCGATTGCTCAATATTTTCAGCAGCCGTGCTGAGTTGTCCAGTTGTCAGTGCTTGCTGGGCAACGGTGGCGTGATCGCGCGCAAGGGCCAGGCGCTGCTTGGCGAGGACATCGTCGCCGTTGGTGATGTTTCGGCTGCTGGATGAGTTTTCCAGCATGCGCTGCATAAGACTGAGTTTTTGTTGCAGCAGTTGCTGATCGATCTCGCTTTTGTCGGCCGTTGCTGCCTGAAGGGTATAGGCGGGAAGACCGGCCAGGCTAAGCAGTGCCAAGGCTAGCAGTAGGGTCTGTCGTTTTGTCGTCATGATATCGATTATCGTTGCTCACTAATGTGGTTAGCTGTATTGATAATTCGCATTTTAGCAGTGTACGGGGTTGTTCGTTAATCGTAAATAAGCCGGGTGTTTACACGCTTGTTGGTTGTTTTTTGATCTGGATCGATTACGCCAGTGCATAGACCTGATAATATACGCTGGTTTAAATTTAGCCAGTTATCGTAGAGGTCTAGCGTTGAGAGTAGCAAGTATAGTACTTCGTTCAGTATTGATGTTGTCGGCAGTTGTCGGGTTGACGTTATCCTCCGCCCATGCCGCCTCGGGATATTCTTTGGTAGAGGCGATCGATGACGCAGGCCGGCAACGGATGCTGACGCAGCGAATTCTTAAGGCCTATGCCCAGGTCGGCCTGGGTGTGCAGAAACCGCAATCTGAACAGGAGTTGGTTGAGGCGGTTGGGTTGTTTGAAACCCAGTATCAGCTTCTGCATCAGTGGCAGCATGAGCCTAAAGTAGCTGAGCAGCTTGAGCGGGTAGGGCATTTGTGGCAGGTCTATAAGCCGTTGAGTCTGGGTAAGGTGAGTGCGCCTGGGGCGCAGAGACTGCTGGGTTTGAGTGAGTCGCTGTTGTCTGAATCCGATCGGTTGGTGTTAATTCTGCAACAGCTTGCGGCAACCCCGGCGGCGGAGTTGATCAATATTTCCGGTCGGCAACGGATGTTATCGCAGCGCATGGCCAAATATTATTTGCTGAGCAGCTGGGGGATCGAAACCCCGGCGGTAAGCACCCAGATGGATCAGGTGCGCAGCGAATTTGACGCGGCGCTGAGGCTGATGAGATCCCATCGCTTGGATAATGCCGAGATAGCGGAGCGGCTGGTGCGGATCGAATCCGATTGGGCCTGGTTTAATGGTGCGATTCAGCAGTCCGGGGGTGAGCGTTATAATTTGCTGGTGCTGGATGCCAGTGAGCAGTTGTTGCGCCAGTTGGAGCAGTTAACCCATCTGTATGTCGACGCGGGTAAGACCGCCTCGCACTCCTAGCAGGCCTGTCCGGCAGGCTGCGGGGCTTCTTTATTTAAATGCCGGGGCGAATTGCGCTAAGCAGTCTTTTACCTGATCGCTATCCGCGGTGTCGAGCGTCACGGCATGGCGTCGCTCCTCGGGCGTTAGTGGTTCGTAGAGGGTCTGCTGGCTGCGTAGCACCGCGACCGTCGCCTCTGATGGATCTTTGCCGCTGCGCAGGCGTTGTGTGATTCTGTGCGCCTGCTTCGCCGCGGTTGCGGCGCAGCAGATAATGACGGGTTCGATGTTTAGCTGCTGCGCCAGTCGCAGAAAGGGCTGGCGCTGCGCCTGGTTCAAAAAAGCAGCATCGATAATGATGCTGAGTCCTGCGCGAAGAAGCGATTCGGCCTCTTCAAGCAGGCGTTGATAGGTGATGTCGTTCATCTGTTGGCTGTAGCGCGGCAGTTCTGGCGTGTGCTGATCCCAGTGTTGGCGTAACTGGTCCGAGCGCAATCTAATCCAGTGGCCTTGCGCGACAAGTTGCTGTGATAGCCAGCTCTTGCCGCTGCCGGAGCTGCCGTGCATCAGAATCAAGCTGGCCTTTACCGGCGTTAATATCTGGTCTGCCAGATCGACGTAGGCTTGGTACTGTTTGGCGGCCGGTGCTGCTAAAGGCTCGGTGCTGCAGCCACTGGTTAGCAGGGTGATCTTGGCGCGCACCAGTGCTCGGTAGGCCTGGTAGAGCCGCAGCAGGGGCAGGGCGTGATAATCCAGGTTCTGCTCCAGATAACGGTTTAAGATCCGGTTGGACAGGGCGTGATGGTCGCGTAGCTGCAGGTCCATCAGCAGAAAAGCCAGGTCGCTGAGCGGATCGATCCAGCGGTAACGGGGGTTGAATTCGATGCAGTCGAAGGGACAGGCCCGGCCTCGATGCAGGGCGATATTTCCCAGATGCAGGTCGCCGTGGCATTCGCGAATAGCACCCTGTTGATGGCGTTCCTCGAGTAGCGTTGTGTGTTGTTGAAATTCGCTTTCGGTGAGCAGTTGCAGGCGCTGTAACTGAGTCTGCTGCTTGGGGCTGTGCAGATAAGGGCGGATCTGTTCGAAATTTTGCTGCATCGGCGCGTAGATGCTCTCTGGACTGCCAAAGGTCGCATCGGTGGGCGCGTTAGGTGCGCTGGCGTGGATGTGGGCCAGCTCCTGTGCCAGTGTTAGCAGCGCCTGCTCGGGCAGTGACTGGCGCTGTGAGAGTAGCTGCTGTTGTGGGAATTGCAGCATCTGTACCGCGTAATCGAGTGCCGTTGGATCGAAGCGCTGACCCGGATCGACCCTGGTCAGTCGAGGCCGATCCAATGTGCCCCCGATGTGGATGAGGCCGATATAGAGTTCAGGGGAAAAACGTCGGTTTAACTGTAACTCCTGGCAGCAATCGTGAAAACGTTGCTCCAGGGTGGTGAAGTCGAGAAAGCCCAGGTTGACCGGTTTGCGCAGCTTGTACGCATAAGGGCCGGTGAGTAACACCCAGGAGATATGGGTCTGAATCAGTACGAAGCGTTCGATCGGATGAGCAAACAGCTGAGACTGTTGTAAGGCGATAATTAAACCTGCATCGGGCATCGTAAATTCCACATCTGTCGGTAGAGTGATTATACTGCGCGGCATGCCAAAAAAGAGAGCACCATCGCGTTCCCGTTCTGCTAAATCTGCAGCCAAGCCCACTGGTCGCGGCTGGGCGTTGCTATTCAAAGTGCTGTTGGTAGCTCTGGTGCTGCTGCTGCTGGGGCTGCTGTATATGGACGCCACTATTCGCAGCCGCTTTGAGGGCCAGCGCTGGGCGATTCCGGCCAAGGTGTATGCGCGTCCCTTGGAGCTCTACGCCGGCAAGGCGTTGACGGCAGAGGCGCTGGCGATAGAGCTGAAACAACTGGGTTATCAGCAGGTCGGGTGGCCGGCGCGTCCCGGTGAGGTGCAGTTGCAGCCCGGCCGGGTCGAATTGATCAGTCGGGGATTCGATTTTGCCGATGGTAAAGAACCGTCGCGACGTCTGGAGTTGCGCTTTGCTAACGGTCAGTTACAGCAGCTCAGCAGTGCAGGTGAGGCGTTAGCCGTGGCGCGGTTGGAGCCGGTGTTGGTGGGAGGTATCTATCCGGCAGATAACGAGGATCGTGATCTGGTGCAGCTGGAGCAGGTTCCGCCGTTGTTGCTTCAGGCGCTTGTGGCGACCGAAGATCGACATTTTTATCAGCACCATGGGATTTCGTTGCGAGGGATCGCCCGGGCGACCTGGGCTAATTTGCGCGCAGGACGGGTGGTGCAAGGGGGGAGTACGTTAACCCAGCAGCTGGTTAAAAACTTTTTCCTCTCCAGCGAGCGTAGTTTACTGCGCAAGTTGATGGAGGCACCGATGGCGATGTTGCTGGAGCTGCATTATGACAAGAATGAGATCCTTCAGGCCTACCTTAATGAGGTCTATCTAGGTCAGGCGGGAAGTCGAGCGATTCATGGCTTTGGTCTGGCCAGTCAGTATTATTTTGGCCGTCCGCTGGAGGGTTTATCGGTCGAGCAATTGGCGCTGCTTGTCGGTTTGGTTAAGGGGGCGTCTTATTACGATCCGCGTCGCTATCCAGAGCGAGCCAAAGCGCGCCGCGATCTGGTGCTCAGCTTGCTGCAGCAGAGCGGCGGGATTGATCAACGTGCAGCCCATCGCGCGGCTCAGCAGCCGCTCGGTGTGGTGGCCAAGAGCAGTTTGACCAAGGGCGCGTTCCCCGCTTATCTGGATCTGGTTAAGCGCCAGCTACGCCGTGATTATCGCCAGCAAGATCTGGCCTCGGAAGGGCTGCAGGTATTCACCAGTCTCGATCCTATCGTCCAGAGCCTTGCAGAGCAGAGTCTGCAGACCGTGGTGCAGCGCTTGCGGCAGCGTCATGGTGCTGCCATCAAAGGGCTGCAGGGGGCGTTGGTGGTCGGCAATAGCCAGACCGGAGAGGTGGTTGCTGTTATCGGCGATCGTGAACCGCGCTTTCAGGGGTTTAACCGCGCCCTGGATGCGGTCCGCCCGATCGGGTCTTTGGTTAAGCCTGCGGTCTATCTGGCCGCACTCGAACAGCCGCAGCGTTACACTCTGATCAGTGCGATTAAAGATGAAGCGTTGCAGTTGCAGAATGCGGATGGCTCGGTCTGGAGCCCGAATAATTTTGATCATCAGGTGCGCGGGCTGGTGCCGCTGCACCAGGGCCTGTCTCACTCCTATAACCTGGCAACCGCGCATCTGGGGATGGAGCTGGGACTCCCAGCCGTGATTGATGTGTTGCAGCGGCTGGGTGTGCGCCGCGAGATAGCGCCGTTTCCGTCGTTGCTGCTGGGATCGCTCAGTCTCAGTCCGTTGGAGGTGACTCAGCTGTACCAAACCATCGCCGCTAATGGCTTTGAAACCCCGCTGCGGGCGATTCGCTCGGTGGTCAGCAGCGAGGGCCAATTGCTGTCGAGTTACCCGTTTGAGTTAAGTCAGCAGTTCAGCCCGGCGGCTATTCATCTGCTACAGTATGCGCTCCAGGAAACGGTGCATGAAGGGACCGCAAAGGCGCTGTATCGGCGCTTTCCTGATTCGCTCAATATGGCGGGGAAAACCGGCACCACCAACGATCAGCGCGACAGTTGGTTTGCAGGCTTTACCGGGGATTATTTGGCGGTGGCCTGGTTGGGGCATGATGATAATCGCCCCACGCCGCTGACCGGCAGTAGTGGGGCGTTGCAGGTGTGGGCTGAGCTGATGGCGCAGCTGCAACCGGCACCTTTTGAGACGGTTGCGCCCGCCGATGTCAGCTATCAGTGGGTTGATCCTGAGCGGGGTGTGCTGACCGGTACGGGGTGTCCCGATGCCCGGTTAATCCCCTTTATTGTCGGTTCAGAACCGCAGCGGTTTAGCGGCTGCGGTATACAGGGCTCGGTGCGTCGAGCACAGAGCTGGTTCTCGCGTTTGTTTGCGGATTAGGAGCTTTTATGAAGATCTACGCTAGCGTTCAACGTGAACGCGGTCTGTGGCGAGCGGCGGCAGCGGTCGGGCTGCTGGTGTTGGCTGGTTGTGCCGGCCAGCCGGGTGCCCGTGTTCCTGTCGAGGAACGAGGCTACGGGGCTGCCACGTTCCCTGCGCAGCCCGATGCTGTGGCGACCCCGGCTCCGGTCCCCGCTGCAGCCTACGAGCGCCGTCCTCAGGCGCAACGGCCCGAAGTGGCTGCGCCGGTGTTGCCGGCAGTGGTACCGGCGCCGGTGGTATCGGCTCCTGCGGCCGCAGGTCGTTACCCGGGGCCTGCGCCGGTGCTACTGGCGTTGATCGAGCAGGCTGATAATCTCCAGTCACAGGGCGACGCGCAGGGCGCATTGGCGCAACTCGAACGCGCACAGCGCATCGCTCCGCGAGATCCGCAGGTGTATCTGCAGCTGGCTCGATTACGCTTACATATGGGTGATCGTGCGCGTGCTGAGCCGTTGGCGCGACGGGGCTTGTCGCTCTCTGCTGGTGATCCTGATCTGACCCGGGCTTTTAAGGCGTTGTTGGCCGGTCTGGGTCGCTGACAAATTTATTATTGAAAGGAGGTTTTGAATCGGAACCGGCATTTTTGCCCTGACCGGGAAAATAGTGCTGATAATTAGCCAACAGCACTATAAATCTAGTATAATCGC
Source organism: Motiliproteus sp. (assembly GCA_036964625.1). Taxonomy (GTDB): domain Bacteria; phylum Pseudomonadota; class Gammaproteobacteria; order Pseudomonadales; family Balneatricaceae; genus Motiliproteus. Next base: position 14,689 of record JBALTG010000075.1, read on the forward strand.
GCGCTATTTCTACGCCCTGACTTATCGAGTAACCCAATGACTGACCTATCCCTGTACCGAAACATCGGCATCTTCGCTCACGTTGATGCGGGTAAGACCACCACCACCGAGCGTATCCTGAAGCTGACCGGTAAGATCCACAAGACCGGTGAAGTTCACGATGGTGCTGCGACCACCGACTTCATGGAGCAGGAGCAAGAGCGGGGTATTACTATCCAGTCGGCCGCGACAACCTGTTACTGGAAAGATCACCGCTTCAACATCATCGACACTCCCGGTCACGTCGACTTCACGGTTGAAGTTTACCGTTCATTGAAAGTTCTCGACGGTGGTGTGGGGGTGTTCTGTGGTTCGGGTGGTGTAGAGCCTCAGTCCGAAACTAACTGGCGTTATGCTAACGAATCCAAAGTTGCACGGGTTATCTTCGTCAATAAGCTGGACCGTATGGGCGCCGACTTCCTGCGCGTTGTCGATCAGGTTGAGAAGGTCCTGGGTGCCAATCCGCTGGTCATGGTGCTGCCGATCGGTATCGAAGAAAACTTCGTCGGTCTGGTTGATCTGCTGACTCGTAAGGCATACGTCTGGGACGACACTGGCCTGCCAGAGAACTTCGAGATCGTTGCTATCCCTGAGGATATGGTAGAGCAGGTCGAAGAATACCGCGAGATGATGATCGAAAAAGCGGTCGAACAAGACGATGACCTGATGATGGCGTATATGGACGGTGAAGAGCCTTCTATCGACGATATCAAGCGCTGCATCCGTAAAGGCACCATCGCCCTGGATTTCTTCCCGACCTTCTGTGGTTCTGCGTTTAAGAACAAAGGTGTTCAGATAATTCTGGATGCGGTAGTTGATTACCTGCCCAGCCCGACCGATGTTCCGTCGCAGCCACTGACTGACGAAGAAGGCGAGCCTACCGGTGAAGTGGCCCTGGTTTCGACCGAAGAGCCGCTGCGCGCGCTGGCGTTCAAGATCATGGATGACCGTTTCGGCGCCCTGACCTTCGTGCGTATCTACTCGGGCGTGCTGGAAAAAGGCAACAGTATCCTCAACTCCTTTACCGGTAAGACCGAACGTATCGGTCGTATGGTTGAGATGCACGCCAATGACCGTAACGAGATCGATCGCGCACAGGCGGGCGATATCATCGCCATCGTCGGGATGAAGAACGTTCAGACCGGTCACACCCTCTGCGATCCAAAGCATCCCTGTACTCTGGAAGCGATGGTCTTCCCGGAGCCGGTCATCTCTATCGCCGTTGCGCCGAAAGACAAAGGTGGATCTGAGAAGATGGGTATCGCGATCGGCAAGATGATCGCTGAAGATCCTTCGTTCCGGGTTGAAACTGACGAAGATTCTGGCGAGACCATCCTTAAGGGAATGGGTGAGCTGCACCTGGATATCAAGGTCGATATCTTGAAGCGGACTTACGGCGTTGATCTGGAAGTGGGTCAGCCGCAGGTGGCCTACCGTGAAACGATCACCGAGCCGCTGGAAGATTCCTACACCCACAAGAAGCAGTCGGGTGGATCGGGCCAGTTCGGTAAGATCGACTACAACATCAAGCCAGGCGAGCCAGGTAGCGGTTTCGTATTCACCTCTAAGGTTGTGGGTGGTAACGTGCCTAAGGAGTTCTTCCCGGCCGTTGAGAAAGGCTTCAAGAGCATGATGGGTACCGGCCCTGTGGCTGGCTTCCCAGTACTCGACGTTGAATTCGAACTGTTCGACGGTGGTTTCCACGCCGTTGACTCCTCGGCTATCGCGTTTGAATTGGCCGCTCGTGGCGCCTTCCGTCAGTCCATGCCTAAGGCGGGTCCACAGCTGATCGAGCCGATCATGAATGTCGATGTGTTCACCCCGGACGATCACGTGGGTGATGTGATCGGCGACCTGAACCGTCGTCGCGGCATGATCAAAGATCAGATGGCTGGCGTGACCGGTGTTCGAATCAAGGCCGACGTGCCGCTGTCCGAGATGTTCGGTTACATCGGAACCCTGCGTACCATGACCTCCGGTCGTGGCCAGTTCTCGATGGAGTTCGCTCACTACCTGCCGTGCCCAAGCTCAGTGTCTGAGAAAGTGGTTGCCGCAGAGATCGAGCGTAAAGCAGCTAAGGCTAAAGCTAAGAAGTAATTCTACTTAGTCAGCGTTTGCTGTTAATAAACCCGGTGATGTAGATCACCGGGTTTTTTTTGCGCGGCTGAAAACGCCCTGGACGTGGTTAGCCTTTGGCGTAGATCGCTGTTTTTGTGGTAGCATTCTGCACCTACTGGGCGCGCTAATTAAGCTATTGGCGCTGGCTAGGGTGAATTGCTAAGAGACATTAAAAAGGGTTTGGCTGTGCTGTTGATGATCGATAATTACGACTCTTTTACCTATAACATCGTCCAGTATTTTGGTGAGCTGGGTGCGGACGTGCAGGTGTACCGTAACGATGACATCAGCATCGAGCAGATCGAGGCGCTACAACCCGATCAACTGGTCATATCCCCGGGTCCCTGCACTCCCAGCGAGGCCGGTATCTCTGTTGCTGCAATAAAATATTTTGCCGGTAAGTTACCGATCCTCGGCATCTGTCTGGGTCATCAGAGTATCGCTCAGGCCTTCGGGGGTCATATTATTCGCGCCGGTCAGGTGATGCACGGTAAGGTCTCGAACGTCCATCATCGTGATCAGGGGGTGTTCAAGGGGCTCTCTAATCCGTTTGCCGCGACCCGCTACCATTCGTTGGTGATTGAGCAGGACAGCATTCCTGATTGCCTGGAAGTGACCGCCTGGACCGAAACAGCAGCGGGAGCGGTGGAGGAGATCATGGGAGTACGGCATAAAACTCTCGCTATCGAAGGTGTGCAGTTCCATCCTGAATCGATCCTGACCGAGCACGGTCATGACATGTTGAGAAATTTTCTCGAACGTTAACTGTATTTTATTATTTTAAAGATACCCCCCCGAACAGGAGACATGCGATGGATATCCAGGCGGCGATTAAAGCGCTGACCGAGCGTCAGGACCTGACTGCGGAGCAGATGCAGTCGGTGATGCGTACGATCATGACCGGTGCGGCAACCCCGGCACAGATCGGCGGTTTCCTGATCGCGCTGCGAATGAAGGGCGAGACCGTAGATGAGGTCGTGGGGGCTGCGCGGGTGATGCGCGAGCTTGCGACCGCCGTGCCGGTTGGTGGTGAGCATATCGTCGATACCTGCGGCACGGGGGGGGATGGTGCGGGTATTTTTAATGTCTCCACGGCGGCGGCCTTCGTGGTTGCTGCTGCTGGTGGTCAGGTCGCCAAGCATGGCAATCGCTCGGTATCAAGCTCCACCGGGAGTGCCGATGTGCTGGAGGCTGCGGGGGTGAATTTGAACCTTAGTCCGGAACAGGTTGCCAGTTGCATCACTCAGCTGGGTGTCGGCTTTATGTTTGCGCCGGCACATCACAGTGCGATGAAGCATGCTATCGGTCCTCGCCGGGAGATGGGCGTGCGGACGGTGTTCAATGTGCTGGGGCCGCTGACCAATCCGGCCGGTGCGCCGAATCAGGTGCTGGGGGTGTTTAGCCGCGAGTGGCTACGCCCTTTGGCTGAAGTGTTGCAGCACCTGGGCAGCCGCCATGTGATGCTGGTGCATGCCGAAGATGGTCTGGACGAGATCAGTATCGCCAGCCCGACCTACGTTGCAGAGCTCAAAGATGGCTTGATCAGTGAGTACCAACTAACGCCCGAGCAGCTGGGGCTTAAGCGTGCGGTGTTGGATAGCCTGGTGGTCGACAACGCAGCACAGTCGCTGCAGTTGATCCGCAGCGTATTGGCGGGGGAGCAGAGCCCTGCCGCTGATATCATCATCCTCAATGCCGGTGCGGCGATCTATGTCGCGGGTCTGGTCGATTCACTGCAGGCGGGTGTTGAGCGTGCTGCTCAGATCCTTAAAAGCGGCGCGGCGCTACACAAGCTTGAGGCGTTGGCTAATGTCTCCAATACCCTGGCGGCCAAACCCGAGCAGTAGATCAGGACTAAGTCCGACAGACTGCTCGTTTTAATTTTCCATTTTTAATTTTCTATAGTTAACAAGGGCGCTCTGAGCGATGAACACTCCGACAATCCTGCTTAAAATACTCCAGCGCAAGCGTCAAGAGGTCGCCGAGCGCAGTGCTCAGGTTTCAATCGAGGCGCTGCAGTTGCAGATCAAGCAGCAGTCCGATCCTGGCTATGCCCCTCGGGGGTTTGTTAAGGCATTGCGCAGCAGTATCGCGGCCGGACGTTCGGCCGTGATCGCCGAGGCCAAGAAAGCCTCGCCGAGTAAGGGGGTGATTCGGGAACACTTTGATCCAGCCGCCATTGCCCGCAGTTACCAGCAGGGTGGTGCCAGTTGTCTGTCGGTGTTGACCGATGTGGATTTCTTTCAGGGGGCGGATACTTATCTGCAACAGGCGCGTGACGCCTGCCAGCTACCGGTGATCCGTAAAGACTTCTTCGTTGACCCCTACCAGGTCTACGAGGCGCGCGTGCTGGGTGCCGATTGTATCCTGCTGATCGTTGCGGCGCTGGATGATCAGGCATTGCAGCAGCTCAACGATCTGGCCCGGTTGTTGGGTATGGATGTGCTGATCGAAGTGCACAACGCGGACGAGCTGGAGCGGGCGCTGAGGGTGGATGCCAAGCTGGTGGGGATCAATAATCGAGATCTGCACAGTTTTGAGGTCAGCCTCGACAACACCTACCAGTTGCTGGATCGCATTCCGGGAGACTGCCTGGTGGTCACCGAGAGCGGTATTCAGAGTCGCGAGGATGTTGCCGCGATGCACGCCCATCAGGTACATGCGTTTCTGGTTGGCGAGGCCTTTATGCGCGCCGAGGACCCCGGTCAGCAACTTCAGGCGCTGTTTGAGTAGTTAATCCCCTTAATCTTTAGAGCGATGGCGAATATGATCGTCACCATCCTTTATGCGCTGTTTGAGTCGTTAGTTCCCCTTAATATTTAGAGCGATAGCTGATATGAATGTCACCATCAAGTGGGCGGGTGATGCCCGTTTCGACGGCACCACCGGCACCGGTCATACCTACAGCATGGATGGCCCCGAGGATCATGGCGGCAAGAATCGGGGGCCGCGTCCGATGGAGATGCTGTTGTTGGGTCTGGGGGGTTGTTCCAGTTTCGATGTGATGACCATCCTTAAGAAAACCCGTCAGGATGTCACCGATTGCCGTGCCGAGATCAGCGCCGAGCGGGCGGATGCCGTGCCTGCCGTGTTTACCAAGATCCATCTCCACTTTGTGGTCTCGGGGCGTAAGCTGAAAGAAGCCCATGTTAAGCGCGCCGTGAGTCTATCCGCCGAACAGTACTGTTCCGCCTCGATCATGCTGGAGAAGGGTGGGGTCGAAATTAGCCACAGCTATCAGTTGGTCGAGGTCGACTAGTTTGTTATGTCGGTTGTTTGTTGTCCCGGCTAATCGTCCCTGCTAACCATCCCCTTGCATGACCCGAGCGCAGCTTGGCGCTGCGCCGGGTTGGTTGCAGCGGCAGGGTTAAGGGGCTGTCTAGGACAGCTCTTCCTGTACTGTTTTGACGATGCGCCGATCCAATATCAGAATCTCGTCGTTTTTGTCGGGATAGTCGAACTGCCTAAGCATGTAGCGGATCGCATTAACCCTAGCGAGTTTCTTATCATCTGATTTGATCACGGTCCAGGACGCATCCATGGTGCTGGTCTGGTAAAGCATCTCCTCCTTGGCGAATTTGTATTCATCCCATAGGTTTTGAGACTCCAGATCACAGGGTGAGAGTTTCCACATTTTTAAAAAGTCGGTCTCCCGCTTTTTAAAGCGCCGCTGTTGCTCTTTCTTGCTGACGGAGAAATAAAATTTCATCAGGCGAATGCCTGAGCGTACCAGCATGCGTTCAAATTCGGGTACAGCGCGCAGGAATTCTCTGATTTCAGCGGCCGTGCAAAATTTCATGACGCGCTCAACCCCTGCGCGGTTATACCAACTGCGGTCGAAGAGGACGATCTCACCCGCGCTGGGTAGGTGCTGAACGTAACGTTGGAAATACCACTGGTTTTTTTCAAGATCGGTAGGTTTTTCCAGAGCCACCACGCGACAGCCACGCGGGTTGAGATGCTCGACCACGCGCTTGATGGTCCCGCCTTTGCCTGCTGCATCACGGCCCTCGAACAGGGCGCAGACCTTGATTCCCTCCTGTTTTACCCAGCTCTGCAACTTCAGTAGCTCGACATGAAGCGGCTGCATGGCTTGGAGGTAATTTTTCTCCTTCATCTTTGGTTGCTGTTTGCCGCGTCGCTCATCGTTCGAGGGTATCTCTCCTTTATCCTCCAGCGCACTCTGAGATTTGCCCCCGATGACACAGCTAGCACTCTCTTTTTTAACCATGGTGATGCCCATAATTGCTCTGCTCGGGTTGATTATAAGCCGCTCTGGGCTTGGGCCTTACGTCTGTATTGATCCCACCGCCAAACGGCTAAATGGGCAGTGCAGGTCTTATTAAGACTAGTGAAATTATTTACCCTCGCCCAGTCCGGCAGACAAAAAAAGGGGGCTCCATAGAGCCCCCTGTTTGAATCCGCAGAACAGCTCTTGTTAAGAGTCGCTCTCGGTTTCGCGCGCGATCGCCCGGTAGGCGATGTCATTGCGGTAGCTCATCCCTTTCCAGCTGACCTGCTTGAGCAGCGTGTAGGCTTTGGCTTGGGCATCGGTGACCGTCTCCCCCAGTGCCGTGGCGCAGAGCACGCGGCCTCCGGCGGTTACTACCTGGCCGTCTTGATTGGCGGTGCCGGCGTGAAACAGCTTGCTACCTTCAGCTTCAGTGGTCGGCAGGCTGATGGCGTCACCCTTGGGGTAGTCGCCAGGGTAGTTATTGGCGGCCAGGACCACGCCTACGGCTGGGCGTGGATCCCAGTCGGCGTGGGTCTGATCCAGCTTCTTTGCCAGTGCTGCCTGGCACAATTCGACCAGGCTGGATTTGAGTCGCATCAGGATCGGTTGGGTTTCGGGATCGCCGAAACGGCAGTTGTACTCGATGACCTTGGGGGTGCCATCCGCCATGATCATCAGCCCGGCATACAGGAAGCCGGTGTAGTCATTACCTTCGGCGGCCATGCCGCGGATGGTGGGCATGATCACTTCGTTCATGACCCGGGCGTCGATCTCAGGAGTGACCACGGGTGCCGGGGAGTAGGCGCCCATGCCGCCGGTATTGGGGCCTAAATCGCCATCCAGGGCGCGTTTGTGATCCTGGCTGGTGGCCATCGAGAG
>JBALTG010000076.1:0-21638 GCA_036964625.1 Motiliproteus sp.
ATTCATACTCAGGGTCCTGCAAGCCTATTTTGGCAAGCTAATGGGGTACTCACGTCGGTCAAATCACCGCGTCTAAAACCCTCACAAAATTATCAATAAAGGAGTGCGTTCGATGGACGGTGCAATTGCCCTGCAAGAGCAGACATTCTCACTGAAGTCATGGATGACACTTGAAGGTGACCAGGGAGATGACAGCCACCTACTGATCGATACCCACTCCGGGGTGATCAGCTCGTGCAACGATACGGCCTGGATACTTCTTAGCCAACTAAAACTTGGCGCTAGTCTGAGCCATCTCGCTGATATTTTACAAACCCACTATGCACTGAGCGAAATTAACGCCAGACACGATGCCCTGAGCTTCCTCCACCAGTTAAGAGCGCTGGAGTGTATTGATGAAGACGCCTGATGCGGTTGTTGCCCTGACCGGCTTCGGCGGGCTTGAGGCGCACCAACCCGGCGCGGCGGTCGCCCGTGCGCTTCGCGACGGCTGGCAAGCCAATATCAGCATCGAAGCCCTGGGTTATGACTCGGTGATGACTGCGGCCTGGATGCCAGGTGTTGCCGACCGGCTGCACCTGATTCCCGCTATCGGTGCGAGTGACGATGCTGTTTTGGAGCAGATCCTGCGCATCCATGAAAAGACGCACCTGGATGCGCTGCTGCCTTGCCTAAACAATGAGGTAGCACTGATCTCACGTTTATCCGAACGTCTGGCGCGTGCGGGAATCCACACCCTGCTGCCGCGCCCGGACAGGATTGATATTATCCACAAACCGCACTTGCCCAAGTTCTTTTTCGAGCATCAGTTGCTGGCCCCAAGCACACGGCATCTGGCAGAGCCAAACGATATTCTGCTGCACGCCGAACAGTTCGGATTTCCACTGCTGATGCGAGGCATCTACAGCGGCGTGAAGGTGGTTTACACCCCTGAGCAGGCACGGTTCGAGGCCCTGCGCCTGGATGCAGGACGTGGCGAGGGAGTTCTACTGCAGGCGATGATTTACGGTGACCAATTCAGCGTCGCCCTGGTCGCAGACCGCGACGGCGAGGCCAGCGGCATGGTGATCATGCGTCAACTCGCCGCTAACGAAAACGGACTCATGGTCTGTGGTACCGTTGTCGATGATCCGGAGATCGACAAGACTGTCCGCAGAATCCTTAAAAAACTGGATTGGCGCGGCCCTCTTGAGCTCGACCTGGTCCGCCCCCAGGGATGTAACGAGCTATACCTGCGCGATATCAACGCCCACTTTCCTTGCTGGATCAGGTTGTCTCACTGGGCCAACTGCAACTTACCGGCGCTGCTGCTAAGCGAAATTTTGCTATGCACTAAAAAAACCCCACAAAAGGCGCAACCAGGGCCAATTATTCTCCATGGGATCAGCGAAACCCTGGTGCCCTTGGCCGATGTACTTAGCCTGCACCGACGCCAGAGCGTCGCGGGTCCTGCCACCAATGGACGCCTACGGGACAACATCTGCAGCACCGGCCTGCGCGTTGCGGTGACAGGGATCAGCTCCTTTGATGTAGTCAATCCCGGCATCGGTGTTGCCAGGGCGCTCCGCCTGGCACCGGAGGTGTCCCAGGTTTATGGTCTGTGTTACGGCAATTTCGATTCCGGATCCTATGATCCGGATCTCTTCGATGCCGTGTGTACATTGCCCGCCTATAACGACGCAGAAGCCATTCTCGAGCGCCTGCGTACCCTGTACCTAAGCCATCCCTTCGACGTCGTCATTCCCTGTATAGACGATGAAATTCCGTACTTTATCCAAATCAAGGATGAACTGACCCAGATGGGTGTACGCACCCTGTTGCCCAGTCTTGAAGCCTTCGAACGCCGCTCAAAACCGGTGCTGTTTGGACCCAAGACGCGCGCAGACTGGGGCGCATTTGAAATCCCCGAAAGCCATGTGGTGCGCTCAGAAGCAGAGGTTACTCGCGCCCTGGAGGCCGTTGGACTGCCAGCAGCGATTAAGGGCCCTATTTGCCAGTGCATTGCCGTGAACAGCGCCGCCGAAGCCCGGGCTGCTTGGCTGCGGCTGCGCAGTTACGGCAACACCGAGGCCATCATCCAGCCGCTGATTGCCGGCCCGGTCTTTGCTGTGGCCTGCGTCTGTGATCCACAGCACCGCGCCCTCTCCATGTTAAGCGTTAAAAAGCTGGCCCGCTGTGAAAGAGGCAGTACCTGGAGTGCGCTCCATATCGCGCAACCCGAGCTCGAAGCAAGTTTCGGCGAAATGCTCTGCGAGCTCGAATGGGTAGGCCCCGTAGAGGGTGAATTTATTCGCGATGAGATCAGGGATCGGTTCTATCTGATCGAGATCAACCCTCGCTTTACCGGCTGGATATTCTACTCAGCAGGCCTGGGTTCCAACCACCCCGGGGTGGCTGTGCGCACCGCTATGGGTGAATCAACCGAAGCGGTTTCAAACAATCCTAATCTGGTGTTTATGCGGAGTAGCAGCGAAATTCTTGTTCGCCCGACCACCCTCGCAGCACTAACGATCAAAGGGGTCATTCGACATGCTTGAAAAAAAACCTTATACGCCACCGATGATCGAACCGCTGCCATTTCTGGCGATAAACAAGCATCCGACACAGCATTTTCTGGCAGATCCGGACTTTGAAATCCCCTTTGACCCGGAAAAACTGCTGGAGAAATACGGCTCGCCGCTCTACGTTATCTCTGAGCAGCGGCTCCGCCAGGACTATCGCGATTTTTCCAGCGCGTTCTCCAAGCCTTACCTGGACACGTGCGTCGCCTATTCCATCAAGACCAACTACCTCCCCGCGGTCTGTTCGATCCTGCGCGAAGAGGGGGCCTGGGCCGAAGTCGTCTCCGGGGTAGAGTATGAGCTGTCACGAAGACTGGGGGTTCCTGCCTCAGAGATCATCTTCAATGGCCCCCACAAAACCCAAGACGAACTGCAACGGGCTCTGGGCGAAGGTGCCATCGTTAATATCGATAACGGTGACGAACTTGCCATGGTTGAGCAGATCGCCGACACCCTCAACAAACCGGTACGACTAGGCCTGCGGGTCAGCTTTCGATACGGTCAATCACCCTGGACCAAGTTTGGTTTTAATGACGAAAATGGTGACTGCCAATGGGCTCTGGAGCTGATTGCGCGCAACCCCAACCTGAACCTAGAACTACTTCACAATCATGGCGGTACCTTCATCCTGATACCCGACATGTACGCCAAAGCCGCAGAAAAACTGATTGACGTTGCTAAGCGCGCCCGTGACCTGGGTCTCAAGCCGACAATGATCGATATGGGTGGCGGCTACCCGTCCAAAAACACCCTCAAACCGGCCTATGACCTGTTCGGCGGCAGTCGCCGCAACGGTGACTATTTCAGCCCTTATGCCAACGCCATCTGCGGCCAACTCGAACAGGCACGTGAGTTGTTCGGCGGGCGCCCCACCCTGGTACTCGAACCCGGCCGAGCGTTGGTGGATGGGGCTGTTCAACTGGTCTGCACGGTACTGGCTAAGAAAGAGGTGCAGGGCCAGGGTAAAGCCATCATCGTCGATGCCGGAGTCAACTTAGTACCCACCGCCTGCTACTACGATCACCGGGTGAACACTACCCTCGACACCTTCAACCGGCAAGACAGCCAACTCCAACCCGTGGATATCTACGGCCCCCTGTGCATGCAGAGCGACCGTTTGCGCGAACGAGCGCTGCTGCCGCAGCTCAGTGTCGGCGACCGGCTGTTTATCTCCAACGTCGGCGCCTACTGCCACACCCAGTCGATGCAATTTATCCAGGCCCGTCCGGCAACGGTCTTGCTGGGTCCGGACGGTCCAGAGCTGGTTCGTCGGCGTGAAATCTGGTCTGATTTTTTTGCCCTTGATGCGCTTCCAGAGCGCCTAAGAGCAGATAGATGCACGTTTTAACCTGGTTTCTGGTATCGCTCCGGGGTCTGGCGCAACTCGCCTTTGCTGACCGAGCCTGGGCGGGCGCTCTGGTGCTGACGGGCATCGCCCTGATCTCACCCTGGGCCGCGGTTGGAGCTGTAACCGGTGTACTCTGCGGCACTCTGGCCGGCTATGCCCTGCCAACCTATACCCGCGCGGATTGGAGGATCGGACTGAGTGGCTTCAATAGTGCAATTATCGGTTTGGTCTGGGGGGGCTTTTTTGCCAACAACGAATGGAAATTAGCGGGATTGACCCTCACCCTGATGCTCTGCGTGACACTAGAGTGGCTGCTCCGAAAACTGCTGGCACGCTGGGACCTGCCCATGTTATCCATGCCTGCGATGGTCGCTCTCAGCCTGACCCTGCTGGCCTACCTGCTTGCAGACCAGCCGTTCTGGCCCCCCCAACCTCCCCTTCCCTTCGGCTCTACTGGCATCGTCGTCGCGGTGCTCTGCGTGATTGCTGCAATGACCAGCCAATCGGTGATCGCGACGCTGCAGGCGGTCGTCCTGAGCGCCGCCACAGCACTGCTTTTTTCGGTGATTCTGGGGGTAGATGGTCTGGCTCTTTCCGGCCTCTGGGCATTGGTCGTGGCACCGGCCAGCTTCGGTCTGCACGGGGTATTCTTTGCGGGCACCCTGACCGGCGCCTTGGCGGGTCTGGTCGCTGCCTTGATTGCGATCCTGATCTGGAGCCTCTGGACCTTCAGCGATCTGGCGCTGTCGATCAACCCGCTGGTCGCACCGTTTATTATCGGATCCTGGCTGGCATTGCTGCTACTGCGCCGGTTCAGCAACCCTATATTGCTGCAACCGGAGATCTGGCAGGCAGCAGCGTGCCTCGCCCAGGCCAGAACCGAGCACCGCCCTATCGTGGCTTTTAGCGGCGCCGGGCTCAGCGACGCCAGCATCACCGCAGACTATGCATCTGGTTGCTGGATGAACCCTGAACTGCCGCCGGAATACTACGACAGCGCCCACTTTACGACATCGCGCCAATGCCGGCTGTGGTTTTGGGACGCCTGTGAAAGAGTTCAGCACCAGCTCCATAGTGCCAATCCAAGCGCCAAACCTAGTGCCACTCAACGCAACCTCGCTGGCCTGGAACGTCAGGGCTGGCTGGATAGTTGTTTGACTCAAAATGTGGATAAGTTGCAGCGTGAGGCTGGAACCAAGCGCCTAATTCCGTTATTAGGATCTATCGATAACGTGGAATGCATCAGCTGCAACATCCGCTTTGACTGGCCCCCGGGACAGATCTGGAACCGCTTCGACCTGCGCTGCAAGCACTGCCAGGGACTGCTGCGACCCGCCGTCCATAGCCTCACTGAAGCGCTGCCCAGCCAGAAGCAACAAGAGGTAGACACCACGATCAAAGACACCGCAGTGCTGCTGCTTATCGATGCGGGAGAACCGCCCCTCCCGGTGCAGCAGTTACTAGACAAGCTCTGCTTGCCGGGCACTCAGATGATTTTTATCGGTAGCTGTGCCCACCCGGGCTCCCAACATTGGTGCGGCATAAACAGCAGCTATCAATATCTACACTTAAAGGGTCCTGCGGAACAGACCCTGGCGGCCCTGCAATTTTGTTTACGCTGCCGTCACGCAGCCAGATTGCTCGACAACCTAAACACTTTCGCCTCCGGTCGCGACAAGACCTTAAGTTCGACACGCCACAACGACACATGGCCCTAAATGACCGTTACTTCCGAGCGCTGCGGCATTTTCACGCAAAGATCCCTCAACCCTACTCTGAGGAATAGAGACCCGATGACCAAGCACCTCAAGCACCTCCAGCACCCCACGATGATCACCACCCTGATCCTGATCCTGATCCTGGCAAGCTCAAACAGCCTGGGCGCGTTGCTGACCAAGAGTTACAAAAAAGTCACGATCAGCAACCGCTATGTACACCAGAGCGACAGCCTCAATGGCTGGTTCTACAGCCCCACAGGCCCCGGCCCCTACCCCTCCATCGTCTTATTGCACGGCTGCGCAGGGGTGACCGACAACCACCACAATTGGGCTGAGAAACTGGTGTCCTGGGGCTACGCGGCACTGATTGTGGACAGCTTCAGCCCCCGCAGCCTGAACAGCCTCTGCCGTGCCGGAGATGAGTTATGGACAACTTTCAATCAACTACGCCCCGCCGACGCCCGTGCCGCGCTTGATTACCTGGCCTCTGAACCTCTGGCCGACGCTGGCCGCGTTGGCCTGATGGGGTGGTCCTATGGCGCTACCATGACCCTGCGGACGTTACGCGCAAGCCGCCAGGGCGCAGATGATTCACCGGCGTTTAAAGCGGGCATCGCGTTTTACCCGAGCTGCTGGCAATACCGCAAATACCTGCAAGGACCTGATGCCTATGCGAGTAGCGCCCCGCTATACATCCTTCAAGGCGCCGAGGACAACTGGACCCTGCCAGCGCACTGTCAAACCTTTGTCGATCGGGCTGAACAAACCCCTAACCCCATAACATTGAGACTCTACGCCGGGGCGTATCACGGCTTTGACGACAACCGCCAATTAACCACCCGGGTCTGGGGTGTACGCCTGGAATCGGATCAGCAACCCTGGGGCAACGTCATTATCGGCTATAACAAAAACGCCCATCGCAAGGCGGAGCAGGAACTTGAAGCAATTCTTGACCGCTATCTCAGTATTAAGTAAGGCAGCATGGCGTTGGTCAGTGATACGGCACAACGAGAGGGCTTGGCCGTTTAATCGCCCCCCCATCAAGCGAGTCTCTGTCTAACCTGTCCTATGCATCCATGCCGTGCCTGATTAACGGTCCGCTGCTCCATAACCGGCTCAAAACAGGATGAAAGACCATGTTACAGATCAAAGATATGGGACTATGGCTGCTATCCCTCACCCTGCTGGGATGTGGCGCCAATCAAAACAGTAACTACAATACCCAGTTCAACAGCCAGATCAACGCTGGAATCATCCGCTGGGATTTTGAAAACACCGACCTGCTGCTTGATCAGCGTCGTATCCTGATAACTTCCAGAATCAATGAACTCACCTCCAAGGAGGTGATCAGCAAGCTGATATTTCTCAACCAGAAGGACCCGCTGGCCCCCATCGAACTCTATATCAGGACCACTGGAGGCTGGCTGAACGACGCCTTCTCGATCATCGATATCATGCACAGCATTACCGCCCCGGTGAATGTCCATGCCCTGGGCATCTGCCAGTCCGCGGGTACTGTTATCCTGATTGGCGCGACCGGGCGGCGTATCGCCTACCCTAACTCCAACATCGTGCCCCACTTCAACCGCGACGAAGAGGTTGAGCCCTATTCCCAGGAGAAGCTAAACCGCGAACGGTTCGAACGCCTATGGCGGGAGCGCACAACAATCCCCGAGGAGTGGTACCCGCTGATCGGCGACCGTCTGTACAATCTCACCGCCAATGAAGCGCTGGAATTTGGCATCGTCGATGACATTTCAACGACCCCGAGATAATAGCCGCGACCACCGACACAAACATGAAGCGGTCCAAGAAGAAAACCAAGAAAGAGGCTTAGTCCGTTTTGACGTCACTGTGCGTTCAGCACCGAGCACGCCTTATTACCACACTTATTTAATGGTCAAATGGCGCGCTCTGTAATACAAACGCCTTAATTTATAAAAAATACAATATATTCAGCATATTAAATCATTACATTCAATCCCTGCTTATCTGACCCGACAACCACTAGTGTCACACTTATTATATGAAGGCTCGCCAAGGTGCGATTCACAGTTTTGTTACATCGTTGTTTTTATATGTTTTTATATAAAAAAACCAGTCAATAACACCAATCACAAGCACCTATGCTGCATCCAAAGTTTCAACTACGAAACTTGTTAAAAATGATTTTTGTTTTTTAAATACAAATGTTTAGTTGAAATGGCAAAAACAAATACGAAACCTGTACCAATTATGAAACGGCAACGCTGCATTGATACCAGCCAACCACCCTCAACCACTTACAACTAAGTATTAAATTTCATGTGGTTGGGTAATAGCATCTGGGTAAAGATAAAATGCAAACCTCTTTTCAACCTACCTGCCCCGCCCTGCTTACACTCGACACAAAACCCATTCAAGATACACAAAATCCCATATATCAATAATCTAGGATTAATCAACAACCACTTATTCATATCAACAACAGCAGCCAACGCCTTATAAAACACCATAAATCAAGAATTAAACGTAGAACTGATAACCAAACAACCAACCAACCAACCAACCAACCAATCAACCAATCAACCAATCAGGTTATAAAAATGTGGCCTCAAAATTGCTGTATTCATTACCGACAGGTAAACAGCGATTTACAAGCGCCGTATACAGCACCCATTTTTGTTGGATCGCACTTGTATTTCATCCGTATACACAAGGAGATCTAACCATGAAAAAATCACTGCTAGCGGTAGCGATCGCTTCCGTAATCATGGGCTACGCAGGCTACGGCTATGCAGAACCCAATAACAATGACGCTACATCGGGTGATGACGGTGCCAGCGCCACGCAAAACTCAACCGCTGCTACGGACACAGACACAGACACCGATAGCAACAATACCAACGGAAATGAAGTTAATGTAACGGATACGGCTAACAACAATTCAGATAACTCCGATAACTCAGACAACTCGGATAGCAGCTCTGATGACGACCTGAGTAACAATACCGTCGACGTGAGTGATATCAACAACGATAACTCTGACAACACTGATAATTCGGATAACACCGATAACACTGATAATGCGGACAATTCAGATAATTCCGATAACTCAGACAACTCTGATAGCAGCTCTGACGACGATCTGAGCAATAATACGGTCGACGTGAGTGATATCAACAACGACAAGTCTGACAACACTGATAATTCGGATAACACCGATAACACCAACAATGCGGACAATTCCGATAACTCCGATAACTCCGATAACTCCGATAGCAGCTCTGATGACGACCTGAGTAACAATACCGTCGACGTGAGTGATATCAACAATGATAAGTCTGACAACACCGATAATTCGGACAACACCGACAACACCAACAATGCGGACAATTCAGATAATTCCGATAACTCAGACAACTCGGATAGCAGCTCTGATGACGACCTGAGTAACAATACGGTCGATGTGAGTGATATCAACAACGACAAGTCTGACAACACCGATAATTCGGATAATTCAGACAACTCCGACAACTCCGACAACTCCGACAACTCGGACAGCAGCTCTGATGACGATCTCAGCAATAACACTGTCGACGTAACCGATGTGGCCAACGACAAGAGCGATAACACCGACAACTCAGATAACTCGGACAACCGCAACAACAACGATAACGACAACCGAACCGACGATAACTCGGATAATTCGGATAACACCGATAATTCGGACAACTCAGACAGCAGCTCTGATGACGATTTCAGCAATAACACTGTCGATGTAACCGATGTTGCCAACGACAAGTCTGACAACTCGGATAATTCTGACAACACCGATAACCGTAACAACAACGATAACGACAACCGTACCGACGATAACTCGGACAATTCCGACAACACCGATAACCGCAACAACAACAACAACGATAACTCCGATAACTCGGATAGCTCTAACAATTCAGATAACTCGGACAACTCAGATAGTTCCAACAGCTCTGACAACCGGAACAACAACAACAACGATAACTCTGACAACACCGATAACTCGGACAACTCAGATAGCTCCAACAGCTCTGACAACCGGAACAACAACAACAACGATAACTCTGACAACACCGATAACTCGGACAACTCGGATAGCTCTAATAGCTCCGATAACCGCAACAACAACGATAACGACAACCGTAACAACAACAATAACGACAACTCGGATAACTCCGATAACAGCAGCAGTGATGACGACCAGGCGAACAACAACAACAACAGCACCAACGCAAATGACAACGATAACAGCACCAACACTGACAACAGCAACAGCAACAACACTGCCACCAACACCATCAACCTTGATGTTCAGGCCGCAATCAACACCAGCGACCTGAGTGCCACCGTGAGTGGTAATACAGTGACAATGACTCAAACCGCCACGTCGTCTGAAACTGACTTGGGAGCAGGAGGAAATACTTGGAACATTAACAACACCAACACTGCGGCTGCCTTCAGCAACAGCATTGGCGGCAGCGCGTTCTCGGGCGCCAGCGGGATCAACTCCGTCGGACAGTCTGCGGGCAACTCCAACAGCATCCAGATCAGTACTCCGGTGCAGTCCAACGTGTCCTTCCAATAATGTGGATAGATGCAGGTGTGGATATCCACACCTGCATCGGCTAATCAAGCCGGGCGTATTCCAGGGAGAAAGAGGTAACGACCATGCTAAATGTTAAAGGAGGTTATCTTTTCCTGCTGCTATTCACTGCACCAGCATGGTGTGAGACCACCGCTGATCTTGACAGCATTGACCTTAACCAGATGGGTAACCCCGTCACAACCGGAGAGTTAGACCGCCAACGAGGCAGGGAGGGATTTGATTTCCAATTCAACGCAAACCTCAACGATCAGGATGCCAAAGTCACAGACAATCAGATTTCGGTGGGCAGCACAGGAGGGAATATTATCTCAGATCAGGCGTTTACAGATACAACCGGGAATGTAACTGTGATTCAAAACTCTGGTAACGGCGTGGCAATCCAGAGCTCAACCCTAATCAATCTATCAATTACGTATTAACCGGACTGATCACCTTATCACGTTCAGGTGAGCAGCCAATCGAATGGGAGTTTACATACACCTGTTCGATGTGGAGGGACGGCATGAATAAGATCATTGCCATTGCGTTAATTCTTTTGCCCATGGTGACTGGCGCACATGCTGGGGGGGTCTATGTCCCCGGCTTTAGTGGTAGTAATGTCATCAAGGTTGAAAGTTATAAGGAGCGCAAATTCCGCCATGTCACTGCGCAAAAATATGATTTCAGTTGCGGATCCGCAGCCCTCTCCACACTTCTTACCTACCACTATGACGATCAAACCAGTGAAGCTGACGCATTCAATAGGATGTATCAGGTCGGAGACAAAGAAAAAATCAGTGCTGAGGGTTTCTCTCTCCTGGATATGAAAAACTACCTGTCCGAACGTGGTTATCAAGCGGATGGTTACCGCCTGGGACTGGACAAAATAGCAGATGTCGGTGTCCCGATAATCGTACTCCTCAACACCGAGGGTTATATGCACTTCGTGGTTGTCAAAGGGATCGGCAAAGAAGAAATCCTGGTAGGCGATTCCGCCTTAGGGCGTAAAATTTATCAACGTAGTGACTTTGAAAAGAAATGGAACGGCATCGCTTTCTTGATTCGCAACAAGGCCAGTATATCCAAGCAACGCTTTAATGTGGAGGATGACTGGCTGGTAACCCATCGTTATCCGCTTGAAAACAATCCAGGCTCAGACAGCATAGCCAACCTTGTACTCAACCTGCCCAATCTCAGGGATTTTTAGGAAACGCTGGCAATGAATAAACTCTGGCAACCTAACCCCGTCACGGCAAACCCTATCACGTGGATAGCGCTGTTTCTTGCCCTAACCCCTGGCATTGCAGCGAGTGCAGAGACCGAGCAATCCGTCGGCGCGCTGTTGCGCAGCTTCGACGCACTAGCTATCCATGATCAAGAGCTTGAACAGTATCGTGGTGGTTTCGTATCCTCTGACGGGGTGACGATTGCATTCGGCATAGCGGACTGGGTTAGGATCGACGGTGCGCTGGTG
Source organism: Motiliproteus sp. (assembly GCA_036964625.1). GTDB lineage: Bacteria > Pseudomonadota > Gammaproteobacteria > Pseudomonadales > Balneatricaceae > Motiliproteus. The sequence goes on from JBALTG010000076.1 coordinate 11,708, forward strand.
GCCGAACAATCATGGCATATTGATCCCGCCAGCTTGAGACAAATTATACAAGGGGGTACTACGCCTGGGTTCGATGTCAATCTGATTCAAGGAGGCAATGGGGTACAGCAACTCCTGGAAGAGGGCCTTAGCGTTAGCAATAACCTCAATAGCGACACCCTGGCAATTACGACGATTGTTCAAAACAATCAGGATAGCCGCATCATTGAAACTTTTCGAACCATCAACATCGATATCTCAAAGTTGGGTAACAACTCCCGCTCTATTGATATCGGCCGTGCCTACTTGCGCGACTACTCTACCCTGTCTAATTTCTAAGGCAGGGCTAGGGAATTACTGGGTGAGCACCGATCTGCGTTCTCAAAAAATACTGTAACTCCGGTTTACGGCCCATTTTCCAGAGCAAACATTGAAACAATGCTTTACGTTAGCGTAAAGGTCACGCTACAGTATTCACTCTTTTCATACTCGGCTACGACCATGGATCAGACTTTTTCCATCAGCGACCTCTCCCGCGAATTTGACATCACCACCCGCAGCATCCGCTTCTACGAAGATCAGGGGCTCATCGAGCCCACACGCCGGGGCCAGACCCGGATTTACTCCAAGCGCGACCAGGTCCGACTGAAGCTGATTATGCGCGGCAAACGGTTAGGCTTTTCGCTCGCAGAGATCCGCGATATCATTGATATATATGATGCTAGTGCAGGCAGCAGTGCGATACAGCTGAATCAGATGCTGAGCATCATCCGCCAAAAGAAGCTAGCATTGGAGCAGCAGATCAAAGATATTGCGATGATCCGGCTGGAGCTTGAAACCACCGAAGAGCGCTGCCTCCGAGCGCTCAGAAAGCTGCCCGACGAAAGCCAGGAAACAATCTAAACTAAAGCGACCTTCCTGCTACTTAGAGTCACTGTGATTAAAATTCAGTTTACGTTTACGTAAACTTACGCTAGCCTTAGCACCACTGACAGATCTAACCGCTCAAGACCCAGACGCAACAGGAATCCAGACATGGCCATCCTCGAATCAAAGATCAATATACGCTCTGAAGAGTTCACCCAAAACCACACCCTGATGCAGACGGTTGTTGATGATCTGCGCCTTAAGGTTGCGGGGATTGAACTCGGTGGCGGTAACAAATACCGCGAACGCCACCTCGCCAAAGGCAAGTTACTGCCGCGCGATCGCATCAACCACCTGCTGGACGAGGGCTCCCCGTTTCTGGAGCTGTCTCAGCTCGCGGGCCATGATGTTTACGAGGGCGAGAACGTCCCGGCTGCAGGCGTCATTACGGGGATCGGTCGGGTCAGTGGCCAGGACTGCATGATCATCGCCAACGATCCGACGGTCAAAGGCGGCTCTTACTACCCGTTGACGGTGAAGAAGCACCTGCGTGCCCAGGCCATCGCCGAACAGAACAACCTGCCCTGCATCTATCTGGTGGAATCGGGCGGCGCCAACCTGCCACGTCAGGATGATGTGTTCCCTGATCGCGAGCACTTCGGCCACATCTTCTTCAACCAGGCACGAATGTCTGCCAAAGGGATCCCCCAGATCGCCGTAGTGCTGGGCCTGTGCACAGCTGGCGGTGCCTACATGCCCGCAATGGCCGACGAATCCATCATTGTCCGCAACCAGGGCACAATCTTCCTGGCAGGCCCGCCCTTGGTTAAGGCCGCTACCGGCGAAGTTGTCTCCGCCGAAGACCTGGGCGGCGCCGATATTCACTGCAAAACCTCCGGGGTGGCCGACCACTACGCCCAAAACGATAAGCACGCACTGGAGATCGCCCGCTCCTCGGTTTCCCGACTCAACCGGGTGAAGCAGATCGGCATGGATATTCGACCCTCGCTGCCGCCCCTGTTCGGCGCTGAAGAGCTCTATGGCGTGGTCGGCACAGACCTGAGAAAGCCCTACGATGTCCGCGAAGTGATCGCCCGCATCGTCGACGGTTCGGATTTTGACGAATTCAAGAAGCTCTACGGCACCACATTGGTCACCGGTTTCGCCCGTATTCATGGCTACCCGGTCGGTATCATTGCTAACAACGGGGTCCTGTTCTCCGAGGCGGCTCAGAAAGGTGCGCACTTCATCGAGCTGTGCTGCCAGCGCAAGATCCCATTGCTGTTCCTGCAAAACGTCACCGGCTTTATGGTGGGCAGCAAGTACGAAGCCGAAGGCATCGCCAAGCATGGCGCCAAGATGGTTACCGCAGTCTCCTGTGCCAACGTCCCTAAACTGACGGTCATCATCGGCGGCAGCTTCGGTGCCGGTAACTACGGTATGTGCGGACGCGCCTTCGATCCTAACTTCCTGTGGATGTGGCCTAACGCGCGAATTTCGGTGATGGGGGGTGAGCAAGCCGCTGGCGTTATGGCTCAGGTTACCCGTGATGCCAAGGATCGCACTAACGAAGCCTGGAGCGCCGACGAGGAAGCGGCCTACAAAAAACCGATCCTGGATATGTATGAACACCAGGGCCACCCCTACTACGCCAGCGCCCGACTCTGGGATGACGGCGTTATCGACCCGGTCCAGACCCGCGATGTGGTCGGCATGGGACTGGCAGCGGCACTGAATAAACCGATCGAAGAGACACGTTTCGGCGTGTTCCGGATGTAAAGGGGAGATACATATGAACAACCCACAGGTTCTACTCGACACCGACAGCCGCGGCATCGCCACGCTGACGTTGAATCGCCCTGAAGTCCATAACGCCTTCGACGATAACGTAATCAACAGCCTGATCCAGCACCTGGAAGCCATTGCCGAGGACCCCGCCGTGCGGGTGCTGGTGCTGCGCTCTGAGGGCAAGAACTTCTCCGCTGGCGCCGACCTTAACTGGATGCGACGGATGGCGACCAATAGCTATCAGGAAAACCTGGTCGATGCGTGCAGCTTAGGCCGCTTGATGCAATGCCTTAACGACCTGCCCAAGCCCACGATTGCCCTGGTGCAGGGTGCGGCCTACGGTGGCGCCGTCGGTCTGGCCGCCTGCTGCGACCTGGTGGTTGCGACCCAAGCCAGTCAGTTCTGCCTCAGCGAGGTACGCATCGGACTGGTGCCTGCAGTTATCAGCCCCTATGTGGTTCGGGCTATCGGCGAGCGCCAGTCACGTCGCTACTTCCTCACCGCCGAGGCCTTCAGCGCCACCCAGGCGCAGGCCTGGGGGCTGGTACACGAGCTGGTCGAGACGGTCGAGCAACTGGATACAGCCAAGGACACGCTGGTTACCAAACTGCTCAACAACAGTCCCTGCGCCCTCAAGGCCGCCAAAGAACTGATCTATGCTGTCAGCAGCAAGCCGATCAGCGCCGACGTGATCGAAGACACAGCCAGCCGTATCGCCGACATCCGAGTCAGCACCGAGGGCCAAGAGGGACTCAGCGCCTTCCTCGAAAAGCGCAAACCCAACTGGATTCAGGAATAAGGACAATGACCATGTTTAATAAAATCCTGATCACTAACCGGGGTGACCAACCGCGCAGCGGTGCAGCGGCGCAGCCAAATCGCATCAGCCTGTGCGCAGCGCAGGCAGGTGATCGTCATGTCTCAATCCAACTTGTCATTTCTGGAGACGTCCATGTTTAACAAAATTCTGATCGCTAACCGGGGCGAGATCGCCTGCAGGATCATCCAGACCGCTCATCAGATGGGGGTTAAATGCGTGGCGGTCTATTCCGAGGCTGACCGTAACGCCCGCCATGTGGCGCTGGCCGATGAGGCGGTATTGCTAGGACCGGCGCCGAGCCGTGAAAGCTACCTGCGCATCGACAAAATTATCGAAGCGGCCAAACTCACCGGCGCTCAGGCAGTTCATCCGGGCTATGGCTTTCTGTCCGAGAATGCCGAATTCGCCCAGTCACTGGCCGATAACGGTCTGGTCTTCATCGGCCCACCCATCGGAGCGATCGAATCGATGGGCTCTAAGAGCGCAGCCAAGACCATCATGGAGCGCGCTAATGTACCGTTGGTCCCCGGTTATCACGGTGAAAACCAGGACCGTGAGCTGATCAAAGCAGAGGCCGGTCGTTGTGGCTACCCGGTACTGCTCAAGGCCGTTGCCGGTGGCGGCGGTAAAGGGATGCGCGTGGTCTGGAAAGAAGCGGAATTCGACGAAGCCTTCGATGCCGCCAAGCGTGAAGGTGAAAGCAGCTTCAACAATGGCGACATGCTGGTCGAGAAATACCTGACTAAACCACGTCATGTCGAGATCCAGGTGTTCTGCGACCGGCATGGCAACGGTGTGTACCTGGGTGATCGCGACTGTTCGGTACAGCGTCGCCATCAGAAAGTGATCGAAGAAGCCCCGGCACCGAACATCCCCGCTGACGTTCGCCAGGCGATGGGTGAAGCGGCAGTGCAGGCAGCCCAGGCAATAGAGTACGTTGGCGCCGGTACGGTTGAATTCCTCTACGACGAGGATGGCAGTTTCTACTTTATGGAGATGAACACCCGGCTACAGGTCGAGCACCCGGTCACCGAACTGGTCACCCGCCAGGATCTGGTCGAATGGCAGCTGCGTGTCGCGGCAGGCCAGCAGCTACCGCTGACGCAAGCCGATGTGATCCTGCGTGGCCACTCGCTGGAGGTGCGCGTCTACGCGGAGGACCCCGATACCGATTTCATGCCCGCTACCGGACGCCTTAACTACCTGCGCACACCTGCCGAAAGTCGCTATGTACGGGTCGATACCGGCGTTATCGAAGGCGATCTGATCAGCCATTTCTACGATCCCATGATCGCCAAACTGATCGTCTGGGACGAGGACCGGGACCTGGCGTTACGCCGGATGCAGCAGGCGCTGGAGGATTACCGCATCTGCGGTGTCAAAACCAACCTCGGTTTCCTGGCCAAACTGGCGGGTAGCGAGAGCTTCAAAACGTTTGATGTCGACACCGGTTTTATCGAACGCCATCACGACCAGCTGTTCACCAAGAGCGAGATCGACGAGAACCGCTATATCGCTTTGAGCGCCTGCTACCTGACCCTGGCACGTAAGGCCCAGGCAGTGAATCCCAGCGACCCCAGCTCGCCGTTCAATCGCCTCAATAGCTGGCGCCTGAACCATAACTACGCCCACCCCTATGCACTCATCCATGCGGACAACACCCACAAAGTGACCGTACTGGAGCGCGATAGCGACTATCTGATCAACGTCGACGGGGTTGAGTTCCAGGTTAAGGGGCAACTCAACAACGACCAGCTCAACGCCACCCTCAATGGCCACCAGTTCGCTGTGGCGGTGTTTCAACAGGACGATGCGATCACCCTGTTCCACGACAGCCTGCAGTTCGAATGTCAGCGCCAGGTCGAGATTCACGATGCCGCCGACAGTGGTCAGCAGGGGTCTCTGAAGGCGCCGATGACCGGCACCGTGGTGGCGGTGCTCAAAGCGGCCGGTAGCCAGGTCGAAGAAGGAGAAGGGCTGATCGTGATCGAAGCGATGAAGATGGAGCAGACCATTCGCGCCCCCTTCGCCGGTACGGTTAGCGAAGTATTCTTCAAGCCCGGCGATCAGGTGGGTGATGGTGTCGAGTTGCTGGCACTCGAACCCCTGGAGGCCGAATAATGGCTATCTCTTCGCTGTTACCCAAGCAGGTACGCATCGTTGAGGTGGGTGCCAGGGATGGACTCCAGAACGAGCCGGGCGATGTAGTCGCCACCGCCGTTAAACTGGAGCTGATCCGGCGCCTGGAACAGGCGGGCGTCAGCTATATCGAAGCAGCCAGCTTTGTCTCCCCAAAATGGGTACCGCAGATGGGGGATGCGCTGGCGGTGATGACCGGGATCCAGCCGCAACCCGGTGTCACCTATGCCGCGCTGACCCCGAACCTGAAAGGACTGGAAAGCGCCATCGAAGCAGGGGTCAAGGAGGTCGCGGTGTTCGGCGCAGCCTCGGAGAGCTTCTCGCAGAAAAACATCAACTGCTCGGTGGCCGAAAGTCTGCGCCGCTTCGAGGCGGTGATGCTGCGCGCCCAGGCTGAGAACATCCGGGTGCGCGGCTATGTATCAACGGTACTGGGCTGCCCCTACGAAGGCGACATCGCCCCGGAGAAGGTTGCCGCAGTCGCCAACACCCTGTATCAAATGGGGTGCTATGAGGTCTCGCTGGGCGACACCATCGGCACCGGCACCCCGCTCAAAGCTAAGCGAATGCTGGAAGCGGTAGCCCGGGAGATCCCGGTTACCAAACTGGCAGCCCACTTCCACGACACTTACGGTCAGGCGCTGTCCAACCTATTGGCGGTGCTGGAAGAGGGGTTAGCGGTGATCGACAGTTCGGTGGCAGGCCTGGGTGGCTGCCCCTATGCCAAAGGCGCCTCGGGCAACGTCGCCAGCGAAGATGTGGTCTACATGCTGCACGGCATGGGGATCGAAACCGGTATCGACCTTGATCGACTGATCGACACCGGCAACTACATCATGTCCCAACTGGGGCGAGAAACCCGCTCCAAGGTCGCCCGCGCTCGCGGCTGATCCGAAAGCTTTAGCGTCGGCTGCTGCAGCCTCAGACAAATCAGGCTAAAATGCCGAGATCTGCTCCAGCAACCGACGTCATCCGAGAAACTATGAACCAGCCACAATCCGCCACCACTCTTGCACCCGCCTCTCTCCCTAAGCGCCTGGCCGCGATGTTTTACGACAGCCTTATGATAGGAGCCCTATGGCTGTTTGTCAGCCTCATCGCGGTAGCCCTCAACGGCGGGGAACTGGTACAAGGCCCCCTCTTCAGAAGCACCCTGTTTCTGGTTACGTTTCTGTACTTCGCCATTTTCTGGGCCTGGAAGGGGCAGACGGTGGGGATGGTGGCCTGGCGATTACGTATTCAAACCAACGACGGGCGTTTAATCAGCGGCATGCAGGCACTATTGCGATTTTTCTGCGCCGGCGCATCCCTGCTCTGCCTGGGCGCAGGCTTCTGGTGGATGCTGTTCAACAACAAGCACCAGACCTGGCACGATCGCTATTCTGACTCCTGCATGGTACAACTGCCCCCCCGTATAAAGAAGGTCTGACGGAGCGGCTTGTTATCTAAGCGTGTTATCGCTGCGTGTTATCTCTGTGTGGGGGGAATCGCATAGGTTCCAACCGCGTGCGCCACGGGGTCTTCGCTGCCCTCTGAATACAGCGTCACCTCACCGACAGCCAGCGACCGGCCCAGCTTTATCAGCGTGCAGACGCCGATAATATCCCGGTCTGCGGCGGGCTTTCGGAGAAAGTTGATATTCAGGTTGGTCGTCACCGCCAGCGCCACCAGGCCGATCTCGCCGAGTATGGCGACATAGAGCGCGACATCCGCCACTGTCATCATCACCGGGCCGGACACGGTCCCCCCAGGGCGAAGTTCGTTCACCCCGATACGATGCCTGATAGTGGCCGACTGCCCCCCTACCGCCTCAACCAGACACTGGTTCTGCGGGAATTCTGTCTCCAGAAAATTGATCATCTGCTGCTTAGAAACCATCAAGCCCTCGCTTTATAGCAGTGCCAGCAACGCCACTGGCAACCCAAAACCTAATAGGACTAGCGCCCTCGGCGTATCATCCAGCCACCGGCAAGGATACAGAGCGCAATTGGCGACAAAATCGCCACCAACGGTGAAAAGCCGTACACGGTGCTGGCTGGACCCAACAGATCCTGACTGAATTTAAACACTAAACCGACCAGAATCCCGACCAACACCCGCTGCCCCATCGTCACCGATCGCAGCGATCCGAAGACGAAGGATACCGCGATCAACACCAGCGAGAAGATCGCCAGGGGTTGCAGCAGCTTACTCCAGAACGCCAACTGATGAGGCGCGGCCCTGAGATTCTGACCGTTCATATATTGGTTGAAACGGTACAACCCTTCGATCGACATATCGCTGGGTTCCATCGACAGCAACGCCAGCAATTCGGGCTTCAACTCAGAATCCCAGCGCGTCTTATCGAGTATTTCTACCCGGGTCCGGTCCCCCTCGAAATGGGTCGTACGCAGTTGTTGCAGCTGCCAGGAGCCCTCTTGATACAGCGCCTTTCGGGCGAAACTGGCCGCAATCAATTGTTTATCCGTATTAAATTCGTACAGGGTGAGACCATGGACGGTGCCGTCACGTTCGACTGCATTAAAATGCATCACCCAATCGCCTTCGCGATGCCAGACACCGTAGCGCGTACCCACGGCCCGCCCCCCGCCATGAGCTTTAGCACGCTCCATCGTGGCCTGCTGACCGGTAATCGGCACCACAAACTCTCCTATCAGCCCAGCCATAACCACCAGCAACAGGACCGGCCGACTAACCGACATCACGATCCGAAACTTACTGATGCCGGCGGCGCGGATTACCGTCAGCTCCGAACTGCTGGCCAGCAGCCCCAAGCCGATCAGACACCCCACCAAACAAGACAGCGGTATAAATTCATACATACTGCCGGGAATCGACAACAGCACATAGCGAACCGCGATCTCCAGGGTATAACGTTCATTCAGGTCTTTGAGTTCATCGATAAAGGCAAACAGCACATCCAGACCGATGATCGCCAGCAACACGATCAGACAGGAAAATAGAACCGTCTGGCCGATATACCTATCCAGAAGTTTCATTTGACGCTCCTTCCGGGTATCGGCACCCACAGCCAGCCGAATGCCAGTAAACGACGCCAGTATCTGCCGGTGAAGTGCAGGTTAAACGCCACAAAAGCAAACAGCAGGTGTACCGACCAGAACCGCTGTACCGCATCGGCCTCACCCTCGTCCATACCACTGCGGGCACTGGTCAACAGGGTCAAGTAGGTCAGATATAACAGAATCGAGGGTAACAGCCGTGCATACCGCCCCTGACGCGGACTGACCTTACTCAACGGCACCGCCAACAGGGTCACCATAATACAGAGCACCGGTAGCGACATGCGCCAATGCAACTGGGCACGGTATTCATAACCGTCGTTGCGCCACAATTCGCTGGTGGGTAACACCTCAATTTCGGTCACCTGCTCGCGCACCTGGGTGCGTTGCAGGCGAACACCGTACTCCTCAAAACTGATCATCCGAAAATCTGCCTGCCCCGGCACCCCTTCATAGCGATAGCCATTTTTAAGCTGCAGGAAACGACTGCGGGTTTGCAGGTCCATGTATTGCTGACCCGATTCGGCGACGACGATCCCGAGCTGTTCACCGCTGCGCGTTTTAATCTGTTCTGAGAGAAAAATATCACGCAATTCGGTACGGTTGTTCGCCAGCTCACCGACATAGGAAACCCGACCTTTGGAGGGTAACTTCTGGAACCGGCCCTCGACCAGCACATCAAACTCGGTCATCGACTCCTGCTTGTTAATCAATTGCTTAACCTGCCCTGCTCCCCAGGGGGTAACCCAGAAACTGAGGCAGGCAACAAACACCGCCACCAGCGCCGCAGGGCCCAGCGTCAGCCACTGCAGGCGTTTATCACTGAGGCCACAGGCGCTCAGGGTGGTGATCTCGTTTTCCAGATAAAGTCGACCGTAAGAGAGCAAAATACCTAAGAACAACCCCAAGGGTAAGATCAACTCCAGAAAGCCCGGAATTCGATAGCTGATCAGTAGTAACAGGATGTCGGCTGCCAGCTTGCCATCGGCGGCATTGCTCAAATATTTGATAAACCGGCCACTCATGATAATGAGCAACAGAACGCCGGTAACGGCGCTCATACTGACCAGGACTTCCTTGGTGAGATAGCGAAAGATAATCACCGAGGTCGATCCTCTCAATAGGGTGATGGAAAGATTTAACAAAGCACTTGGATGCGGCTCTGCAAAAGCATTCAAATTGACGTAAACTCTCGGCCATTCATCCGCTGATCCGGCCAGGAGCCTGTCGGACTTAGCCAATCGTAGCGAGGGGAAGACGATTTGAGGCAGATTTTTCGATCTATCGAGGCGAATAGCGAGCTATTTAACGAGAGAGA
>JBALTG010000077.1:0-21225 GCA_036964625.1 Motiliproteus sp.
ACGGCAACCGCTGTTTTTGCAGCGGCAGGCAATGGCCATGATTTTGTCAATGGTAGGCATTTCTCAGCATGGTTGGGAAGTGTCTTAAATGCAGGAGCAATTTCAGACCGACCCACATAATCCGCCTGCAGCAGCTAATCAGCACATCACCGTTATAAACCACTCCCCTCCTCGGAGGCCGCTTGTTTCAAGCGCTTTTTCTCAGCCCGGCGCTGGGCAAAAAAACGACTCAGCTGCTCGCTGCAGAGCTCGGCCAACACGCCGCCTTCCACCTCGATCGACCAGTTAAACCAAGCACTGGACAGCAGCTGCGCCCGGCTCGCGACGACCCCGGCTTTGGGCTCGGTGGCACCGTAGACCAACCGTGAGATCCGTGCATGAATCAGGGCACCGCTGCACATGGTACAGGGCTCCAGGGTGACATAGAGCGTGGCACCCGGCAGCCGGTAGTTCTGCAGCCGCAATGCGGCCTGACGCAACGCTACCAACTCGGCGTGCGCACTGGGATCGTGACCACTGATCGGTTGATTCCAGCCCTCGCCGATCATCTCGCCATCCAGCACCACCAGCGCACCGACCGGAACCTCACCCAGAATGGCCCCCTGCTCGGCCAGCGCTAACGCCCGCGCCATCCAGTACCGATCCTGTTGCCCTTGCAGTTCTTGCCGGGCTTTATCGCTGCCAGCAGGCGTGAGCTTACTCATCGTCAGACTGGCTGCGCTGAACAATCCCCATCAGCTTATACACCAGCGTCGCCGCGGCGAAGTCATAGGCATGAAAACCGGGGATAGGGGCATGCTCCATCAGATCGAAGCCGATAATCTGGCGCTGCCGAGCCACCGATTCGAACAAGCTCAGGGTCTGATACCAGCCCAACCCACCTGGCACCGGGGTGCCGGTGGAGGGAAACACACTGGGATCGAGACCATCCACATCCACCGTAAAAAACACCTTGGCGGGAAAGTCCTCGGGTAATTCGATGCTACTGACCCCCGTGGGCACCAGCATCTCGGCATCGAGATGCTGCACCCCGAGCGCCAAGCGGGTCTCACGCTCTTCGTCACAGAAGGCGCGAACACCCAGCTGAAACAGCGGAATGCCATGATCGACTACCCGCTTCATGACGCAGGCATGACTCAACGGATTATCCTCGTAGCGGTCGCGCAGGTCAGCATGGGCATCAATCTGCACCACTCCGAAATCCGTCACTCCGGCATCCAGCAAGCCTTTGATCACCCCCCAGGTCACGGTGTGTTCGCCGCCCAGCGCCACCGGAATCTTACCCAGCAGCGCCACCTCGTAGACGAGTTCGGAGATCCGCTCAATCACCCCCTGCGCCGCGCCATGGGTATTGATCGGCAGATGGGTGTAGATCCCCTGCTCACAGGGGCTGCTGCGGCCATCCCAGGTTTCAAGCTGCCACGAAGCCTGCAAAATCGCCTTGGGCCCCTCGCCGGTGCCGCCGCCGTAAGAGACACTGTCCTCGTAGGGCACCGGGATCACATGAAACAGCGCCTGCTGCGGGGTCGGCTGGCGGATCTCTGAGCCTAGGAACACCGGATAGCCGGGTGCCACCAACTGATCAAACATATCGTCGTGATTGTCCATAGAATCCCACCTCTTACGCGAGCGACTCAGCAGAGGCGATCGCGAAAATCCTGATAACCAAAATTTCGAACGACCCTGAGGGCATCGGTCCGTGAATCCCAAAGGGCGATCGACGGCAGCTTAATGCCGTTGAAGGTACTGGTCTTAACCATCGTATAGTGCGCCATATCGTCGAACATCAGCCGCTGCCCCGGCTGCAAGGGGATATCAAAACTGTAGTCGCCGATCACATCACCGGCAAGACAGGTCATCCCGCCCAGTCGGTAACTATGCGGCTTTTGATCCGCGCTGGCGGCACCGAAAATCTCGGCCCGGTATGGCATCTCCAGGGTATCGGGCATATGACAGGTGGCCGAGATGTCCAAAATCGCCTGATCACGATCGGTGTGAATGACATCCAACACCTCAGCAACCAGCACCCCGCTGCGGATCGCCACCGCCTCGCCCGGCTCCAGATAGACCTGTACTGCGTATTTGGCAGCAAACGCTTGAATCCGCTCGATCAGGGCATCGACCCGGTAGCCGGGGGCACTGATATGATGGCCGCCGCCGAAATTGACCCACTGCATCTGCCCCAGCAGATGGCCAAACTTTTGCTCCACGACGTCCAGAGTCCGTGCCAATGGGGCGAAACCCTGCTCACACAGGGTATGGAAATGCAGCCCGGAGATGCCGCTCAAATCCTGCCCCTGAAACTGTTCCAGCGGGATTCCCAGACGCGATCCCGGCGCACAGGGATCGTAAATCCCGACCTCACCCTCGGAGTGTTGCGGATTAATCCGCAGCCCGAACGCAAGCTCCGGACGCGCCACCTTGGCTGCCTGAATCAGCGGTTGAAAACGCTGCCACTGGCTGAACGAGTTAAACACCACATGCTGGGCGATCTTAACAATTTCGATCAGATCCGGCTCCGAATAGGCAGCCGAATAGACATGGATCTCGCCTCCGCCCTCGGCACCGGCGTAGTGCTCTTTTCCCAACTGCGCCTCGTGCAAACCGCTGGCACAAACCCCCGATAGATAGCGTGCCGTCAGCGGCCCCAGCTGCCAGCAGGAAAATGCCTTTAAGGCGGCCAACAGCTTGGCACCACTGGCCTGCTGAACATGCTGCAGGATTTTTAGATTGGCTTCGATGGCGGCCTGATCGACCACAAAGCAGGGCGAGGGTACCCGAGTAGGATCAAAGGTGTTGAAGGTGTGACTTTTCAGCATGATGGTTTCGTTACTTCAGCGTAGAGCCGCGGCGACGCATCCCTGCGCCCACGGCTTCGCACAGATCCTGTAGAGAGAAGCCCGGCGCTGACCGAGGCCCACGTATTAAACCAGATCGAACCCCGGCTCTTCGATTATCTTCCACGGCAGACCGTAGCGGTTCATATCCGCCATAAAGGGGTCAGGATCGAGCTGTTCCATGTTCCATACCCCCGGCTTCATCCAGGTGCCTTCGAGCATCATCTTGGCACCGATCATCGCCGGGACACCGGTGGTGTAGGAGATCGCCTGCGACTGCACTTCGGCATAACACGCCTGGTGGTCACAGCTGTTGTACAGATAAACCGTCTTCTCTTTGCCGTCTTTAATGCCGCGCACCACACAACCGATGCAGGTCTTGCCCTGGGTACGCGGCCCCAGCGAACCAGGATCAGGCAGCAAGGTAGCCAGGAACTGGATCGGCACGATCTGCTGGCCGTTATACTCGACCGGCTCGATCCCGGTCATGCCGACATTGCCCAGCACTTCCAGGTGCTTGAGATAACTATCCCCGAAGCTCATCCAGAACTGGGCCCGCTTAAGGGTTGGGAAGTGCTTGGTCAACGACTCTAGCTCTTCGTGGTACATCCGGTAGATATTGTAGGTGCCGACCTGGTCGGGGCAGGTAAAGGACTGCTGCAGCGACATCGCCGGAGTCGTCACAAACGCGCCCTCTTCCCAGTGTCGGCACTCAGCGGTGACTTCACGAATATTGATCTCGGGATTAAAGTTAGTCGCGAAGGGATAACCATGGTCACCACCGTTGACATCGATGATATCCAGATACTGAATCTCATCAAAATAGTGCTTGGCGATGTAGGCAGTAAATATATTGGTGGCACCGGGGTCGAAGCCAGAACCCAACAACGCCATCAAACCGGCTTTTTGGAACTTCTCCTGGTACGCCCACTGCCAGCTGTATTCGAACTTGGCACTATCCAAGGGTTCATAGTTGGCGGTATCCATGTAGTGCACGCCCGTTTCCAGGCAGGCGTCCATGATGGTCAGATCCTGATAGGGCAGCGCCACATTGATCACCAGATCGGGCTTGACCCGGTTGATCAAGGCCACCAGTTCGGGCACGTTATCGGCATCGACCTGCGCGGTCTCGATAGGCCGATCCAGTTGCGCGACTATCTTCTTACATTTGGCTTCGGTGCGGCTGGCCAGGACGATCTCAGTAAACACTTCGGGCAGCGCGGCACACTTATGCACAACCACGCCGCTGACGCCTCCGGCACCAATAATCAGCACTTTAGACATGGTAAATCTCCGTATCCCCGTCGGGGGTAATAAAGTTTGATACGCCTCCCGGGCGCAACAGATTCAAACAGTACCCATCAATGTTCGTAGTAGGTGTAACCGCGCAGACTGTCGCTAAAGCTCTGCAACACTTCGCGTCGCTCGGCCGGGCTAATCTTGCCCTCGCGTACGGCGCGCTCGGCAACCCCGCGGAAGTTCTCCAGCAGCGCTTGCGGCTGATACTCGACATAACTGAGCACGTCGGCAATGCTATCGCCTTCGAGCTCCTTCATCACATCGAAGCTGCCATCCGCATTGATTCGCACACTGGCAACTGCGGTATCGCCCAACAGGTTATGCAGATCCCCCAGGGTTTCCTGGTAGGCACCGACCAGAAACGTCCCCAGCACATAATCCTCACCGTCATTGAGCGGATGCAACGGCAGGGTATTACGCACCTCGTTGGCATCGATGAAGCGGTCGATCTTGCCGTCACAGTCGCAGGTGATATCGGCGATGATCGCCTCACGCGTCGGCTCTTCGCAATTACGGTGGATCGGCATCAAGGGGAACACCTGATCGATCGCCCAGGTATCAGGTAACGACTGGAACACACTGAAATTGCCATAGTAGATATCGGCCAGATACTCGCGCAGCCCTTCCAGTTCGGGCGGGATCCGCTCGCACAGGCGCAGCTCCGCCTTAATCCGCTGCAGCGCCTCCAAAAACAGGTTCTCGGACAGCGAGCGCTGACGCAGATTGATCTGCCCGCGCTTAAACAACTCACCTAACTCATCACGGTAGTAGACGGCGTCGTTGTAGCACTCCTGCAGATTGTTATTGTTGATCGTATCGACCACTTCACGCAGATTAACGATCAGCTCATGGGCATCATCAGGCAGAACCACCGGCAATGCCGCCGGTTCGAATTGGGTCACATCCAGAATATTAAACAGCAGGATCGATGAGTAGGCCACCGTGGAGCGCCCCGACTCGGTGACGATACAGGGGTGGGCAATCTCCTGGGAATCGAGCATGCTGGCCACCACTTCGATGATATCGTCACAGTACTCATTAAGGCTGTAGTTCTTGGAATGCTCCTGGTTGTTTTTGGCACCGGTGTAATCCACCGCCAGCCCACCACCCAGGTCCAGATACCCCATCGGGGCACCCTCTTTAACCAGATCGGTGTAGTAGCGACAAGCCTCCATGGCTCCGTTGCGGATCTCTCGAATATTGGGAATCTGCGAACCCAGGTGATAGTGCAACAGCTGCATGCAATCGAGCATGTTATTGGCTTTAAGGGTGTCGATCGCGGTGACCAACTGATTCGTGGTCAAGCCAAAGATACTGCGGTCACCGCTGGTCTTATTCCACAGACCGCTGACCTTGGAGGTGAGTTTGACCCGTACCCCAAGAAACGGCCGAATACCCAACGCGTTGCTGCGCTCGATGATAATCGGCAGTTCAGTGGGCGTTTCAATCACAAACACGCAGCGATAACCCAGACGCTGGGCACGCAGTCCCAGATCAATAAACTCCTGATCCTTGTAGCCGTTGCAGATGATCAACCGACCGTCGGCCTTGATCGCAGACAGCGCCACGATCAACTCCGCTTTGCTGCCCGCTTCCAGTCCGTGCTGGTAACGCTCGCCAAACTGGGCGACCTCTTCGATCACCTGCGCTTGCTGGTTGACCTTGATCGGAAAGACACCCCGATACTGGCCCTGATAACCCAGTTTTTCGATCGCCCCGGCAAAGGCTTCATTGAGCTTCTGGATCTGCGCATCGAGTAGGTTTTCGATCCGCAGCAGCAACGGCAACGGCAACCCGCGCTGGCGGATACCGGATAATATTTCTGGAATGGAGACACGCACATCGACGCCATTGAAAGGCACTTTGACCATCACGTCGCCCTGGTCGGACAACTCAAAGTACCCGGCACCCCAGTCGTTAATACCGTACAGATCGGCAGACTGAGAGGCGGACCAAGAATTCAGATTGTTTTTTTCCAAGGCATAAAACCCCCAAAAAAGCGGCTAACATTGAGTATTAGACGCTAATAATCGTGATGTTGATCAACATTGACCAATACCGTTAACAGCCTCAGCAGGCAACTGCTGAGAAGGCGCGAAATATCGCATAGATAGCGCGTCGACGGTACTTTTTTTGCAAAAAAAGGACGTGCCTGAGCGCAACAAAGAGCCGCAACGAAGAACCGCAACTATTTGCTACAACAAATAACCGCGTATCGCTCAGGGGCTCACGCGCCGGCGAGCGATGGAGTCCAGGGTTCTAACCCAGGGTTTATCACGCAGTTTATGGCTGCTCATCAATTCACCGGCCGCTTGCATTGCAGACTTGATGGAGCCGTAACGCCCTATCAACAGTACCTGCCAGAGCTTGTTATCGCTCTTAATTTCGACCTCGCGAGTACCCGGAATTTTCTTCAGCTGCTGCAAGCGCTGGTTGCAGGGGGCGTTGTTACACGCGAGCAGCTGCAACGTGTAGTTGCCTGCGGCGGCGCCCACTGAATCACTCTTGACCCCCGAGACGGCGCCACTGAGTGGCACCTGTATCGCTGGTGACTCGCCGCTAAACTCACCGCCAAACTCGCCGCTAAACTCGACCCCGCTGCGATAATACGAACTGCGATAGACCGCGACCCGATTGCCTTTCCAACTGGCGCAGATCCAGGCCTCAGCGTCAGGCTTGCAGGCCGTGATACTGGCCACGTCGGTAGCCCAGGAGGCAGGCGCGTATAACAGCGCGAATAACACCCACAAAGATCTATGCATAGTTAATGAGCCAGGTCCGGATCCCGTGGTTATAGATAAAAATTGACTGCAGTGAGTAGAGACGCCGACCAGCACTTGCAACGCCCCTTGCCTGCTCCTTGCAACCTTCTTGCAACCTTCTTGCACCCCTTTTACAACCTCCTTACAACCACACCCGAAGGCGTCATCAGCAACGCTGCGGATAAGCCCGGTTACGCCAAGGACCTGGTTCGCAGGTTTTTACTAGCGATACACCAGCACCGTGTCGATATGCTTAAAGATGATGGGTAAAATCGCATCGCCTAGACCAACCTCCTGATGAATCCGTAACTCGCCCGGCCCCACCGACAGCAAGCGGCCCTCGACCAGGTGACCATTTTTGGTTTCAATCCGCACAGTGGTATCGATATAAGCGCCCAGCTGATCAATCGGGGTGGCCTGATAGCCCCGCCTCTGAAACGCCTCGACAGGCTGTGGCAACAGCGCCTGAACGGCATCCGTGGTCTCTGTTTCAGCTTCCTCAAACGGCGCCTGAAGCAACGCAGTAAAGGCTTCTACCTGGCTACGCAGCTGCTCCTGAAGTGGCTCATCACTGCCTTCTAGCGGCTGCCAGAGAATTGCTAGCGGCTCGACCCGCTCACCATTAACGCTCAGTTCAGGTGCAAGCACCTCGAGCAACTGGTCTGGCGTAAACTGCAGGATCGATGTCGGCCATAGCTGACTACCGCCCAACAAGGCCAGCTGGAACTCACCGGCACCCAGCAGGAATTTTCGGTACGCCTCAAGCAGCGTCTCCGGCAACACCAAACCTCGCTCAAGAGCCATTGCAGCGACCAGCCCGACATGCCGCTCGACGAACTGCTCGGCACTCTCAGCGGCCGCCGTAGCGCAGAACTGGATATAGCGTTTATTGAACGAGTGATCCTTATACTGCAGCTTAATATCCCCCAGCGAAGGACTGGTCAGGGCCAAGTTGTAACGGTTGAACTCATTGATCCCCAGATCCAGAGCAACCCTGAGTCCCATTTCGAACTGATCCGCCACCGACTGATTCAGATTCAAGGTTAATAACTTACGCGACCGATCGAACACATAATCCGCAGAAAAATCCATATCCAGTTGCTGGTAGCCGAGTTTACGCAGCAATTGCAAACCGTCCAGACCGGCTGTTGCCGCCTCACAACCGAGCATCCAGGGATCGCCGCTGCCAGGGAGATCCGTAGCAAGGGTTGGTTGGGATACTGCGGATTCAGCTGCCAGCTGCTGCAGAGTCGGGTTAGCCAGATCAACCTTGAAACCGCTTATTTGAACACCCAGCGCCTGCGGCAACTCGCCTTTGTCCAGCTCGCGCTGCAAATTGACAAGCTCCCACCAGCCGGGTGCCTTGACCCGAACTGAGTCGATGCTTATGCCCTGGTCCTGACCCAAGGGGGTCAGAACCAGGTTATGTATGCCGATAACCCCGTTAAAGCCGGTCTCGATGGAACCGTACTCCAGTTTGGCCAGCAACGACACCTGCTGTGTCAGCCGCGCCATTTCCGAACGGACCTGATACCAGTAATACCCCTTAACGGCAACGAAACCAAGCAGTGGCACTAAAAGCAGCAACGCTAGCAAAAAACCTATACGGACCCACTGATGGTTTATCATGGCGTTTTAAAACATCCCTTTTCTACATCACTCAACAAATATACGACCCGCCGGGTTAACACTGTAAAAAAACTACCCATGCCTACTTCTTAACCGGGTTACCCTACCCCTGTCCAGCAACCTGCCGAACGTCACCCGGAGTCACTCGGCAACCGCTCCTGCGTTGTTCTACCTCCTGCATCCATGCAGTCGTGCAGTCGTGCAGTCGTGCAAAAACCGCCCCCTACAAAAAACCCGCCTAGTGGCGGGCTTGATAATAACTAAGATTCTATTCCCACTCAATTGTAGCAGGTGGCTTACTCGACACATCGTACGCGACGCGCGAGATTCCGGAGATCTCGTTGATAATCCGGCCCGATACGGTCTCCAGCAGCTCATAGGGCAGATGCGCCCAGCGTGCGGTCATGAAGTCGATCGTTTCTACCGCGCGCAGCGACACCACGTATTCATAGCGACGGCCATCGCCGACCACGCCTACCGATTTCACCGGCAGAAACACCACAAACGCCTGACTGGTCTTGTGATACCAGCCCGAACGGTGCAGTTCCTCCATAAAGATCGCATCGGCTTCACGCAGAATATCAGCAAACTCACTCTTTACCTCTCCGAGAATCCGCACACCCAAACCCGGGCCGGGGAACGGATGACGGTAGACCATATCATAGGGCAGGCCTAACTCCAGACCGATCTTGCGCACCTCGTCTTTGAACAACTCGCGCAACGGCTCGACCAGTTCCAGCGCCATATCATCCGGCAGACCACCGACGTTATGATGCGACTTAATCACCTGCGCCTTACCGGTTTTACCTGCGGCAGACTCGATCACATCGGGATAGATCGTACCCTGTGCCAACCATTTAACGTTGTCGATCTTGTTTGACTCAGTATCAAACACCTCAATAAAGGTGTTGCCGATAACCTTGCGTTTGGCTTCCGGATCAGACACCCCTTTGAGCTTACCCAAAAACAGCTCCTGAGCATTAACCCGGACCACTTTGACCCCCATGTTCTTGGCGAACATGTCCATCACCTGATCACCTTCGTGTTTACGCAACAGACCGTTGTCGACAAACACACAGGTCAGCTGATCACCGATAGCTTTGTGCAGCAACGCTGCCACCACCGAAGAATCAACACCGCCCGACAGGCCCAGCAACACATGGTCACTGCCTACTTTTTCACGCACCTGATCGATGGCATCCTTAACGATATTGGACGCAGTCCAGAGCCCTTCGCAGCCGCAGATATCACGCACGAAACGGCTCAGTATCCGCTCACCCTGCTTGGTGTGGGTCACTTCGGGATGGAATTGAACCCCATAAAAGCGACGCTGCTCGTCGTACATCCCGGCAATAGGCGCGCTCTCGGTCGCTGCCATCAGATGGAAACCCTCAGGCAGGGTTCCGACCTTATCGCCGTGACTCATCCACACATCCAGCAACAACACACCGTTATTGGCAACGTGGTCTTCGATACCATCCAGCAGCGAACTCCCGCCCTCGATCCGCACCTGAGCATAACCAAACTCGCGCTGCTCAGAGGTGATTACCGATCCACCCAACTGCTCAGCCATGGTCTGCATGCCATAACAGATCCCCAGTACCGGCACCCCCAGCTCAAACACCACCTGCGGCGCCCGCGGCGTGTCGCTGCCGGTAACCGACTCGGGACCTCCGGCAAGAATAATCCCTCGGGGATTAAACGCGCGGATCTCGGCTTCGCTCATATCAAAAGCACGAATCTCTGAAAAGACGCCGCATTCACGCACCCGACGGGCGATCAGCTGAGTGTACTGAGAGCCGAAATCAAGAATCAGAATACGCTGTGCATGAATATCTTGTGACACGATCGTTTACTCCACTACAGACGCGGCGCGAGCCGCCCCTAACAGGTTGTTGAAATCTACCTGCTGATTGCTGCTTAATAAGATGGGGCGGCAACGGCAGCCCCACACATTGGATACTCGATTCGGGTTAACCGATCCGATAGTTGGGGGCTTCTTTAGTGATAGTCACGTCATGGACATGGCTCTCTGCCATACCCGCTCCGGTGATCCGAACAAATTGCGGCTTGGTGCGCATCTGTTCAATATCGCCACTACCGGTATACCCCATACTGGAGCGCAGCCCTCCCATCATCTGATGCACCACGGTGGCCATCGGCCCTTTACAGGGCACCCGACCTTCGATCCCCTCGGGAACCAACTTCTCGGCTCCGGCGTCGGCATCCTGAAAGTACCGATCTGAAGAGCCCTGCGACTGTGCCATAGCACCGATAGAGCCCATGCCACGGTAAGCCTTAAAGGAACGCCCCTGGAACAGCTCGACTTCGCCCGGTGCTTCGTCGGTTCCGGCCAGCATGCTGCCGATCATTACCGCACTCGCGCCCGCAGCGATCGCCTTGGCCAGATCACCTGAAAAGCGGATGCCGCCATCGGCAATCAACGGCACGCCTCGCTCTTTCAGTGCCGCAGCCACGTTAGCGACCGCCGAAATCTGCGGCACACCCACACCCGCAACAATCCGCGTGGTACAGATAGAGCCGGGGCCGATACCGACTTTAACTCCGTCGGCACCGGCATCGGCCAGCGCAATGGCCGCCTCAGCGGTGGCGATATTACCGCCGATCACCTGCACCTGGGGGAAGTTCTGCTTAGCCCAGCGCACCCGGTCGATAACCCCCTTGGAGTGACCATGGGCAGTATCGACAATAATCACATCGACCCCGGCTTTGGCCAGCGCCGCTATCCGCTCTTCCGTTTCGGCACCGGTCCCCACCGCCGCGCCGACGATCAGGCTGCCTTCGCTGTCTTTGGTGGCATTGGGGTAGGCCTTAGCCTTATTCATATCCTTGACGGTCATCATCCCTTTAAGCTTAAAAGCGTCATCAACGACCAGGATCTTCTCGATTCGATGCTTGCGCAGCAGATTTCTTACCTTGTCTGAATCAACCCCCTCGACGACGGTAACCAGCCGCTCTTTAGGGGTCATGATGGAGGCGACGGTCGCGTCCAGATGCTGCTCAAAACGCATATCCCGACTGGTAACGATACCCACCAGATCCTGACCCTTTACCACCGGAAAGCCGGAGAAGCCATGCAGCGCGGCAAGCCGGTGTAACTCGCCTACGGTCAGATCGGGCGAACAGGTAATCGGGTCTTTAACCACGCCGCTTTCATAGCGCTTAACCTTAAGCACTTCTGCGGCCTGCTTGGCGATGGTCATGTTCTTATGAATGATGCCGATACCACCCTCCTGCGCCATCGCGATGGCCAGGCGTGATTCGGTCACGGTATCCATGGCGGCAGAGGCCAGCGGAAGATTCAGCTCGATACCCTTGGTCAGACGCGTCTTGAGACTCACATCCTTAGGCAGTACCTCGGAATACCCGGGCACCAGCAACACATCGTCGAAGGTCAGCGCTTCCTGAGAAACTCGTAACATAAAATTAACCTCCAAATACGGCTGGAAAAAAGGGCGGATTATATAACGCCAAAAAGCCCTGAACAACCGGTGTTCAAGGCTTAATGCTTAGAAATTTGTCGCAGGCTCAGTAACCCACTGATGTGAGCACCAAACTAGGAGCTAATCCATCTCGGCGATCCAGGCGGACTGAATCGCTTCAAGAATTTTCTCGCCGCAATGCTTAGGATCATCATCGAACGGCTCCAGCGCCAGAACCCACTCCATCAACTCGGTAAAACGCAGGGTCGTCGGGTCTACATCGGGATGCTTTTCGATCAGTTCGATCGCAATATCAAGCGTATCAATCCACTTAAGCGCCATCATTTTGTCCTGATTGAGTCATAAACACTAGTGCCCTTCGGACACCTGGTTAAGGGTGTACTTGGGGATTTCGATAACCAGATCCAGATCACCCACCAGGGCCTGACAGCTCAGACGTGAATCCGGCTCCAACCCCCAGGCCTTGTCCAGCATATCATCCTCGAGCTCATCGGCCTCGGCCAACGACTCACCACCTTCGCGAATAATGACATGACAGGTGGTGCAGGCACAGGATTTCTCACAGGCATGCTCGATCTCAATCCCTTCCGCCAGCGCTGCATCACAGACACTGACGCCAGACTCGACAGTAACCACCTTACCGTCCGGACAAAGTTCATGATGAGGCAGAAAGATCAACTGTGGCATCTTGGTTCCTTTGCTTGCAATGGGGTGATCACACCCGCGTGAGGTGACTGATCGCCACGCCAACCCTTATCAAATTTCATTAATCGAATGCCCCGACAGCGCTCGGCGAATACCGTCATCCATCCGCCTCGAGGCGAACTCATCACTGGCCTGACTCAACACCTTGACCCCCTGCTCGATAACGGCAGGATCATGACCCTGGCGCACGCGCTGCAACTGCTCGATACCCTGCAGCAGTATCGCCCGGTCTGCGGCACTGAGCAATCGCTCGCCATCAGCAGCCAGAGCACTCTGCAGCGATTCGACCAGCCGGTCTGCATCCACCTGTTGCTCACGCAGCGCACGGGATTCCAGGTCCTCCTGGGCGAAACTAAACGACTCTTTAATCATCCGGGCGATCTCGCCATCCGCGAGGCCGTAGGAAGGTTTCACCTCAACCGCGGTCTCAACACCGCTGCCCAGCTCGCGCGCGGCGACACTCAACAAGCCATCCGCATCGACCTGGAAGGTCACCCGCACCTTGGCATTACCGGCAGCCATCGGCGGAATCCCCTGCAGCTCAAACCGGGCCAGGGAGCGACAGTCATCGACCAGCTCTCGCTCACCCTGGAGCACGTGAATCACCATCGCCGTCTGCCCATCCTGGTAGGTGGTAAACTCCTGCGCCCGTGCCACCGGAATAGGCGTATTCCGATCAATCACTTTCTCGACCAACCCACCCATCGTCTCCAACCCAAGCGACAGCGGAATCACATCCAGCAACAACATCTCGGCATCGGGCTTGTTCCCCGCCAGCACGTCAGCCTGGATCGCCGCACCGATCGCAACTACGCGGTCAGGATCGATCTCCGCGTGCAATTTGCTGCCAAAAAACGCTTCGACCTGAGCCCGCACCTGCGGTACCCGGGTTGAACCGCCCACCATCACCACATCGGCAACCTCATCGGTGCTGACACCGGCATCTTTCAACGCCCGGCGACAGGCCCGCAAGGTCTGCTTAATTTTTGGCGTGATCAGCTGATCGAACTGATCTCGCGTCAGCACGCCCTGCCACGCCTGATCCGAGAGACGGATCGACAGCTCGGCCTGATCCTGACGGGTCAGCACCTCTTTGGCTGCGCGCGCCGCATCCAGCAAGCGGCGCTGCTCATGCTGAGCAAGCTCGGTGTGGCCCATCTGCTGCAACACCCACTCCGCGATCGCATGATCAAAGTCATCACCACCCAAGGCACTGTCACCGCCGGTGGAAAGCACTTCAAAAACCCCGCGATTAAGCCGCAGAACAGAGATATCAAAGGTTCCACCGCCAAGATCATAGACCGCAAAGGTCCCTTCGGCGGCGTGATCCAGGCCATAAGCGACCGCTGCCGCGGTCGGTTCGTTTAACAGCCGTAACACATTAATCCCGGCTAGCTGGGCCGCATCTTTAGTCGCCTGGCGCTGCGCTTCGTCAAAATAGGCGGGCACGGTAATCACCGCACCCACCAGCTCATCGCCTAACGCCTCTCGCCCGCGCACCGCCAGCACCCGAAGAATATCAGCCGAGACCTGCACCGGGCTTTTGTCTCCCGCCACGGTCTTAAGATAAGGCATACCACCCTCGTCCGGCACGAACCGATACGCCAGTTGATCGCCTAACCGGCTTAAATCATCGATCCCTCGTCCCATCAACCGCTTAACCGAAACGATGGTATTAAAAGGATCATCCGCAGCCTGAGCACGCGCACCAGCCCCTACCAGCGGCTCCGCATCATTACGATAACGCACCACAGAGGGGAGCAGATGGCACCCCTGCGCATCGGCAAGGGTATCTGCCTGTCCGCTGCGAACCGTCGCTACCAAAGAATTGGTTGTACCCAGGTCGATACCAACCGCCAATTTATGCTCATGAGGCTTGGCACTCTGCCCCGGTTCTGAGATCTGCAGTAGCATTAAAGGTCCGCCAGTTGATCTTCTACTAATTCAATTTGATGCCGCAGTTTATCGAAAAATTGCAGCTTGCGAAGCATCTCTAGCGCCTGCGCCAGCACGTCAGGATCATCACTGGCAAGATGGGATTCGAGGCGATTGCTTAATTGCTGCGCCTGCGACTCCGTATCAGCCAGCAACTGCTCCAGCGCGCGCCAGGGATCCGCCGCCGTTTGAGCCTCATCCAACTGCTCCCGCAACTGCATCTGCTGCAACAAAAAAGCCGTATCCGAAAGGGTCGTCGAGCTGGCGTCGGTATCGATACCCTTAAGCTGCAACAGATAGCCGGCACGCTTAAGCGGTGACTTGAGCGTCGCCAGGGCATCATTAAGATGCGCGACAGCCTGAACAGCGCGCAGCTGCTCGCGTTCACCCTGATGCGCATACCGGTCGGGATGCAAGGCCTTCTGTAGACTCAGGTAACGCGCAGAGAGCTGAGCGATATCAACCTGGTACATTTGCGGAAGACCAAACAGAACAAAAAAG
Organism: Motiliproteus sp.; assembly: GCA_036964625.1. Lineage (GTDB taxonomy): Bacteria > Pseudomonadota > Gammaproteobacteria > Pseudomonadales > Balneatricaceae > Motiliproteus. The sequence continues at coordinate 15,133 of JBALTG010000077.1, forward strand.
TTTTTTTCGATAGTCATGAAAAGGATCGATAGTCCATTGGGCCGTGACAAGAAAAAAACGCAGGCCCGATAGTCTTAGCTATGATCAGACGACCAGTTCCTGCGCTTGTACTGCTACTTATTCCTGTAAATCCGATAGGACTACGTCCTAAACGCTGAAGCTCTCACCACAGCCACATTCGCTACGGGCATTCGGGTTGTTAAATTTAAACCCTTCGTTGAGCCCCTCTTTAACAAAATCAAGCTCAGTACCATCGAGATAGACCAAACTCTTGGGATCAACGATCACCTTCACTCCGTCGATATCGAATACCTTATCTTCGGCATCGACAGTATCGGAAAACTCCAGCACGTACCCCATGCCCGAACAACCCGTGGTGCGCACCGCTACCCGGACACCCGTACCGGTACCTCGATTAACCAGGAACTTACTGACGTGGGTATGCGCCGCCTGGGTCATGGTGATGGCCATAGAACTCCCTTATCTAGCTTCGGCCGGTCAGTGAACCGGCAGCAACGTTGTAAAATTACGAATTTTTAGTGCGATAATCTGCTATGGCGGCCTTGATGGCATCTTCAGCCAGCACCGAGCAATGAATCTTAACCGGCGGCAACGCCAGCTGCTGCGAGATTTCGGTGTTTTTCAGCGCCGCAGCCTGATCCAGCGTCATCCCCTTGACCCATTCCGTTACCAGCGAACTCGACGCGATCGCCGATCCACAGCCGTAAGTCTTAAACTTGGCATCCTCAATGATACCTGCATCACTGACTTTGATCTGCAAGCGCATCACATCACCACAGGCAGGAGCACCCACCATTCCCGTGCCAACATGGGAATCCTGATCATCCATCTTGCCGACATTGCGGGGATTTTCGTAGTGGTCTAGTACTTCTTCACTATAAGCCATGATTTTTTCACCTCGTTAACGCATCTTAGAGCGGTCGTTTAGTGGTTAACCCACTCTACTTTTTCCAGGTCAACACCGTCTTTATACATATCCCACAACGGCGACAGCTCACGCAGCTTGGTCACTGCGGTACGAACTTTTTCGATTGCAAAGTCAATATCTTCTTCCGTGGTGAAACGGCCTATCGCAAACCGAATCGAGCTGTGCGCCATCTCATCGTTCATCCCCAGCGCACGCAATACATACGAGGGCTCAAGGCTGGCCGAGGTACAGGCCGAGCCCGAGGATACGGCCAGATCTTTTAGCGCCATCAACAGCGACTCGCCTTCGACAAAGTTAAAGCTGATATTAATGTTGCCGGCAACCCGCAGATCAGGATCGCCGTTACAGAACACCTGCTCCAGATCGCTGACACCGTCCCAGAGCCGCTGCCGTAGTGTCAGCAGACGACGATTCTCTTCGTGCATTTCCGCTTTAGCAATCGCAAACGCCTCACCCATGCCGACACATTGATGCGTAGCCAGGGTGCCGGAACGCATGCCCCGCTCGTGACCACCGCCATGCATCTGCGCCTCGAGCCGAACGCGCGGCTTACGGCAGACATAGAGTGCACCGACCCCTTTCGGACCGTAAACCTTGTGCGCCGAAAATGACATCAGATCGACGTTGAGATGCTCCAGATCGATATTAATCTTGCCCGCACTTTGGGCCGCATCGACATGGAACAGCACTTTACGCTCACGCGTAATCGCACCGATCGCTTGGATGTCGTTGATCACCCCGATCTCATTATTAACATGCATGATCGATACAAGAATAGTGTCTTCACGCATCGCATCGCGAACCGATTCAGGGGACGTAATACCGCTGGGTAAAGGATCCAGATAGGTCACCTCAAACCCTTCGCGCTCAAGTTGACGACAGGTATCCAGGACCGCCTTATGCTCGATCTTGGATGTGATAATATGTTTGCCCTTCTTGCTATAGAAGTGCGCAACGCCTTTGATCGCAAGATTATCGGACTCGGTAGCCCCGGAGGTCCAGACAATCTCTCGCGGATCGCAATTCACCAGATCAGCAACCTGACGCCGGGCGATCTCAACCGCCTCTTCCGACTTCCAACCAAACAGATGCGAACGTGACGCAGGATTACCGAAATTTCCGTCAAGAGTCAGGCACTGGACCATTTTTTCGGCCGCTCGCGGGTCCATAGGCGTGGTTGCAGAATAATCCAGATAGATTGGCAGCTTCATTCTATTCTCCGTAGGACATCACCAACCGTTACTACGCGGTGGCTTCAATTTTTTGAAAGTCAATCGTCTTCAAATGCTGCTGATCAAGCCGTTGCGACACCGCCTGCACATCTTTACGCGCAACCAGATCTTCCAGGCTAATTCCGCTCAGGAAACTATGGATCTGCTCGCTGAGATCGCACCATAGATGATGAGTCAGACAGGCATCACCTTCATGGCAATCACCTTTACTGTTGCAGCCTGTAGCATCGACCGATTCATTGACGGCATCGATCACCTGCACGACAAAAATTTGCGCTTTGTCACGGCTCAGCTGATAACCGCCGCCCGGCCCACGCACACTCTTAACCAACCCATTGCGGCGTAGCTTGGCAAAAAGCTGCTCGAGGTAAGACAGCGAAATACGCTGCCGGGATGAAATATCAGCCAGGCTGATTGGTCCCCGACCTTCGTGCAAAGCAAGATCCAACATGGCCGTGACGGCGTAGCGCCCTTTGGTCGTTAATCGCATCGGTTTGATTCCCGTAATGATTGCTGCTGTGTGGCATTATCCATTAACCGACTATTTTAGTCAATTATTAGCCGGCCCGATCCGAAGATTAATTCGCCCCAGCCACAATACCCAGATGCCACCCCACTTATCAACCTATACAGCAACCCTAAGTCCAACAGACTCCCAGCCGATCGTAGCCCAATATCAAGATGTCCGTTCAGCATCACCAGGCAGTGGACGCTCTTCACCCACCTCTGCAAAATCTTCCGGCTTAAGCTCCGGCAAACGCTGCTCAGGACAATCGGCACCCATCCGGCGCATCGCCTCGCTCATGATTTCTATTCGATTATCCACCGCCTGCAGATGATCCAGCAGCGCCTGGATCGCGTGCGCCACCGGATCAGACAGCTCGCTGGTCACCCCGTAGGCATCGAAACCGATCTTATTCGCCATCTTCTGCCGCTGCTGCACCTGATCCAGACAATCGGCACCCTCCGCCTGGCTGCAACGCACGATCCTGCCGGGAATACCCACCACCGTCGCGCCAGGCGGCACCGTCTTGGTGACGACAGCATTGGAACCAATCCGAGCCCCCTTGCCGACCACGAAGGGACCGAGAATCTTAGCGCCAGCGCCGACCACAACATCATCTTCAAGCGTTGGGTGACGCTTTCCTTTATTCCAGGTAATCCCCCCCAGCGTCACACCGTGATAAAGGGTGACGCCATTACCGATCTCGGCGGTCTCACCGATGACCACCCCCATGCCATGATCAATAAAAAAGCGCCGCCCAATACGTGCGCCGGGATGAATTTCAACCCCGGTCAACCAACGCGCCAGGGTAGAAATAGTCCGTGCCAACCATTTAAACCCCCTTTTCCACAACCCATGACAGAGACGGTGAAACAGCAATGCATGCAAGCCCGGGTAGTTGGTCAGCACTTCAAACCAATTGCGAGCGGCGGGATCACGCTCAAACACAGACTGAATATCTTCTCGCAACTGCTTAAACATGATTACCTTCCTGTTTTTTTAAAGCTTTTTCTGTTGCCGTTAAAATACCGCGTAAGATACTCACCTCAACCTGGTCCAGATGGCTGCGCATGTACAGCCTGCGCAGCCGCGTCATCAACTGACGCGGATTGTCCGGGTTTAAAAACTCAATATCGGTCATCACCTGCGCCATATGAACAAACAGCCGCTCCATTTCATCGGCACTTGCCGAATCGATATCCCAGTCGGTGCCCCAATGCGGCTCAGGGTCTCCCTGTGGGTTTTCAATCGCTTTTTCTCCGGCCAAACTGGCCATCCGCAACTCGTAGCAGATTACCTGCACCGCAGCCGCCAGATTCAGCGAGCTAAACGCGGGATCAGAAGGTATATGGACATGCCGATGACAACGATGCAACTCCTCATTGGTCAGGCCGCGATCTTCGCGACCAAACACCAGCGCCACCTGCGGCCGCTCAACCGTCACCTCAGCCACCACATTAGCAAACACTGCCGCTACCTGTTCAGCCAACTGCCGCGGGTCGACAACAGGCCAGGGGATATGTCGGCCGCGGGCACTGGCACCCACGACCAACTGACAACCCGCCACTGCCTGATCCAGGGTTTCAACCACCCGAGCCTGATCAAGAATATCCGTAGCCCCTGCCGCACGCGCAAACGCCGCATCACCAGGGAACTCTCTGGGCTGCACCAACACCAATTGACCAACACCCATATTTTTCATAGCACGCGCTACCCCCCCGATATTACCGGGGTGAGTAGTGTTAACCAGTACAACACGAAGCGAGGAGAGCATTCAGACCATCTCCGAAAAATTCAAAACAGCAGATTCTACCAGATAACCCAGGCTTACAGTGAGTTATGCGCCGCTGTTAAACCAAGGAGGCTGACCGAGAAGCACAAAGCGCAAGCCGTTACCCACAAAACACCAAAACACTTAGGCGAGCGCGGCCTTTTTTTGCTACAATCCGCAACCGTTTCAGCCGTAAAGAATAGCGCTAATCATGCAACCCACACTAAATATCGCCCTTCGAGCCGCCCGAATCGCAGGCGAACAAGTCGCCCGCGCCGTTGAACGGCTCGATATTATCAAGTCAGAAAAGGAAGATGTCGGCGCCTTTATCCTCGATACCGCAACTGCGGCTGAAAGAACCATCGCCTACCACCTCCTTAAAGCCAACCCCGGGCACCGCATTACAGGCCTGCAGAGTGGATCTATGGGCTCTCAGGACAAAAGTGACTTTGAATGGTTCGTCAATCCGATTGACGGCCTGAGCCACTTTACCAGTGCCCTGCCAACATTCGCCCTGTCCCTGGTCTGCAAACAGCAGGGCCGCATCGAGCATGCCGTGGTTCTTAATCCGATCACCGGTGAAGAGTTCACCGCCAGCCGCGGTCGCGGCGCCCAGGTTAATGGCAAGCGAATTCGCGTCAGCGACCTCACCACGCTACCCAATGCCCTGATCGGCAACCACTTCAACCTCCACAGCGAAGCCGGACTGGACCAACATCTGAGCGGCACCCGGCAACTCTACCTGCAGGGAGCCCGGCTCCACCAGGTAGGCTCGGCCGCACTGACGCTGGCCTATCTGGCCGCAGGACGTACCGATGCGTGCTGGATTCAGGGTGCCGATAGCTGGGAACTGGAAGCCGGCCTGCTGCTACTCCAGGAAGCAGGCGCTCTAATCGGCGACCTCAATGGCAGCAACGACATGCTCAACAGCGGCGCCCTGGTAGCGGGTAACGCCAAGCTCTTCAAGCAGATGCTAAAACTCCTGCACTAGCAGCGCAGCGTATCGCCCCTACCGCCATCCATGGCTCTCGGGGCATACCGTACATCCTGTACATAAAAAAGGCGCTACCCGCGAGGGCAGCGCCTTTTTTATTGCTAGGTCGTAGCTATCAACCTGATGGACAAATAGGTTCCATACCTATTCCTGATTACCCATGACTTTCAGCTATTACAGCAGCAAGCGATGCGCATACGTACTCACGAGAATAGATTGACGGGCATCATGGCCGACCTGGGCTTTGTGGCTAATCAGAAAATCCAATCCTCATTTGCCATGTCGGGTTGAAAACACCCACCCACAAAATCCGATATGCATGCGGGTATTGGGATTGTTTCCGACAGCGGTGCGGCATGCGTCGGGTTGAAACCCGACCCACAAAACCCGCCATTCATGCATGGGCCGGAATTCATTCCGACAGAACCCCCCTCAGGCGGCTGACTATGTCGGGTTGAAAGGGTAGTGGGGCGTTATCCTGAAACTGAGGTGGTCTTCAATCAGCGACAGGCGTCGTTAAATGCTCACAGTGCGCCTGCAACAGCTAATGAGTACTAGGCCATCACCCCTACCGCCATTGCCTGCATGGACGCAGGTATGCCGTTGTTGTCGGGAACAGACAACGGCCCATGGCTCTCAGGG
>JBALTG010000078.1:0-20756 GCA_036964625.1 Motiliproteus sp.
CCCGGGTACAGAACCGCAACGACCTGACCCCGATCATCGAGCTGCTGATGAGCAAGCACAGCAGCGCCTGGTGGCTGGAAAATATGGCCGAATGTGGCGTGCCCTGCGGTCCGATCAACACCCTGGATCAGGTATTTAACGATCCTCAGGTGCAGCACCGGCAGATGCAGGTGGCGCTGGATCACCCCGATGCGGGTGCGGTGCCCTCGATCGCCAATCCGATCAGATTTTCCGACACCCCGGTGCAGTACCCAAGCAGCTCACCGACGTTGGGACAACACAGCCAGCAACTACAACAGCTGCTTAACCTCCCCGATGCGCAGTGGCAAGACCTGAAACTGAACGGCATCGTGGAATAACGGCAGGGCACCGATTCAATTTATGGCGTTGTGACTAGAAGCCACCGAGTCTCGTCGCCACGAATAGAACCGGAACCCTGCGCAACACCCCCATCAATAAAAGAGGACACCTTATGCAGATCACATGTATCGATAACAGCGGCTTTGAAGACCAACTGACCGAAGGTCAGAGCTACCGCATCCTCAGCTTCCAGGGCAACTCGGTACAGCTACAGGATGATCGAGGCACCCTGCGTTGGTACGGACGCCTTAAATTCCGGCTCAGCGATCTGCTGTGCCGCGCCAACACTCCACAGCAGGCTGCCTGAAGCAACGACTAAGAGATCGCCTGCGGGCAGGCTCCCACGGCACTCTCTATTGGGCCTTGTGGGAGCCGGGCTCCCGGCGATTTTGTCATTTTTTGCGCAGCAACGGCAAAGGAATCGCCTGCAGGCAGGCTCCCACGGTGTTCTCAGCTGAGCTTTGTGAGCGCGGGGCTCCCGGCGATTTTGTCATTTTTTGCGCAGCAACGGCTAAGAGCTAACCGTTACGGGGATCGGTCTCCGCCACTCGATCCTGATTCAGATGCAGATTACGAAAGCGCTCAAGATTAGGACAGGCACTGAAATCGAACAGCTCGCGAAACAGCACCCAGTCAAGCAAACAGAACAGGCAGATCGCCGGATAATCCCACTGCTCAAAATGATCCGCGCCGACCTGCTGCTCCAGAAGGCTCATCGTTCGCTCAATTCGCTCATACTGCAGCTTGAAAAATAGCCCCTGCTGATCGGTCGCCACGCCGCTGCGTGCCAGCAGCAACAGAGACACGAACGTATCGTTGGCCGCATCGATGACGGTCAGGGTGTTTTCTTGATCCCAGGAGAGCGGGGGTCGATCGAACTTCTGGCTCAGGTAGCGGAAGATGACCCGGGAATCGTATACCGCCTGCTCCCCATCGAGCAGCAGGGGGACTTTCTGGGCCGGGTTGTTACGCTTCAGCGTTTCGCGTCCCTCACCCTCAAATATATTCAAGGCCACGAAGTCATAGTCTATCCCCCCCAGCCATAGCCGCAGACGACGGACATAAGGGGAGGTGGTGGAGCCGAGTAGTTTCATGTGTATTCGCTCTTGTCGTTGGCCAAGGGAGATTTGTTGGCTTATTGGGCGGGCTTATTTAGCGAGCTTACTTGATCGTGCGAGCACTTTGATTAAACAGAATGCGCCTGGCCTGTTCATCATTAATGCCAGGCTGATCATTAATTGAATCCGCCAGGGCGTAGGCGGCCACAGTCGCCGGACGATTTTTAATGGTTTCAAACCAGCGTTTAAGATGAGGGAAATCATTGATATCCTGCTGCTGGCGCTCATAAGGAACAATCCAAGGGTAGCAGGCCATATCCGCAATGGAATACTCCCCCGCCAAAAACTCACGCTCCTGCAAGCATTTGTTCATGACCGCATACAGGCGTGCCGATTCGTTAATATAGCGCTCCATCGCATAGGGAATGCGCTCTGGCGCATAGGTCACAAAGTGATGGTTCTGCCCGCACATCGGGCCCAGACCACCCATTTGCCACATAAGCCATTGCGTCACATCCCACCGCTCACGGATGCTAGAGCCGCCATAACGGCCGGTTTTCTCAGCCAAATATTGCAAAATCGCACCCGATTCAAACAGCGATAGCGGTGCGCCACCCTCCGCAGGGGACTGATCGACAATGGCAGGAATACGATTGTTCGGCGCAATTTTCAGAAAATCGGGCTCAAATTGAGCCCCCGTACCGATGTTTACCGGGATAACATTATAGTCAAGACCGGTCTCTTCTAACATCAGGGTGATCTTGTGACCGTTCGGGGTCGTCCAGTAATACAAATCAATCATAGGGGTTCTCCGGGCAACAAATAACGTCAGCTGTAGTTACAGGGGACAGGCTCCATGTTTTTTACATCGCAAGACTCAGCAGCACTAACAGAGCGTACCTCGCCAATCCAGACTGCGTACTCGGCTCCGCCTCAATAGACACCTGCCGTAACAATCCGTCGGGCCGCGACTCAATCTATGTAGAGGCTCTCAACAGATGAGCTAACGACGTTGAGGATAACGTATGTGTAGCACACCTAAAGGAAAAAGCACCCCGGTCAAGCCGCTGCACTCAATCACAAGCATCAGCTCTGCGCTCTCGACCGAACAGTATCGAAGCATGGTAGAGCGATCGAATGCGGCAGATGACCGCAGACAACAGCGCCAGCAGCAGCGCAAAGCCCGGGAGGCAGCGCCAGCACCCAAAAGCACCCCTGAGCAACTGCCTGCAGCTAAAACGCAGCGGACTGAACCGCATCCACTGGTACGCAATTTACTCGACCTGCTGCATACCAACCTAGCTCCACGCCAAGACGGCTGACTTGAGACTCCAGATGAACCGGCCTCAGCCACCACTGAAGGCCGGTGCCAACGCCTCTCAAGCTTTAGTTATTTTCCAGCAATTATGGATCTTCTGATTCCGTTCAAAATCCTTATCAAGACTCTTGGCGGTAATATCCTCAACCTTGTACGCGGCTAACGCATCCAGATCCATCTTAAACTTGCGCAGGTTATTGGAGAAGATCAGTACCCCGCCCTCATCCAGCAACCTCATCGCCTGCTCGATCAGACCGACATGATCCTGCTGCACATCGAACAGGTCGCGCATCCGCTTGGAGTTGGAGAAGCTGGGCGGATCCATAAAGATCAGATCGTACTTAAGCGCCTGCTTCAGCGATGCCTCTTTCAACCAGGCAATACAGTCTTCCTGCAGGGTCAGGTTGATTTTTTCACTCATCCCATTGAGGGCAAAATTCTTCCGCGCCCACTCCAGATAGGTCGCCGACATATCGACACTGGTGGTCGATGACGCCCCGCCGAGCCCCGCCTGCACCGTCGCTACCGAGGTATAGCTGAACAGATTCAAAAAGCGCTTACCGCGGCTATTGTCAAAGATCCACTTACGAATGGGACGATGATCAAGAAACAGCCCCGTGTCCAGATAGTCATGCAGATTGACCAGCAAGCGTGCCGATCCTTCTTCGACTTCGAAAAACTCCCCCTGCTGCGCCATCCGCTGATACTGGGCCTTACCCTCCTGACGCCGCCGCTGCTTGAGCACGATCCGCTCTGGCGCCACACCGGTGACTGCCGGAAGCACGTCCAACACCAGTTTCAGACGCTGATCGGCCTTGGCCGGATCAATCGAAGCAGGGGGCGCATACTCCTGCACATGCAGCCAATTGTTATAGCGATCGATCGCGACCGCATATTCGGGCATATCGGCATCGTACAGCCGATAACAACTTATCTTCTGCTTCCGCGCCCACTTATCCAGCTGCTTCATATTTTTGCGCAGCCGGTTAGAAAACATATCCTCGGGCTGTTTTGCTGCGGGCTGACCATCGACCGGCTGCGAATCTCTTCTGGAGGCCAGAAACTGATCGGGCTGCACATCAAACATCAACAACTGACTGGGAATAGCGCCGTTAAACAGCTTGTACTGCTTATAGGAGTGGATACCGACCGCCTTACCCAGCTCGGGATTACCGGTAAAAACCGCTGCACGCCAGCCCTCAAAATGTTGTTTCAGAGCATCACCCAAATTTTGGTAGAGATAGCGAACGACCGGCACTTCGCTTAACCGCTCGCCGTAGGGTGGGTTGGTAATCAACAATCCCTGCTGCAGATCCACTTTATGGGTTAAGGGCTTAAGCTGGGCCAGTTCGCGATGCGAGATGCGCACCCAGGCCTCTACACCTGCAAGCTCTGCGTTATTCTTGGCAATAGATACCGCCTTAGGGCTGGCATCATAGCCATGAATCTCGGGCAGATCGGTGCGATCTTTGGCCGCCAAACGCAGCTGCTCCGCCTCCCACACCAACCCTTGCCACATGCCATTGTCATGTTTAAGCCAGCGCTCAAAACCAAAGCCTTTACGCAGCAAGCCCGGGGCGATATTCGCCGCCATCAGCGCAGCCTCAATCGGCAGGGTGCCCGAACCACACATGGGGTCGATCAACGGCCGCTGTTTGCTCGCCAGTTCCGGCCAACCGCTACGAAGCAACAGCGCGGCGGCAAGGTTCTCTTTTAACGGCGCAGCGCCACCCTGCTGGCGATAGCCACGGCGATGCAAACTTTCACCCGACAGATCCAGGCTTAAATGCGCATCCCCCTGCGCCAGATGCAGGTTAATGCGCAGATCCGGCAACTCTTTGCTCACCGAAGGACGCTGCTGGGTCCGCTCACGAATCTGATCAACGATGGCATCCTTGACCTTGAGGGCCCCGAAATGGGTGTTATTAATAGCCCGATTGGTACCGGTAAAATTAACTAACAGGGTGCCTTCAGCGCGCATATGCTCGAGCCAGTCGATCTGCTGCACGCCCGTGTAAAGCTCATCAGCCGACTCAGCCGAAAAACTTGCCAGGGGTAACAAAATACGGTTTGCCAGCCGCGACCAGAGGCACGCTTTATACGCGGTCTCCAAGCTGCCGTGGAAGTAAACTCCGGCAACGGTTGATTTAGTATCGGTCGCGCCCAGCCCCTCTAGCTCATCAACCAGCAGTAGTTCCAGACCTTTCGGGCAGGTTGCAAAAAAGCGTTCTTTTTCAGTTAGCTGAGACAATTTCTTACCCTATCAATAAATAGCTGATCACAAGCACCTAGCCTCCAGCCTGTATCCAGGGGATGATAGTACTCTGTTTTACAGAGTGTGCCATCCTGAACCAGAATTGCAGACTCCATCTTACCTATTAAAACTTTTCAAGTTCTTCCATTTTGTCACACAGCGTTTATAGCGGATTGTTTATACGGCCATTTTTAGCCGAGCAGGAGTTAAAACGACATAAGCCACTTGCCCTTGCTGAAAATTAATGTCGACAAATGCGCGTTAATCCGATACAACTTTGAATGTTGGCTAACACGTCAACCATGCTGATGACAGCTCCTTGCTGCCTGTAGTTCTCACGCATGAATAGACCGAGTAAAAAGAACGCAACGACCCGCATGTGGTCAATACGTTCTACATACAAGAAGCAACGAGGCTATTGAATGAAGAGACAAAAACGTGATTTAACAACCAGAGCTTTTTCACGCGGCTATCAAGCCGGTGTATCAGGCAAATCCAAAGACGTCTGCCCGACCCCTGTCGGCGATAACCGCCACTTTTGGATAACCGGCTGGCGCCAAGGACGTTCTGACTTCTGGGACGGCTACCAAGGAATCTCAAATCTGCATTGTACGCCTGTCTTGACCTGATCAGGACATCAACAGTACAGCGTAACGGGGCCTGTGATATCAGGCCCCTTATCATTTCTGCACAGCAGCCATCTAACTAACTAAGCCGCTCGACTGCCGCAGCTCAAAAATCCAGTTAGCGAATACCGGCCACCGCGCTAGCCGCCTCGCCGATCAATTGTGGCCCCCGGTAGATAAAACCACTGTATAGCTGCACTAGGGATGCGCCGGCTTCGATCTTCTCGCGCGCGCCTGCGCCATCGCAAATCCCGCCAACCCCGATAATCGGCAACCGACCCTCCAGCACCTTAGCCAAACTGGCAACCACCTCGGTTGAGCGCTGGCGTAACGGTGCACCACTGAGCCCACCTGCCTCCTCGGCTAACGCTGAACTCTTGATGCCGGTTCGCTCCAGGGTGGTATTGGTGGCGATAACCGCATCCATACTGTATTTAATCAGTGCCTGGCCAACGAGGACGATCTCTTCTTGATTCATGTCCGGAGCGATTTTGACCGCGAGCGGCACATAGCGACCGTAGTAATCAGCCAACTTGGCCTGCTCCTGCTTCAACACCGCCAGCAAACTATTCAGTGATTCGCCGAACTGCAACGAGCGCAATCCCGGGGTATTAGGCGATGAGACATTGATCGTGACGTAACTGGCACGGCTATAGACCTTACGCAGACACAGCAGGTAGTCATCGTTAGCGCGCTCAACCGGGGTATCAAAGTTCTTGCCGATATTGATTCCCAGAACGCCCTGGTAACGACTGTTATCAACCTGCCTAAGCAGGTAATCAACACCCTTGTTGTTAAAACCCATCCTGTTAATGATCGCCCGATGCTCAGGAATCCGGAACATCCGCGGCTTAGGATTACCCGGTTGCGGCCTGGGGGTTACGGTACCCACTTCGATAAAGCCAAACCCCAGCGCGGCCAAAGCGTCGATATGTTCCGCGTTTTTATCCAAGCCTGCTGCCAGCCCCACCGCATTAGGAAATTCCAACCCCATCATATGGACAGGTGCATCGACCCGCTTCAGCAGCAACTGACTCAGGCCAGAGAGCTCGCCGAGATCCAGCCCCAACATCGATAATGAGTGGGCTGTTTCGGGCTGAAAACGAAACAACAGTGATTGCAGATAGGTATATGACATAGCGGACTCCCAGTTAAGCGAAGCATTATACGAAAAGCCGCTACAGATGCTAACCGGGTTGTGTTTATTTGATCTAAACGATCGAAGGCTGGGGGGTTAAATTCTGTCTATAGCCACGAACTTACCTTGGGCATCAAACTGAATTTCAAACGACCCGCTGACACCCTCTCGGGTCAGGTAGGGGTTTAAAATTTTAACCGGAAACTGAATACGGCGACCGTCACGCGCACGGCAGGTCACAACACTGGCCTGGCCACGGTAAAACTTCAGATATTCATCAGCACTGACCTGCAGATCAACGGTAATTTTTTGCATTGAAGACAACACCCAAAGCTATCTGGAATTTCAAACTATAAGCGTTATAACTGCCGCATACTTGTCGAGCCTGGCCGCTGCACGACTGCAGCGGGCTGGGTTTTAGGCCGGGGCTTTAGGGCAAAAGCTTAGAGCAGAGCAGGAAACCGATCAGGCCAACAGCACGCTTGAGCACCCGCCACCGCCAAGAAATATCCCGTAAAGGCCCGATATCGGCCCTCGCAGGTTATTTTTCAACAAACTGCGAGGATGGGCGGGACAACGGATCTATTCCAAAAAGACGACCTTGCTTAAACGAGCGCTACGTCAACCCGGCAGGCTATTCGTCAGGCGCACTTTCATTCGGGACCGGTGTTTCGGCGTCACCTGCATCTTTATCCTGCTGCGCCATCACCTCAAGCGAGCGCGCCGCGACCTCCGCCGGATCTGATTTCAAGCGATTTTTGCGCTTATTCTGATCCTGCTGCTGCTTATCCTTCTGCAAGCTGGTTAAGTAGCCGCTGCGCTGCTGAGGTTTAAGCTTACTCTGACTGGTCCGATTGGGACGAACTTCCACTTCTGCCATGTCCGACAGCGGCACCCGCCCTGCTTTACTACGCGTTTTTTTCTGACGTGTCATGCTATTCACTATCCTCACTATCCGGCTCGCTACCGAGGCCTGGATCAACCTGTTTATGGCTGGAGCCGTATTCGCCCTTATAAGCCAATCTTGAAGCAGTGGCTTCAACCTGCTGCTGATGTTGCTGCTGTTCAAGCTGTCGCTGCTGTTCCGCCTGCAACTCTGCCAAACGTTTTTTCTCGACCCATTCTCCGACCGTTTCGAAGCTGAGTCGACCAATCAACCCTGAACGCAGATCACCAATGACGACCTCACCTGCCTGGGTACGGTTGATAATGCCGCCTCTCTTTAAGCAGCCTCGACGCCGACCTATCTCTTCCAACGCCTCATGAGCAGACGCGGGCAACTGTGCCAGATTGAACCGCTGCAGCAGCAGTTCAGGGTAATCCTTAATCAAAAAATCCAGACTGTAGAGCGCGATATCTTCATATTCCACCACGGTGTCACGAATCGCACCACTGGCTGCGAGTCGATAGGAAGAATCATCATCTACAATTTTAGGCCATAATATACCGGGGGTATCGAATACCGCCAATCCATTATTGGTCACGAAGCGCTGCTGGTTTTTAGTCACCGCTGGCTCATTACCGACCTTGGCTATTTTACGCCCCATCAGTGCGTTAATCAGTGACGATTTACCCACATTGGGGATCCCCATGATCATCACCCGAACCGGCCGTTCCGCCGTGACCCGGCCCGGTGCTGTGTTTTTGCACAGGGCGATCAACTGCTGCAGCTCTGACTTCTGATCCATCCTCAGCGCCATCGCGTGGGTAGTATCGGTATTCAAGAATTTAAGCCATTTACGAGTCCGACCCGGATCGGCAAGATCACTCTTGTTAAGCACCTTGATCAGCGGCTTCTGCCCGCGCAGTTCATCCACCAGCGGGTTTTCACTGGAGTGCGGCAGACGTGCGTCGAGCACCTCGATCACCACGTCTATCTCAGAGATCACCTTGGCAATCTCTTTGCGCGCCTTGTGCATGTGGCCGGGAAACCATTGAATGGTCATTAGCAGCCAACTCCTGGTTATCATTTGGGGGGCGCGAAGTATAGCGTAGCTGGGGCCGACCTGTCTGACTTAATAGTCTTCTTTAAGAATGATCCGCCGACGCCATAGGCGCACGCCGATCATTGGGCTAGAATGGCGAAAAATGGATTTGAGTGACGTACAGACAGATGATCAATAACGAAGCCAATAATCAGATATTGATGGCGCGCCAGCCCATCTTTGACCGCCAACTCAAGGTCATCGCATACGAGCTGCTGTACCGCAGTGACAATGACAGCGATGCCGATTTCCTGGATGGCGATAAAACCTCCAGCGAGATGCTGCTTAATGCCTATACCAGCATCAACGACGAAGGCGGCTCTAAACGGGTACCTGCATTTGTTAATCTGACCCGCAAGATGCTGATCAAACAGAGTGTGCCCCAGCTGCTGCGCAAGCAGATTGTGATCGAAGTGCTCGAAGATAGTGCTATCGATAAGGAGCTTATCGATGCGGTCAAAAAACTTAAAGAGGACGGCTTTAAGATTGCCTTAGATGATTTTTTTTACGACGATAAATACATCCCTCTGCTGCAGCTGGTCAACATCGTCAAAATCAATGTGCAACAACTCTCCGAACAGGAACTCAAGCAGCACATTCAAAAACTAGCCCCCTACCGGGTAACACTGCTGGCGCAAAAAATTGAAACCCTGGAGCATCTGTACGAGTGTGTCGATCTGGGCTTCAAACTGTTCCAAGGCCATTTCCTGAGCAAACCTCAGATAGTCAAAGGTAAAAAAGTCACCTCGAACACCCTGGCTCTGATGCAGGTAGTGCAGGAGTTACAACGCCCCGGGACGACCGCGTCTGAGGTCGAACGACTGATCATTAAGGATCCGGTTCTGACCTTCAAGCTGCTGCGCATCGTCAACTCCTCCGCCTATGCACTGGTGCGCAAAGTTGAATCCCTCAATCAGGCCGTGGTTATGCTCGGCATGGACCAGGTTAGAAAATGGGCCACGCTTATTTCACTGAGCAGCGACAACAACAAGCCCGCTGAGTTATCCCGCGCACTACTGGCGCGCGGACGGATGTGCGAACTGCTGGCAGAATCGATGAACTACCCAAATACCAGCAACTTTTTCATGGTGGGGATGATGTCTAAGATCAACGCCTTGCTGGATATGGAGATGGATTCGGTGCTGGAACAGCTCCCTCTTAACGATGAGATCAAAGCGGCCATCGGCAAACATGAGGGCACAATGGGCCTGGTCTTGGAGGCCGTACTGGCCTATGAGAATGGCGACTGGGAGCGCTTAGGTGATTTCGACATCAACGAAAACATCTACGAGAGTGCTTACCGCCACAGTTTGACCTGGGCACAGGACGCGATGCAGGCGATGGCTAGCGACGCCTGACCCCGGAATGAATAAATCTACCCTCACGCAGCCGTTCGAACTCGAACGACTGCGGTCCGACTTCCCTCTAATCTCCGCCTCTCCTGATTGCTATCTCGATAACGCCGCAACCACCCAAAAGCCCCGCTGCGTCCTCGAGGCGATGGACACCTATTACCGCCATAACAATGCCAACGTTCACCGCGCCGCCCATCGTCTCAGTCGTATTGCCACCGATGCCTTTGAAGGGGCGCGGCAAACGGTGCAACAATTTCTCAATGCCGCCCACGCCGATGAGATCATCTGGACCCGTGGTACCACCGAAGGGATCAATCTGGTCGCCTACAGCTTCGGCCAGCTGGCAATCGGTGCGGGGGATGAGATCATCATCAGCACCCTGGAACACCATGCCAATATCGTTCCCTGGCAACTGCTCACCCAGCGCAGCGGCGCAACACTCAGAGTGGTACCGCTGACAGACGAGGGCGATCTGGACCAAGCTGCGTACTCAGCGCTGCTGAGTTCGCGCACCAAACTGGTTGCGCTATGCCATGTCTCCAACGCCTTGGGCACTGTTAACCCGATCGCCACGATGATCCAACAGGCTCACGCTGTCGGCGCCAAAGTGTTGATTGATGGTGCCCAGGCGGTCAGCCATTTCAGGGTGGATGTACAGGCACTCGACTGCGATTTCTATCTATTTTCCGGTCACAAACTCTACGGCCCCACCGGAATCGGAGTGCTCTACGGCAAGCAGACGCTACTGCAGGCGATGCCCCCCTGGCAAGCGGGTGGCGAGATGATCGAACGGGTCAGCTTTGAAACAACCACCTTCCAGCCGCCACCCTTTCGCTTCGAAGCAGGCACCCCCAACATCGCTGGGGCTATCGGCATCGCAGCCGCGATCGAATATCTGCAGAGTTTTGATCTCAGCCAGCGTCAAGCGCACGAACAGGCACTGTTACAACACGCGGTCCAGCGGCTAAGCGCGCTGCCAGGCTTACACATTATCGGCCGACCACAACACCGGGTCGGCTTGTTACCCTTTGTTGTTGAGCACATCCACAACTTCGACCTGGGCACGCTGCTCGATCAGCACGGCATCGCCCTGCGCACCGGCCATCATTGCACCATGCCTCTGCACCAGCATTTGGGACTGGAAGGCACGGTCCGGGCTTCTTTTGGACTCTACAATCGGCTAGATGAGATAGACCGTTTAGCCGATACGCTGAGCGAGCTGCTGCAACAGCACAGGCTCGCAGCGCAACAATCTCCAGCGCAACAATCTCCAGCGCAACAACCCGCAGCCGGAAACAGCCGTCAGGGCACAACACAGGCCAAACCACCCCTGGAATCAGCAGGACAACACCTAACAAAACCGCTAACAAAACCGTTAACTCAACAACTACTGCAACTCGATCACTGGCAAGCACGCTACAGC
Organism: Motiliproteus sp.; assembly: GCA_036964625.1. GTDB lineage: Bacteria > Pseudomonadota > Gammaproteobacteria > Pseudomonadales > Balneatricaceae > Motiliproteus. The sequence continues at coordinate 11,518 of JBALTG010000078.1, forward strand.
CTGCTGATGAAAACCGCGCAAGCCCAGCCCTGCCTGACTGAACTCAGACAGGATCAACACCTGTTACACGGATGCTCAAGTAAGGTCTGGTTAGACTATCGTTATGACAGCGATACCAACTGCCTTCACTACCAACTCGACAGTGACACCCGCATCATCAAGGGCATCGGCATTCTGCTACTGGAACGGTTCAGCGGCAAAACCGCGCAGCAGGTTCTAGATCAGGATCTTCACCCCCTGTTCCAGCGACTAGCGCTGGAACAGCACCTGAGTGCTTCACGCACTAATGGCCTGCATGCAATCATCACTGAGATAAAGGCAATAGCGAGCCGCTATGCGTAGTCTCCCCGGCATTAATCAGGGGCCTTTCCAAAATAGATCTCAAGCTCAAACAACAACGAGGGTGACGACTGAAAGTGATCGTCGCGAGCATAATAAAGCTCGGGGACGAGCTTCACGAACAGCCAATTCTTATACAAACGGTGCCGAAACTCGGTGCGCAGCCAATAACCACTGGTTTTAAGTGCTGGACGACTGTCGCCAGAGACCCCCAGCTGATGCTCAAACGCGCTGTCGGCACTGATCCGCTGATGCAATGACAGGTTCTGGTACAGCTCCCAGTTATCGTCTCTATCCAGATACTGAGCACCACTGCTGGACTGAAACAGCAGACTATCATTGAGCGGCCGGTAAAACGTTTGGCCTGTCTCACTCTTCCACCGATCTGTATGGAAATAAGAAAAACCCTGTTTAAAACGGGTCTTCCAATGCTCACCCAGCGACCCCGTATGGGTCCACTTGGCCCGTACATAGGTGTTAATAGGCAACTGCAGGCGAACACCCATACTGTAACTACGATCCCAATTCTCGCTCAGATACTGCTCCAGACTGATGCCCGCAATGGCGCTCTCCGTCAGGGTCTTGGGTGAATTAAAGCCTGGCGTCTGATCCCGATTACGATCGGCAAGCCGGTCGAAGTCATCCGGGTCACTATCAAAAGTCAGCTTTAACCTGCGCCGGCTATTGGGCAGTTTAACTTTGGCGCGAACGCTAGCTTCGATATTGTGCTCACCCGATTTAGCCGTGCGCTGCTTCAACTGGACCTTGAGATAGCTATCATTACTCAGGGATTGATCGAAATGCCCCCGCGCTACATACGCATCGAGCCCCTGTGCCGAATCGCTGACGACCTCAGAAAAGACGTTGCGCTGCATCTCCAGCCAGCCCCCTGCCGAGCCAAACCAACCAGGTGCCGTTTTATCCACGGGGTCTAATGTACTATCTGTCGCAGCACCTGTCGCCGTATCTGTCGCCGTATCCATGAGCACAGTAGGCTCGGCGGCGAGACTCAAGCCCCCCATACTAAGCCATGTCAGCAGCCATAATCGAGCTAACCGCGGATAACTAATCATAGAGATAAAACATCAAAAATCCCTAAATTTCAGCTTAAAAATGGCGCTCCGTATGCGTGCCAACAACCCCATACGCATTATCTTTAGCTACAAAACAGCACCCGTATATTATTGTGCACTGCGCATCAAAGCCCGGCCACCGGCGGCATGCGCTCCGCCCGTTCTAGCAGTTTATCGATCACCCGTGCCACCGCCACAAAGCCAAATGTCGCTGTTACGCAAGTACTGGCACCAAAGCCGTCATTACAATCCAAACGCATCCCCTGCCCGGATTCCGCAACCGTTTTCAGGGCGCATACCGACCCATCGGGCTGAGGGTAACGTAACTGCTCTGTGGAGAAAACACAGGGCACATCAAAACGTCGCTTGGGGTTAGTGCTGAAGTGGTAGAAACGCCGCAGATGCGAGCGTAACTTGGCTGCCAGCGGATCGTGCCGGGTTCGGCTCAGATCCGCCACCTGAATCTGGGTCGGATCGATCTGCCCCCCGGCCCCCCCGATCGTAATAATCGGTAGTTTACGGCGCCTGCAACTAGCGATCATTGCTGCTTTGGCGCGGACATCATCAATCGCATCAACAACGTAGTCGAAAGGCTGATCAAACAAACTGCGCGCATTCTCTTCGGTCACCAGCTCCTCAACCTGATGACAGCGGCAATCAGGATTGATCCCCCGTACGCGTTCGGCCATCACCGCAACCTTGGACTGGCCTATGGTGTCGGTAAGGGCATGAAGCTGCCGATTGGTATTGGTGACACAGAGATCATCCAGGTCGATCAGGGTTATTTCTCCCACCGCACTGCGCGCCAGGGCTTCAACGACCCAGGATCCCACGCCGCCAATACCGACAACGCAGACATGGGCGCGCTTTAAGGCATCGAGACCCTGCTCACCATACAGGCGCCGGGTACCCCCGAAGCGCTGTTCAAATGTATCACTCATAAAGGCGGACATTCCTGATTCAACGGAGTGCTATTGTAACGCCATGACGTAGTTTCTGCATGGTCGACGTTTTCAACACTGGGAGCTGTTGCCAGCAGGGTTTGAGACTCTATAATGCCGCCTTACTCGCTTAGAAGCCGACCCTCCATGCTTGCAAATATCCGTATCGTTCTGATCAATACCTTTCATCCCGGCAACATCGGTGCCGCCGCCCGGGCGATGAAAAACATGGGACTCAGCGAGCTGTACCTGGTCGATCCGCGCAGCTACCCCGATCCGGAAGCCGAGTCACGCGCTTCAGGCGCCACCGACCTGCTTGAGAGCGCCAAAGTGGTGGACACGCTGACCCAGGCGATCGCCGACTGCCCCCTGGTAATCGGTGCCAGCGCACGCAGTCGCAGCTTTCCCTGGCCGATGCTCGATGCTGAGCAGTGCGCCGGGAAAGCCGTTACCGAAGCCTGCCGGGGCCCGGTTGCGATCGTCTTTGGCCGCGAACGGATGGGACTGACCAACGACGAGCTGATGCAGTGCCACTTTCACGTAGCCATCCCTTCAAACCCTGAACACCCCGTACTCAATGTCAGCGCTGCCATTCAGGTGATCTGCTACGAGATCTGGAAAAACCACCTGGCAGCCACTTCCACCTCCACCTCCACAACATCAAAGCCTGCATTAACAGAGGATGATACCCAGTATCCCTCGCACCAGGAGATGGCGTTTTTCTATCAGCACCTGGAGCAGACGCTCAGAGATATCGGTTTTATGGTCTCCAACCATGAAGGCCGATCACTGACCAAGCTACGGCGACTCTTTAACCGCGCCCGACCGGAGGCGCTGGAGCTCAACATGTTGCGCGGAATCTTAAAAGCGGTGCAACGCAGCGCCGGCAAAGACTAAGCCTGCGCAGCAACACCTGCACTCAGGTGTTGCTGCGAGGCACGCGCTTGATAAAATATCGCCTTAGCGTCTTTTTCTCTATTTCAGCACCACACCCAGGATTTTTTGTGGCAAAAACCCCGTTAGGCCTGATCACCCAGACAGTGATGCTACTACTACTGGCCCTCCCAGCCAGGGCCGCGGTCCAGCTGACGCTGAGTAGCGACCAAGGTCAGGTGGGACAACCCTTTGAACTGCGGTTAGAAGTCACCCAAACCCGCTCAGTGATTGGCACTCCCGAACTCGGCCCACTGCAGCAGGATTTTAACATCCTCTCCAACCGGTCCGTCTATCTGACCAAAAAACGTGGCGGACACACCCTGTTTATCTCACGCTGGACCCTCAGCCTTAGCCCAAAACGTGCCGGCACACTGCAGATCCCTGCGCTTCAGGTCAAAGGCGAGCAGAGTCAGGCGCATAATTTCCAGGCACAGGAAAACCCCAAACCTAAAGCGAAACCTTTGATTCTAAAAGTCACGATCGACAGCACAGAGGCCTATCAGGGCAGCCCCCTCAGCCTCAGCGTCAAACTTTACTACAGCCTCAATCTGCAACGTGCTGAGTTGACCCAGCCGCAAATAAAAGGTGTCCGGATAGAGCAGTTTGGCGACCAACTTAGCTATACCGAAAGCATCGACCAACAACGCTATCAGGTGATCGAGCAAAAGTACCTGCTACAAGCACTCAAACCCGGCCACTACCGGATACCGACCTTGCACTTCAACGGTAGCGATACATCCGCAAAACAGCTCAGCAGCCGATCAACGCCGGTTGAATTTGATATATTACCGCTCCCCCATGACCCGAACAGACAGATCCAACTGGTCGCTTCGGAAGTCAGATTGGAACAGCACTGGCAGCAGCCTCTCGACAACCTTCGTGCTGGCGACACCCTTACCCGGACGGTCATATTGACAGCCCACGATCTTCCGGCAAACTGGCTACCCGACATCAGTTTCCCCGCGCCCGAAGGCATCAGTGCCTATCCTCAGCCCCCCCAGCTGCATCAAAGCATAAACAACGGTGTATTGGTCAGCCGTAAACAGATCGACGTCAAACTCCTATTGACTCAGCCCGGTGAGCACCTGCTTCCAGGTATCACTGTGGTCTGGTGGGATAGCCTCCGCAATAAGCAGGAGATCGCGCAGCTAGCTCCGTCGGAGGTCCGGGTACTGCCCTTTATCGCGGAAATAACGGACCCTATTTTCGCCAATGAAGCAGCTCTTGCTACAGCAGCGCCTACTACAGTAATCCCCACTATAGCCGCGCCTACTATGGCGACATCCAGAACAACACCCTTATCCTCAAGCACCCCGGATACCCCCTGGCAAGGCTGGGTATGGGCTGCAATTGCGCTGATCTGTGCTGTTGGCTGGAGCCTGAGCCAGCAGCGTAATAGCCGCTTAACCACCGAATTGAAAGCACTTAAACAAACACCGAAGCCGACAGCGCCAATCACCCCGGCCATCACCGATCCCGCCCGCCAGCACAACAGCTTTTCGGCGCTGACCGAAGCCTGCGAACAGAACGATCCTGAGCTGGCCTATAGGTACCTGTTTGAATGGGCCGCCCTGCACTGGCCGGGCATGCGAATCAGAACCCTGGAAGATATCGAAGAGCTCGCCCAGGACCCGACGCTGACCTACCTGCTGAAGAACCTGCAGCATCAGCTGCAGGATCCTAGCGACAGCTGGCATGGCGATCTACTCATAGAACGGATCAGACGGCTACGCCAAAAAAACCGCCAGCAGAACCGTCACACACCTAGCAGCAGTGGTTCGATTCGGGTTACGGTCAGAGATTAATGCCGTACAAAAAGCGTTAACACAATACCTTTAACGCCTGATCAATATCAGGATAGGCGAATTCAAACCCCGCTTCCTGTAACCGCACCGGCACCACCCGCTGACCTTCACATAAGAGCTCCGCACCCTCGCCCAAGATCAACCGCAGCACAAATCCAGGCATCGGCAGCAACGCCGGCCGATGCAGCGCACGACCCAACGCCTGAGTAAAAACAGCATTGGTCACCGGCTCAGGCGCGGTGGCATTAAAGACCCCGGTGAGCACTTCATGGACCAGCAAAAACTCAATAATCGCCACCATATCGTCCAGATGCACCCAGGAAAACCACTGTTTACCGCTACCGATGGGCCCACCGAGAGCAAACTTAAAAGCAGGTAACATCCGTTGCAGCGCTCCGCCCTGCCCCAACACCACACCGGTACGTAGCAAGCACACCCGCACCCCCAACGACTGCACTTCCAACGCCTTGCTTTCCCAATCAGCACAGAGTTTGTGGGTAAAGCCAGGGCGCCCTTCACTCCGCTCATCCAGCATCCTGTCACCAGCGTGGGAACCATAAAACCCGATCGCAGACCCACTAACCAACACCCCAGGAGGTCTATCAAGGCGCTTGACCAGCTCAATTACCGACGCCGTGATATCGAGTCTACTATTATAAATCAGCTCCTTACGCGCCTCACTCCAGCGTTTATCCAGAATGGGTTCGCCAGCCAGATTGATAATCGCTTCGATCTCTTCACTGGCATCAATCGCTGCCAGATCCTTAACCGCCCGAAACTGCCCGCTAATTTTTTCCTGTAACAGCTCTGGTTTCCGGCTTAAACCGATAACCTGATGCTCAGCGGCTAATAGATGCTGAGTCAACGCCGTGCCAATAAACCCGGATGCTCCTGTAATCAGTATTTTCATCGTCGATAGCCGTCCCCTGACTGATTCCGATACAATATGCCCTGCACACAGCATAGCAACCGATCTAACGAGGAGCGAATCACGCATGTTCACGGGTATTGTTCAGGGTACTGCCGAAATTGTCACCATCGACGCCAAACAGGATTTTCGTACCCACACCTTGCAGCTCGCTGATACCCTGCTAATCGGCCTGGAGCCCGGCGCTTCGGTAGCCCACAATGGCTGCTGTTTAACCGTCACCCGAATCGAGGGTAACCGGGTTAGCTTTGATCTTATGCAGGCCACCCTGGCGCTAACCAACCTGGGACAGCTACAGCTCGGCGATCGTGTCAATGTGGAACGAGCCGCCCGTTTTGGTGACGAAATCGGGGGCCATGCGATGTCAGGGCATATTCTCTGCACCGCGGCAATCAACCAGCTCATCGACACCCCCAACAATCGTCAGGTCTGGTTTGAACTGCCCCCAGAGTTCGCCAAATATCTATTCGTGAAAGGCTATATCGGGATTGATGGAATCAGCCTGACTATCGGCGAGGTTCGTAATCATCTGTTTTGCGTCAACCTGATTCCAGAGACACTCAATCGTACCAACCTCGGTGCTCGTCAATGCGGGGCCCGAGTCAATATTGAGATAGACCCGCAAACCCAGGCCATCGTTGAAACGGTTGAGCGAGTACTCGCAGAACGACTATAAAGACGCGTGTGTACAACAGTTTAAACCCGCTTTTCAACAGGCTGCTAGGCAACGTGTTTTCATAATGTTATGGTCATAAACTGACGCAGGAAGCCTCGACTATGAATCCATTCGAAACTGAAAACCGTAGACTCAAGCGCACCCTGCATGCACTGGCCAACAAGGCCGAACACAATCGCGATGTCCTGCATACGTTTCAAGAGCTAGAGATTCGTCTACTGTCCTGTAACACCCTGGCTGATCTGTTAGATATACTCCTGGTCAGGCTAGCCGAGTGTGTCCGACTCGACGCAGTGCGACTGGTGCTATTTGATCCCGAACATACTGCACGTGATCTGATCCTCAACTACAGCCCCCCTAAACCCTCCGGTTGCCTGACCTTCACTCAAAACTACCGGGAGCTACGCCAGCGATACGACAATCAGCCCAGGCCTCGCATAGGCAACCACAATGACCGCATCACACTCGAGGCATTTGGCCCGGCCAGCCGGATAAAAAGCTCCGCGCTATTACCTCTGGTACGGCATAACTGCATCATCGGCAGCCTGCACCTGGGCAGTTACGATCCCAGCCGATACAACCCCAATATTGCTACCGACTACATCACCCATCTGGCCGCCATCATCGCAGTATGCATTGAAAACTGCATCAGTCATGAAACTCTGCTACGGGTGAGTATGATAGACGTACTGACCCAGGTTCATAACCGCCGCGCTTTCAATGCCGAACTCTCGAAAGAACTGTCTCGTGCCTGCCGTAACCAGCAGCCGCTGAGCTGCCTATTTATCGACCTGGACCACTTCAAACGAATTAATGACACTTACGGCCACCCAACCGGCGACCGGGTGCTCAGAGGCTGTGCACAGACAATCAAGGAGCAGCTGCGCAAGACCGACTTTATTGCCCGATTCGGCGGTGAAGAGTTCGCACTATTGCTGCCGGGCTGTGAGCAACCCCAGGCGCTGCTCATCGCCAAAAACATTCTCCAGGCGATCAAGCAGCAGCGCTTCAGATCCGATGACGACCGAGAGTTTGGATTAACCCTGTCGATCGGCGCAACCACCTGTCCAATCCAACAGATAGAACCTTCCGGACTGGCCGACCTGGCCGACCTGCTCATCGCTGCTGCCGACAAAGGGGTCTATCAAGCCAAGTCTCAGGGACGCGATCAGGTCTGCTTAAGTCCATTCCAGGACCACGCCGAGCCACTGGCATCAACAGCAGCGCTGTGTTCAGCATGACAGGGGTAACTAAAAAACACAGCGTCAGACTTAAAGGGGGGGCAGAGAGCCCTGTAACTCAGCAACAAAGGCTTCCAGCCGGGCCGCTCTAGCCGGGTCAATAACGCTATAACTCAACCCCAATTGAAACCAGTCTCGACGTAGCCTGAGCACAAAAACACTGTTGCAGCCAATGTCGATGCCGTTACAATCAGTCACCTTAACCCCCTCTTCCAGCGCTAATCTCAACGCGATCCCATGGCGACGAGCCGGGCGGGTAGGATTAAAATTAGGGAAGACGATATCAACCAGCTCTCGCGAACCTTCGAGACGCAAACCTTCACGAGAGATATTGGTGACCACAGCGGAGCACTGCTCTTGCCAATCATTAGTTACCACCGCTCGAAGGTGTGTCTCGAGGCGCAACGAACGGCGCGAGTCAAAACCTGATGAGAACAGTTCAGTCATCAGACCAGATCTTCAATCAAGGCACTACAGAGCTGCTGATACCGTTCCTCACGCGCAGCCTCTAGCAAGGGGGCTTGCAGCTGTGGTGCCAGCTGAGCAGACGGTGGCCAATCTGACTCAGCCATCAGCCGATCAATCAGAGGCAGTAATTGCCTTTCTTCAAAACTCAAATGGCGAATCTGCTTGTCGATGAAGCGGCGTAATCGCTGACTGAAATCCTCAATTAAAAAAGGTTGATCCAGCAACACTTGCTCGACCGAATCCCGTAACGCACGCGTCAGTTGAGACAGTTCGCGATGTTCCTTTTCCGTCTGAGCGAGCAAACTGTCAGCCCCGCGCTGATGCTGACGGATGAAACTAAAAATCTGGTCCTCATGGTGATGGTGGTGCCTATTGGCGTAATCATCCAGATAATCCAACACGTCCAACATCAGATTGAAATTAGGCCGGCTACCCAGCTCGAGTGTTGCCAACTTATTTTTAAGAATGGCCAACAACGCGCCTATATGCTGATGATCCTGATGTAAATCGGAGATAATCTGCTTCATGGAGAACCCTGCCCTGGTGAATAACCATTCCAACGCCCGACAGCCTAAGCCATCCCAACCCCGCAGTCTAGGGAACTGCGCCCCTTAGCCCATGCGGTCGATGCGGTCGATGCGGTCGATGCGGTCGATGCGGTCGATGCGCTGTAGCATAGCATCGATCTGAGCCTGAGATACCGGAGCCGTGGGTAACCGCCGAGTCATCGCCACAGCCGCACTAAACTGGCGACTGAAGCGACGACAATGCCAACACATTAACAGATGTAATCGATACTGCAGGCGACGACTGAGTGGCATCGCTCCTGCCT
>JBALTG010000079.1:0-20588 GCA_036964625.1 Motiliproteus sp.
TGGTTACGACTACCATCTACCCGAGCTTGAGCGTTTTATCGATCCAAGCAAGACTCGTAGGTCTGTTCGATTTAAGCGTGACAGGAAGGATTGAGTCACTAGCCCGCAGCCGCTTCGCGCACAGAGCAGACATCATGGCGGGGGCTGAGAATGACAAGTTTATCGACACTGCTGACATTAAGCGCTTGCTTATATCCAAGCCATTTTTAGATCTTCAATTTCAGAAAGCGGACATCTCCGAAGCGGTTTTTTGTTAACGAATTACACCCATCAACCCGCTTCAGGGAGAGACAAGAACAGATCGCACATGCAGCAGGAATTTCCTTAGTCAGTGCTAGGTACTCGGGAGTTGAATTCGCGCTTGCCCATGACGTCATCCCGTCGCTGGAATCCATTTAATTTCATTAGCAGATATGACACATTCAGATGCCGTAAAAAAGATTACCGCGAGCATTATTAATTGATTGACTCTAGTGAATATTACGACATACATTTGCAAAAAATACATGTTTAGGATGCTTGCTCATGACGGCGACACTGCTTTCTTTACTCTCACTATTCTTTAGTGGTTTTGTCATAATGATGGGCAATGGTTTGATCAACATTCTGCTACCCTCCAGACTTAGCCTGGAGAATGTCAGTGCCGATAATATTGGTTTAATCATGTCTATGTTTTCGGTGGGTCTGCTGATCGGCGGCGTCTATACCCGCCGCCTGATCATTCACGTCGGGCATATCCGTGTCTATGCCGCCAGCGCTGCAATGGCTGCCATCAGCATCCTGACCTGTTATCTGTGGCTCAATGAGTGGCTATGGGCGGTGATGCGGATCCTATTGGGCTTTTGTATAGCTTCCACCAACATCGTCGCGGATGGCTGGTTAAGCGAACGTGCCACCAGAGATACTCGCGCGCGCATTCTGGCAACCAACCAAATCGTGCTCTTATCTGCTATGTTTCTCGGCTCGTTCATGATTAACCTGGCGGATATCAGTCACGCGACCCTGTATATCATGGCCGGTGTGCTGCTCTGCGGTGGCGTGGTTCCGATCGCCATGAGCAGTGCGTCAGCCCCGGATATCGATGATGCCCCCCCGATGCCATTACTCAAATTGATTAAGACCTCCCCGGTCGGTGTCATGGCCGTGTTGATGTGCGGCTTAATACTCGGCTCCTTGCTGAGCATGCTGGCGGTCTACGCCGAGGCGAAAGGCATCACCGGTTTTAACGTATCGCTACTGGTGGGAGCTGCGATCATGGGCGGGGTTGTCCTGCAATATCCGATTGGCTACCTTGCTGATCGCTATGAACGTCGTAAGGTCATGCTCAATATCGTGCTCGCATCCATGGTCTGTACCGTCCTGATACCCTATATCATCGATCTGGACCTGTTCATCCCGGCGCTGGTTCTGGTAAGCCTCAGCAGCGGTATGATCGCCAGTTTATACCCGCTGGGTATCGCCGAAACATTCGACCGCCTGCAACAAAACGAAATGGGTGGCGCTATCGGAGCGATGATTATCACCTACGCCAGTGGCGGCATCATCGGCCCCTATGCGGTTGGCCTGGTGATGGAACATATCGGGGTAAATTCTTTCTTCATTTTCATGGCAGCCATGCAACTCCTTTTCGCCCTCTTCATCGTCTATCGCAGCCGTGTGCGTCGGTCGATCCCGACAGATCAACAGGAAACATTTGTGGCACAAGGCGCGACGGGCTGGGTGAGTACCGAGCTGGACCCCCGTACCGAATATGTTGATACCACCAGTTTGAGCGCAGCGGCGCAAACAGCCGTGGACATCGCGCTCATCAATCCGGCGCTGGCATTAGATATGGTCAGCCTGATAGCCAAGGCTTCACCCGACCAAGTTACCGAGGTTGCAGGTGCACTGGCTAGTGTTGATGGTGTGGATGTTACTGAACTCTACAGCCGACTCAATCAGGCAGCCCCAGAACATCAACAGGAATTGTTGCAAACTATCATTACAGCCACATCCGAACCTTCTACCGAACTGGTCAGAGTGGTCTTCGATGAAGCCGAATCCTATGATATCGCCGAACTGGCAATCGCTATGGCCGAAGCCGCGCCTGAGCAAAGCCTTGAGATTATTGAAGCCGCGACCGAGGCAGTGCTGGATGAAAACCCCGAAATGGTCGTAGATATTGCCGAAGCTTACCTCAACAATGTCACTAATAACTGGGAAGAAATGCGCTACGCGGACCGTCTTGCTGACGATGGCGAACAAACCATCACCGATATGGTATCAATGATCGCCGAGAAAGCACCTGAGCAACTAGTAGATATTGCCGCCGCCGCGGCCGCCGCAATCCCTGAAACCGCCGACGTATTAACCCCAAGCGACACCTTCGATGGCAAAGATATGTCAGAGCTACAGCAAGACCCTGAACAAAAATGACTTATATGCACTGTTAACAATGATATTGCAGTGCCAACCAATGAACTGACTGTACAGTACGGCGCTGTAACTCAGACTAGATCTGATAGCTTCCTATTTTTTTGGGGACTATCCTGAACCCGTTCCAACCTGCGCAAATAACCAGGGTCATCATGACTCCTTTATGCGTATTTCGGAACCATACACCTGCCGTGAGCTTTAGCTCCGTTGGGTGTCCGCTATATGGAACGCCGCAACCTCATCAACAGACCATTCTGGCCTGAGGTGAGAGACCGCTATGTGTCGATTCTTGCCGCTGCCGGACGCATCTTACTGATGCTGGAGTGTCCGTTTTTACGATCTAGGCTGTTCATCAAGGAATCTCTTTAACAATCCAGGTTACTCGCTCAGGGCCTCGCTTTTCTCTGGCTGGTGCCCAACCGGCATGGCCGCAAAGCAACATTATTTGACCGGACGTGCTTGTGCATTTGCTACAAGTAACGGACCTATACAGACATATGGTGGAAAGGGATCAGTAGCCAAACTTGGACAGCAAGCCATACTGGGCATTAACCAACTCGTCACCCTCAACCCGCTGGGTGCGACTGTAGGAACCATCGGTGTGCAGATCCCAGGCCTGGGTATTGTCCTGCAGGTACAGTTCTAGATCTTTAAGCGCCCGCTGCGCCAGCTTGGGTGCCAGCAGCGGGAAACAGGTCTCGACCCGATTGAGCATATTACGCTCCATAAAGTCGGCACTGGAGCAATACACCTGCGGCTCGCCGTCATTGCAGAACCAGTAGGTACGGCTGTGCTCCAGAAAACGACCGATGATTGAACGCACCCGAATCGTCTCCGACACGCCGTCGATACCCGGCCGCAGGCAACACATGCCGCGCACGATCAGGTCGATCTGAACCCCAGCTTGCGAGGCCTTATACAGTGCCTTGATCAAGCGGGGTTCGGTCAGCCCGTTAATCTTGAGAATGATCCGCGCCGACTTACCCTCTTTGGCATTACGCGCCTCGTTGGCGATCTTCTCCAGCATGGTTTTGTGCAGCGTAAAGGGCGCATTCAACAACCGTTTCAGGCGCAGGATCTTGCCCATACCGGTCAGCTGTTGGAACATCTTCTGCACATCGCCGCCTACTTCAGGGTCGCAGGTTAGCAGACTGTAATCGGTATAGATGCGGGCATTACCGGAGTGGTAGTTGCCGGTCCCCAGGTGAACGTAGTTAACAAACTTGCCCTCTTCGCGACGGACGATCAGTGCCATCTTGGCGTGGGTTTTATACCCCACCACGCCGTACACCACCAGTGCCCCGGCCTCCTGCAAGCGGCTGGCCAGCGCCAGGTTATTGGCCTCATCAAAGCGCGCCCGCAGCTCGATAACCGCGGTCACCTCTTTATTGTTGCGGGCGGCATCCACCAGCGCGGTCACAATCTCGGAATCGGCACCGGTACGGTACAGAGTCTGCCGAATCGACAGCACCTGCGGATCAGTGGCGGCCTGACGCAACAGATCCAACACCGGGGTGAAGGATTCAAACGGATGATGCAGCAGCAGATCGCCCTGTTTAAGGACATCAAGCAGGTTGTTATTGCTGCGTAAACGCTTCGGCAACCCCGGACTGAAGGGCGCATATTTCAGTTCGGGGCGATCGATCAGATCGACCAGGCTCATCATCCGGCTCAGATTCACTGGACCGGACACCAGATAGAGTTCATCCTCGGTGAGGCTGTAGCGGGTCAACAGAAACCGCACCAGCACCTCGGGGCATTTCTCCGAGACCTCCAACCGCACCGCGTCGCCGTAATGGCGGCTGTGCAGCTCACCCCTGAGGGTCAGGGCCAGATCTTCAACCTCATTCTGGTCAAAATCAAGATCGGCATTACGGGTCAGGCGGAACTGGTAGGAGCCCAGAACCGTCATCCCAGGAAACAGTTCATCGGCAAATTCATGAATAATCGATGACAGGAACACCAGATTATCGGCGATATCCGAGCACACCTCGCTGGGTAGTTTAATCACCCGGGGTAACGAGCGCGGGGCGGGAATAATCGCCATGCCGCTGTCCCGACCGAAGGCGTCTTTACCCTCGAGCTGAACAATAAAATTGAGACTTTTATTCACCAATCGCGGGAACGGGTGCGAGGGATCCAGCCCCAGCGGACTTATAACAGGTTGAATATAATCATTAAAGTAACATTTTATCCACTGCCTCTGAGTGTCCGTCCACTCATGACGACGCAGAAAAAAGATATTGTTTTCATTCAACGCCGGAAACAACACCTCATTGAGAATCTTGTACTGGCGACTGACCAGATCATGACAGCGGCTACAGAGTTCCTGCAACACCGCCTTAGGGTGCATGCTATCGGCACCCGACTGTTCACGGCCAAATTTAAGCTGGTGGCGCAACTCCGCCACCCGAATCTCGAAGAACTCATCCAGGTTGCTGGAGAAGATCAACAGGAACATCAGTCGTTCCAGCAGGGGGTGGCTCTGATCCAGAGATTGATCCAGCACCCGCCGGTTAAACTCCAGGTGACTCAGATGGCGATTGATGTAATAACTGCTGTCATTCACCTCCGGAGTCTCTGCCGCAGGGGTAACGATAGAGGGCAGCAACTCCAGCTCAATATCGGAGGCGATCTCTGCCTGCGCTTCAGCAGGGGGCTGACTCAGGAGAACCCCCTGTGACTGCGTCGGCTGATCCTCCGCCACGGCCAGATCGGTACTGGCTGCAGCCAAGTCCCCAGCAACCACGTCCCTAGCAACCAAGCCCCCAGCCGCCGTATCCTGTACCGAAGGTAGCGCCGCCACCTCGATGCCCTCTAGCTCCGTACCGACTTGCGAATCGACTTGCGAATCAACCGCAACATCCCTGGCCAAGCATTGCACCGCAACATCCGAACTTTTTACCCTCACAGCCCTGCCCTCTACCGGTTAACCGCTTTCATCTCAGCATACTACGCTTATATGACAAGCGCCTGACTATCCATAACAGCACGTACATCACGACAGGCAATACGATGAAACAACTGATCCTGATTCGCCACGCAAAATCCAGCTGGAAACACCCTGAACTCGGTGATCATGAGCGGCCGCTCAACAACCGCGGTAAACGCAGTATAAAAATGATGCGGCGACACTTGGAAAAACAACCGTTAATTATCGATGCGTTGTACAGCAGCGGCGCCAAACGCGCCCTCGCAACCGCCGAGGGGCTCGCCGCAGGGATCGCACCTGCAGCCCCGGTTGAAATAGCTGACAGCCTCTATAACTTCGCCTGGGAGCCTGTGTGGCAGTTCCTGACCGCCCTGCCCGAACACCTGCACAGCGTGGCACTGGTCGGGCACAACCCGGCACTGCAACAACTCTATCAACAGTTAAGTCTTGATAATCTCGACAAACTGCCCACCTGCGGCTTGCTGGAACTGGAATTGTCGATCGACTACTGGCAGCAACTCGAGCCGGGCTGCGCTCAGCTGAGGCAGGCACTCTTCCCCAAACAACTGCTGTAACCGTCGCACCCCTGCGACGAGCGACGTCTATTGGTTACCAGTTTTCGGTTTGCGTTCTCCGGCATCGGTATGAGCCGCCTTCAGCAAGGCGATCCCTTTTTTACGCTGCGAGTGAACCAGATCGATCTTTAACTGCAGCGTCTCGCGCCGACCTGCGTTCGGCTCATGCTCCAGTTCTGCCCGAATTTTTTTCTCTTTCAGGCGTAGTTTCTCCAACACCTCGTTGAGCGACTGCTGTAGCTGCCGATTATTGCGCAGATCCTCATCAAAAATGGCACGAATCCGATCGATCAGTTTTTTGGTTTTCACAGCACTCTCCTTGCCTGCTCGGCCGCCCCGAGAATTTCATTAAGTTCCGCATCATCCAACGACAGCGAGCGCTCGACAGCGCTGCGGTTGCGCTCTTTATCCGTAAACAACGTGGCCGCCATCGCCAGTAAATTAGAATGAATATCGGCAACGTAGCCCGAATCATTGATCAATGAACTCCCCATCTCCGGGGTAATATGGCCTTCACGAATCAACTGGTAATAGCGCAGGCTCTGCTTTTGATTCCACTCCAGCAGCCCCAGCCTGATCTCATCCAATCCAAGCAGTGAACGCTCTTCGGGAAGCTCGCTGCGAATCTGCTCCAGCCGCCGCAACAGCAGCGCCACCCGAATCCGCAATTGGTTATACTCACGCCGGATATGGTAATTATCCGACACCAGATAACGCAGCATGTTCTTCTGCAAGTGTTTGCAGGATTTAACCGCCTCAACAATGCTGGTGTTGGCATCCCGCATCCAGTGCAGGGTTCCAGACTGCTGCTCTTTCCAGGTAAAAGCCGCCTCGCTGATAAAGGCGATGATGGCGCTGAACAGCCCTTTAATACGGCGCCGGTAGAGGTCGTCGATATCAACCCGGACAATTTTATTTTGGGCATTGAGCGGTTTTTCCAAGTCGGTCTCTGCAAACACCTGCGCCTTGCTCATTCCCAGTCCGCGGATAATGATATCCCGGCCGTGGTTATAGACCCGATTGGTTTCTTGGCGCACCGCCTCTACCGCGGTATCCGGAAACTGCACTGCCGAGGCGACGATGTATTGCGGCTTGTCGATATCAACCACCGTGTCTTTGATCAACCGGTTCAGCAGCCGCGCCATCTGCTTGATCAGAGGCAGCATCAGCGCCACCCCCAACAGATTGAACAGGGTGTGGAACACCGCGAGCTTCAGGGTGTAGTTATCATCAGCAATGCCCAACCAGCCACTGATCCCATCGACCGCCAGCACTAAGGGACTGATCAGGGCAATCGCGACCACCCCGGTTGTGACGTTAAAGAAAAGGTGTGCGCCCGCCAGGCGGCGCCCCTGGGCATTAGCCCCCATGGCGCCAATAATCGCGGTGATAGTGGTGCCGATATTAGCCCCGATCGCCAGCGCTAACGCGTTTTCATAACTGATCTGCCCCGAGGCCAGCGCGGTAATAATCAGCACCAAAGTGGCGTGGCTCGATTGCATCACCACCGTCGCCAGGATGCCAATTGCGGCGTACAGGAACAGACCTTTATAACCGGGAACGGCGTATGCGGCCAGATCGAAGCTGTCCTTAAACGCGTCAAACCCCTCCTTCATGTAATGGATGCCCAGAAACAGGAAGCCCAATCCCACCAACACATAACCGATCCCTTTCAGGTTCGAGGCTTTCTGAAACAGCAGAATCACCCCAAACACCAGCATCGGCATGGCGTAGGCCGACAATTTCACCTTCAGGCCAAAGCCTGCCACCAGCCAGGCACCTGTTGTGGTACCCAGGTTAGCGCCAAAAATAATCCCGATCCCCTCGCTCAGCCCCAGTAATCCGGCACTCATAAAGGAGATACTGATCACCGACACCAGCGAACTGGACTGCATCAGCGTCGTGGCCAGAAAACCAAAGCCCAGGCTCTTCCAGAGCCGATCGGTGGAGCGTTTGAGTACGCTCTCCAACACGCCTCCGGAAAACGCCCGAAACCCCTCTTCCAGAGCCAGCATACCGAACAGAAAAATCGCCACCCCGGCGGAGATCGCTTTAAAATCAGGACTAAGCCAGAAACCGTAGGCCAGCAATGCAAAAATGGAAGGCAACAGGGATTTACGCAGCATACGGGGAGATCCAGCCTCTGGTCAGGAATATTCAAGCGAGCATAGCATCAGGGTCCGTGCCGACCGAGCCCTGGATTACAAATATCGCTATTAATGCTAAGCCATTGCGATAATATACGCCGATGAAATCTGCACTCCTTATCTTTATCCGGGGCTACCAGTGGCTGATCAGCCCGCTGCTAGGCAATAATTGTCGCTATTACCCCAGCTGTTCGAGCTACTGCATCGAAGCTATTGAGACCCACGGCACCGCTCGCGGGCTTTACCTCGGCCTGCGCCGGCTATTACGCTGCCACCCCTTTACCCAAGGGGGCATCGATCTAGTCCCGGAGAAGCCCTGCTGCGGCCCTAAGCCGGATAAACCCGCGCACTAACCAGAGATGTTGCATGTTTACGACCACGACCGTCATCGCCGTTATTCTGCTTTATACGGCTGTTCTTTTTGTGCTCGCCCTGCTGGTCGAACGCAATAACGCAACCCGGGTCAAGCCCTACACCTCGAGACTGGTTTATGCCCTCGCGATCACCGTGTACTGCACCTCCTGGACCTTTTACGGCAGCGTTGAGTTTGCCGCGACATCGGGGAGCCTGTTCTTTGCCATTTACATCGGCGCGATCCTGGCCATCCTGACCTGGTGGAAAGTGCTGCGACCCATGGTCCGCGTCAAAGAAGCCTACAACATCACCAGTATCGCCGACTTTATCTCGGCCCGTTACAACCGCTCGCAACTGGTCGCGGTGCTGGTGACGCTTATCGCCCTGATCGGCATCGTTCCCTACACCGCACTCCAGCTCAAAGCCGTTACCCAATCATTTACCGTGATCACAGCCTCAGCAGCCAACAGCGATATCAGCCAGCTAACCGGACTACTGGTACCGCTGATGATGATCGCCTTCACCATCTTGTTCGGTGCCCGTAAGCTCGATTCCACCGAGCGTCACCTGGGCGTTATGTCGGTACTGGCGGTTCAGGGCGTGGTCAAACTGACGGCATTTTTAGCGGTAGGGGTGTATGTCAGCTATGGCATGTACGACGGACTCGGCGACATTTTTACGCGCATCAACGATGCTGGCCTAACCCAACTGACCCGCATCGATACGCAGGGTTCAAGCATGCTCCACGCGTTCACGCTGGTGGTGCTCGGTGCGGTATCAATCCAATGCCTGCCGCGCCAGTTTCACGCCGCCGTGGTGGAAAACGCCACCGAGCGGCATATCGTCACCGCCATGTGGGTTGTGCCCCTCTACCTGATCCTGATCGGCCTGTTCGTGATTCCAATTGCCGCTGCGGGCCTGCTCCAAGACCTGCCCATCGCCAACGCCGACACCTTTGTCCTGCTACTGCCGCAGAGCGCCGGGGCCGATTGGCTGGCACTGATTGCATTTATCGGTGGTTTCTCTGCCGCTACCGGAATGATAATTTTGAGTGCGATGACCCTCTCGACGATGGCCACCAACCATCTCCTAATGGTTGTGATTGATCACATAAAACCGCTAAATTTTCTACGTAGTTATCTGTTGCAATGCCGCTGGGTGATGATCGGCCTGATTATCGGCAGCGGCTACTGGTTCTCTGTGACCTTCAGCGATGCCTATATGCTGGTCTCGCTGGGCATGATCTCCTTTGTCGCCGTGTTCCAGTTTGCGCCGGTGATGTTTGGCGGTTTGTTCTGGACGCGGGGTAACCGAGCCGGGGCGATCGCGGGCCTTAGCGCAGGCTTTCTACTCTGGTTCTATACCCTGCTACTGCCAGCCTTTGCTGGCCACGGTTTACCCCAAGAACTGCTATCCCAGGGCCCCTGGGGAATCACCTGGCTCCGCCCGCAACAGCTGTTTGGCCTGGATGGACTGTCTCCGGTCAGCCACAGCACGCTCTGGTCACTGCTGTTCAACCTGGGTTTCTATCTGCTCGGATCGTTACTGCATCACCCTCCCAAGGTTGAACGCAATCAGCGCAATGAGTTTATGAACGCCTTGGTCGCGGGAAGCACTCAGCACCACGGCCGCGCGACCGGGCTGGATGCTTACATCCCCTATAAAGATAAAATTCACGAAGCTTCCCTGCTGCTGCAAGAATACCTGCCGCAACAGAAAGCCGAATCGACCGTCGAGCAGATCGCCGAAGAACTCCATATCGACAGCAAAGAATTTTTAACCATCATTGAGTTACTTGAATTTCACCGGATGCTCGAACACGCTTTATCCGGCTCTATCGGCAGCGCCAGCGCGCACCAGGCGCTGGTAAACTCGATCCACTACTCCGAGCGTGAAACCCGGGACCTGCAAGCCATTCGCAGTCAGATCCAACATGAGCTCCAGGGTCAACCCGGCAGTGTAGCGCAGGGCTCTACCGCGCACCGGGGCGACAACAGACTCTCTGTGATCGAGGACCTGCAAAGCCAGATAGACCAACTGCAGCAAACCGACACAGACCGGCAACTGGCAATGGACAAGCTACAGCGGCGGCTGGATAAAACCGATGAGAAGCTGTTCGACCAACGGGTGATCAACCAGAAACAGTTACAAACACTGGAGGAGCTGCACCAGCAAATTAAGCGTCAATCCAGGTCGTGATGACTGCCATCACAGTAGGGCGCATCGGCGCTCTGCTTACACAGACAAAATTTAAGCCGTTGCTTGCGTTCAACGCTGAACGCTAGCGGTGTCAGGCCGGTGCCTCGATGTGAGCCATCACAAAACGGCTGCTTTTGCGAGCGGCCGCAACGGCAGTAAAAGTACTTCCCGGGCTCCAGTTCAAGCTCTACCGGCTTGCGTCCGGCAATGACGACCTCAGACATATCCCTCTCCAGCTAGTAACCTGGTCAACAAACAGATCTCCTGATCTATCTGCCCATCGCCTTATCAAACCGCGCCTAAGTAGGTGAACTTACCTACGCTGATAAGACTCGCTTGAGCCATTTGGCCAATGCTGGGGGCATCCATGCACCACCGATTAACCCGCCGGGTAAACAACAGCGTTGCAAACAGTGTAGCCACAACGACTCTGAAGCACCTGCTAATCGCCCGCTGTAGTCATGTAATAGAGGTTCATACTCAGGTCTACAAATCCACTTGCTATGCGCCCCACCGGAGTCAGCCGAGGCCGGTCGAGAGCGAACCAGATAGGGCTGTTGATGAAACTTCGGAGTTCCATTCAGTAGCCCTTCCCCTGATATTCCCTACGCTCCTTATCCCGATGCTGAACCTGCGGCTTTAAGTACCAGCACCATAAATTAAAACTTAGGTGTAGTCAGAGGCTTTCTAATGCACCGGGATCACACACCTTTTAACCGTCAGCTGCTTCCGCAGCCTTTCCCACCGGTCCTTCGGGGCCGGTGTTTTTTTATCAAAAAATTGCCACCTGCTTTTACTAATGATACCTTTTGTATCATAAAAACAAGTGCGCGACTTATATGATTCTAATTAGCAGAGCTCCTGAATGGCGCTGGTGACCACGATGGGACAGTAACCGCAAGGGGAGCTATACCTACCGATGGCTTACTTGGGGTCTATTTCAAGTGACGATGGTAAATGACCGGATGAGCGCCATCATTCAGCAACAAGTTCGCGAAGCCATCGTAAAAGCTTGAAAGGTGGATAAACAGACCGCCCCGCTTGTTTGGACGCTTCCCTACCCCTGATAAGATCGACGCAATCCCTCTCCCCAAAAGGTAATAACATGATGGCTGCCGAACTGCTGCTACCTTTCTTGCTGATTGTAGCCCTCGCCACATACGTACAGACGGTGACCGGATTTGCATTGGGAATGATCATCATGGGCGCGGTTACCGGACTGGGCCTGGCTCCAATCGCCTTTACCTCCGCCATAGTTTCCCTGCTCGCCCTGACCAACTGCACGATCGCACTACCGAGGGTGCGGTCACACTGATCATAAAGTGGGAGTGACTTTATCCAGGCATTTATCATGTCGTCGACGAGCGGCACACCGGTGTGGCTTACCAACACATAACGGCCGTCTGCTGACATGCTAATTTCAGCTGCCATTTCAACTCCTTAAAATTCATACAAAACGCTATCCTTGAGTAAATCCGACTTATCAAAGGCTCTTGGTTTGATCTTGTTTCGGTTCTTCATTGATCGCTCTCTGGAACCCTTTAACCGCCCTACCAAGATCGGCGCCAACTCCGCGCAGACGCTTAGAGCCGAACAGTAAAACCACCAACACCAGCACAATAGCCAACTGTAAAATACTTATTCCACCCAATCCCATCACCTAGCCCTCGAATTCTACCAACCGATCAAAACAGCACCCGACAACGCATCGTTCCGGGTACCTGCTGCAACTTTTCTAACGCCAGCGCGCTGTGCTCAACGTCGATATCGATGACCACGTAACCCACCTTGTCATTGGTCTGCAGGTACTGGCCACTGATGTTGATGCCATTGTCGGAAAATACGTTATTGATGTTGCTCAGCACGCCGGGGACGTTTGAATGAATATGTAACAGACGGTGTTTATCCGGGTGCGATGGCAGCGCCACCTCGGGGAAGTTGACCGAGGTAATAGTCGAGCCGTTATCACTGTACTTAGCCAGTTTCTCTGCTACCTCGTAGCCAATGTTCTTTTGCGCCTCCAGGGTGCTGCCGCCTACGTGCGGGGTCAGGATCACATTATCAAACTCGCGCAAAGGAGAGATGAACTCCTCGCTGTTGGACTTAGGTTCCACCGGAAACACATCGACGGCAGCCCCCTGCAGCTTGCCAGACCGAAGTTCCTGACAGAGCGCATCAATGTCGACCACCGTTCCGCGGGCGGCGTTGATCAGGATTCCGCCCTGTTTCATCTGGGCCAGCTGCTCGGCACCGAGCATCGTATGGGTGGAGGCATTTTCAGGGACGTGGAGACTGACGATGTCGCTAGTTTCCAGCAGTTCCTTCATCGATCCCACTTGGGAGGCATTGCCGATCGGCAATTTGGTCACTACATCGTAGAAGCAGACCTCCATGCCCAGCGATTCAGCCATCACGCTGAGCTGAGAACCGATGCTGCCGTAACCGATGATACCCAGCCGCTTACCGCGGATCTCATAGGAGTTCTTGGCTGACTTATCCCACACCCCACGATGGGCCTTAGCATTTCGGCTGGCGACGCTACGCAGCAGAATAATCGCTTCGGCCAGAACCAGTTCCGCCACGCTACGGGTGTTAGAATAAGGCGCATTGAACACTGGGATGCCCCGTTCGATCGCCGCGCTCAGATTGACCTGGTTAGTGCCGATACAGAAACAGCCGACCGCCAACAGTTTCTCTGCTGCAGCCAAAACAGTGTCGCTCAACTGCGAACGCGACCGGATACCCAGAAAATGTACATCTTTGATTCGCTCGATCAGTTCGGCCTCGGGTAGCGCCGTACCGACATATTCGATATTGGTATAACCCGCCGCGTTCAACGTTTCGATGGCTGACTGGTGCACACCTTCGAGCAGCAGGAATCTTATTTTTTGCTTATCCAGAGAGGTAATCTTATTCATAGCGTTCTATTAATCCTCAGTAACACAGCTTAAGCGTCGATTTCGTGAACCTGCGGTGACAATAATCGATTCGGCGACAACAGCAGGTCATTCGGCTGACTCAGCCTCTGTTCCTGGGCTGAGAAGATCCCCCATTCACCCTCCTGCTGCTGCAGTGAATACCGGCTCCCCATCGGAAAATCAGGTTGCTCCCGGTCCACGTCCAGATCCCAATTAATGCAATCGCTCATGATCCACGTCCTGTCACGAAACTGATTGAAATTTGCGGATTCATCGACAGCAGTCCTCTTTTCCAGTGGCTCAGTTTTGGCTACTGACAGTTACAGTATCGGGCTCGAATTCAAGCCGGTCATAGCTGTAAAAAGATCAACACCAGCACGGCTAGAAATACTGTCTCTGCCACCATCAGTCCTATCGGGCGCCAGCCCATGGCGGCTAATTCTTTAAAAGACGATTTCATCCCCAACGCCACCATCGCGACCACCAGGCACCAACGCGACATCTCCACCATGAAGCTGGAGACTTCGGGCATGATAAAACCACCACTGTTCAGGGTGACAATCAGGATAAAAGCCACCAGAAAGCCGGGCAGTGGGAAGCCAGTAGGCTTGCTATCAGCCTCGACCTGGCCCCAACGTGATGCGATCAACGAGATGATCAATACGACCGGCACCAACATCGACACCCGTAGCAGCTTGGTAAAGGTGGCAATATCGCCGATCTCATCCGACATCATGTAACCGGCACCGACGACTTGGGCGACGTCATGAATGGTTGCACCCAAAAACACTCCACTAGCGACCTCGTCCAGATTGAACGCCGTCACAATGAGTGGGTAAGCGATCATCGCGACGGTGCTCAGCGCTGTTACACAGATCACGGTAAAGATCAGATTCTTTTCCGCATCTTTGTCCTGCGGCAACACGGCAGCGACCGCCAGGGCAGCGGAGGCACCACAAATACCGACGGATGAACCGGTCAACAGACTCTGGCAACGCCCTAGCTTGAGCCAACGCCCCCCGAAATAGCCAAACAGGATGGTGGCAGGCACCGCCACCAACACGATAACGATCGGCGTGACTCCCAAACTCATTAGCTGCTCCACGGTAATCCGCGCGCCCAGCAGGGCGATACCAAACCGCAATACCGACTTGGCAGAAAACTGAATACCGGCGACACAACGACCTTCTGCAGACAGGTAATTAAACGCCATCCCCATCAGTAGGGCATAAAGAATGACCGGACCTCCGTAGTGTTCCGATACAAAGCTGGCCGCCATCCCGACAACTAGACATAGCGTGAAACCGGGGGCAAATTCATGTAGAACTTGCCTCCATTGGAGCCCTTTACTCTTATGCAACCTCGACAGATTCATCTTAGGGCTCCTATCCGGCACCGTACGACGGACCTGATCGCATCTGGAACTGATCTGTTAGTCGTGGTTTGTTTTTCTCGATGACTCTTCTGAGTGCGGTGCTCTTTGATCCGAAGTCGTTCGTGGACGAGGTTCTGCACTGGCAGGTCGCCTGCCATATCGAAGGCTTGGTGGTGGGGCAAGGCGGTTTTAAATACTTTCATTGTTTTTATCACCTAACTATAAGCGCCTCTGTCGAGTCACTTCTGACGGCTTTCTAACTGCGTCGAGCTGACCGTAGATCTTTCGCTCCGCTTGAGCTACCAGAGACGCGACCTGCCTGTGCTTGTGGGGTTTTCGCCTCCCCCCTCCTCTCCTTGGCACTTGCCCCTGTCGACACGATCTTGTCTGAAGAGACTGAGATTTTCCTGCCTCGATTTAACAGAAACAAACACATGGCTGACTCCTTAACTCCTGGGGATATTTGATTCGCGAGGTATGACGTCAGCCGACCGGTAGCTCAGGAGGCCTGGACTGGGGGTGCATACCCGTCGTATTAATCTACACATGCCAAATATAAATTACAAGATATATTATGTCTTATATAAGACATGATATCGCGGAGAGTTTATAAAACTTGCCCATCCGCCATCTGGATATCGAAATTGAAATTGAAATTGAAAAGAAAATGTACCGCACTAGAAACTGAGCACAGGCTAGACAGACACGCCTACTGAGAGGATGGGGGGGAAGGTAAAGTAAAGAAGATTACGAGTAGCCTAGAGTCACCCTTTTACTTTATGTACAACTAGATTGGGGTTGCCTTTGCTATGGGCAGAATTATAGAAAAGAAGTTAGAAGCCTGGTTAAAAATCGGGGGCCGCCCCCGAAGGGCCTTACCAGGAACCGTGTCATGGCAACCACACGGGTGCCTACGGGAATATATCAACCAGATTGGAGAATAAAAGAAAAAAGTGAGGTCAGATCGGAGAAAGCTAGGTCAACTCAACCATATAACGGTGTTGAGCGGTATCGCAGCGACTAACGCGAAGTTCGATGGCCCGACCATCCAACGCAGAGGCTGTGCGTTCAATTTCGAGCAATGGCGTTCCGGTTTTAACCTCCAAGTGCTTAGTTTCCGGTGTGCCGGCACTGATGGCTCTCACCCGCTCCACCGCCTTGAGAACAGACAGACCGTAGTCGCGCTGATAGAGACTATATAGAGAGTTAGGCAACGGCTGCTTCTCGGCCAAATCGGGGATCAAAGCCACAGGCACGGACAAGATCTCGTAGATCACCGGCCGGCCATCGAGTCGGCGCAGCCGCTCGATTCGGGTAACCAGCTCGCCAGGGTTGAGCCCCAACTGCTTGATTTCTAGTTCGTTGGCCGCAACATTCTCGGCACTGAGCACAGCGCTTTCCGGCAGCTTTCGTTGATCTTCAAGACCTACCAGTCGAAAGAAATGAAACAGCGCCTGCTCCTGGGTGTGTTCGGCGACAAAGGTCCCACGACCTTGCCGGCGTACCACCAATTTCTCCGCCGCCATCTCATCCAGCGCTTTACGCACGGTACCCTGACTGACTTTGAGCTCTCCAGCCAGCTGGTTTTCACTGGGCAAGCCCATGCCCGGTGTCCAGGTCTTGTCAATAAGCCGTTGCACCAGTAGCTGTTTGACCTGGGCATAAAGCGGAAGGAAATGGGTAAGGCTGTTTTCGGTTGCCATTCAATTACTTTACAAGCTACCCGCCAGAGCGAGCGGCTCGATCACCTGAGATTAATTTGAGACCTCCACTATGCACCGTCAGCCCTTTTCAGGCAAGCAGCGCGGTCTATTAGAAGTCTATCAAGAATGTAAAAACAGGATCTTTCGGAAATATAAAAAAAGGGGGCAAACGCCCCCCAAAGCCCCTTCAAAATGAGAATAAACCTCGCTTAGAATTGCTATAAAGCACTTAAGCCAGCGCTTTGTTAAAATAAAATGGAGGGGCGTTAAAGCCCCTCAAAAAAGGACGGCTGTCCTCGGAGGGATCTTGATCAGTTGCTGGTCATCAAGCACTCAGGAACTTCAACACCGAATCCACACTATCCTTGGCATCGCCGAACAGCATCCGGGTGTTGTCTTTATAAAACAACGGGTTGTCGACACCGGCGTAACCGGTACTCATACCCCGTTTCAGCACGATGGTCGTTTTGCCGTGCCAAGGTTCCAGCACTGGCATGCCGGCGATAGGACTGTCAGGTACATCCTGGGCAGCGGGATTGACGATATCATTGGCACCGATCACCACCGACACATCGACCTTGGGGAAGTCTGCGTTGATCTCATCCATCTCGTAGACAATGTCATAAGGGACCTTGGCTTCGGCCAACAGTACGTTCATATGCCCCGGCATCCGTCCGGCAACGGGGTGGATACCGAAGCGTACGTTGACGCCTTTGGCCCGCAACTTCTTGGTGATCTCAAACACGATGTGTTGTGCCTGGGCGACAGCCATGCCATAACCGGGCAGGATCATCACTTCCTTGGCGTTTTCCAGCAGATGAGCCGCCTCTTCGGCTTCAATCGGTTTAACATCCCCCGCATCGCCAGCCGGACCGGCAGGGCCCCCTGCGGTTTTTGGTTTGGAGCCTAAACCACCCAGAATCACATTGACGAATTTACGGTTCATCGCCTTACACATGATGTAACTGAGGATAGCACCGCTGCTACCGACCAAGGCGCCGACCACAATCAGTAGATCGTTGCCAAGCATAAAGCCCATCGCCGCAGCCGCCCAGCCCGAATAACTGTTGAGCATCGAGACCACCACCGGCATGTCGGCACCACCGATAGCCACTACCATATGTACACCAAAGGCCAGGGCGATCAGCGTCATGACAATCAGGGTACCCAGACCGCCACCGGCAGCCGACTGTTCGACATACAACACACCACACCAGATCGCAGCGATCAGCAAGCCCAAGTTGAACAGGTGTCGACCCGGCAACTGCAGCGGTTTACCACCGATTTTGGCACTGAGTTTGAGATAGGCCATCACGGAACCGGAAAAGGTGACGGCACCGATCAAGATACCGACGTAGGTTTCAACATCGTGGATAGTCTTCTCGATGCCCATCATGACAGAGCCATGCTCCAGCGCGTTGGCGTAACCGACGAACACCGCCGCCAGCCCCACCATGCTATGAAGAATCGCCACCAATTCTGGCATATGGGTCATCTCTACCCGTTTGGATAAGACCCAGCCGATAACCCCACCGGCCACCATACCGCCGAATAAAAACACCTGATTATCGGTGACCACACCGACGATGGTGACGAGCAACGCCAAGCCCATGCCCAGCATGCCGTAGAAGTTACCGCGACGAGCGGACTCCTGATGGCTGAGGCCGCTCAACGCCATGATGAATAGTGCACTGGCACCGATATATGCAACTGTAACTACACCTGAACTCATGATTTTTACCCCTATTTGCTGAACATCCGCAGCATGCGCTGGGTGACAGCAAAGCCACCAACAATGTTGATACTGGCGATAAAGACGGCCAACGTTGCCAGCCCCACCACGATCGGATTATCACTGGAGATCTGGATCAACGCCCCGATCACGATGATGCTGCTGATCGCGTTGGTGACGCTCATCAGTGGTGTATGGAGCGAATGAGACACGCCCCAGATCACCATGTAACCGATAAAGCAGGACAACACGAACACCGACAGATGACCGATAAAAGCCGGCGGGGCCACAGTGCCCAAGCCGTACAATCCCAACCCACAGAGGACCAACGGGATCAGAAAGGCTAACGGATGGGCGGGTTTGGCTTCGACCTTGGCCATGGCTTTTCGGGCCTTGATGCCGACATCCTCCTTCGGCGCCACGGTGATCCGTGGTGCGGGTGGCGGCCAGGAGATCTCACCGCTGTTCACCACGGTGGCACCTCGAATCACCTCGTCCTCCATGTTGACGTCGATAACACCGTTCTTTTCAGGACAGAGTTCAGTCAGCAGGTGACGCAGGTTGGTGGCATACAATTGACTGGACTGAGCGGCTAGGCGGCTGGGAAGATTGGTGTAACCGATCAGGGTAACGCCGTGTTTGACCACCACCTTGTTGGCCTCGGTCAGCTTGCAGTTGCCACCGTTCTCGGCAGCCAGATCGACGATCACGCTGCCCGGTTTCATATTGGCGACCATGCGTTCGGTGACCAGCTCGGGGGCCGGTCGGCCAGGAATCAGCGCGGTAGTGATGATGATATCCACCTCGGCCGCCTGAACCGCGAACAGATCCATCTCCGCCTTGATAAATTCCGGGCTCATGGTCTTGGCATAACCGCCTTCGCCGGAGCCGTCTTCATCGTCAAACTCGAGCATCAAGAATTCGGCATCCAAGCTCTCAACCTGCTCCTTCACCTCCGGACGGGTATCGAAGGCCCGGACGATGGCGCCCATACTCTTAGCGACCCCGATAGCCGACAGTCCAGCGACCCCGACACCGATCACCAGCACCTTGGCTGGCGGTATTTTACCTGCGGCGGTGATCTGGCCGGTGAAGAAACGTCCGAAATGCTGCGCCGCTTCCACCACCGCGCGGTATCCGGCGATGTTGGCCATGGAGCTGAGAGCGTCCATCTTCTGGGCCCGGGAGATCCGCGGTACGCTGTCCATCGCCAGGGCGGTCACGCCACGGTCAGACAGCTCTTGCAGCATTTCAGGGTTCTGAGCGGGATAGAGGAAGCTGATCAACGTCTGACCCTTGCCGAGTAGCTCAACGCCGTAAAATCCCAGCTCGGGGTGCTGCTTGGGTGGCCGCACCTTCATAATGATATCGGAGGAGGTCCAGAGCTCGCGGGGGTCTTCGACGACCTCAACACCCGCCTGTTGGTAGAGTTCATCGCCAAAACTGGCGGCCTCACCGGCCCTGGATTCGATGGCCACGGTGAAACCGAGCTTCTGCAGCTGGGTGGCCACTTCTGGGGTCAAAGCAACACGCTTTTCGCCCTCTTCAATTTCCTTCGGGATACCTATTCGCATGATTCTCGTCCCTCTTTACTGAGTGTAAGATTAGGGTTTAAGGGCTGAATTTAGGCCGCAGAGTTCCAGACCTGCGCAACGGGCAAGCCAACTTTTTTTCGTCGAGTACTACTGGTAATGCAGTCGGAGTAGAGGGGCCTCTCGCACCCCTCACTCCGCGAGCCTGTTACCTAGGACGGACAGAGCACGATTTTTGCTGCTGCGGTCTTGCCCTGGTCCAAATCGATAAACGCCTGAGCACCCTCCTCAAGTCTGCGGGTTTCAACCCAAGCCAAATCACCCAAGATGCCGCTGTACAGTGCTGCCACCGCGGCCTGCATATCAACCTGGGTATAAGAGAACGCACCGATAAAGCTAATCTCGAACAGCGTTATCTTACGTACGTCCAGCTCGCCGGCTGAATCCAGCAAGCCAACATGCACCAAGACCCCACCGGGTTTAACTGCAGCCACGGAGGTCTGCCGAGTCGGAGCAGCTCCAACCGCATCGACAACCAGGTCAAAACCATTCTCTTCCAGCTTTTCATCGGTAATCGGGTTATGAACTTGGCAGCAACCGGTCGCTGCAGCCGTCTCCAACCGCAGCGGGTTAGTATCGCTGAGGACGATATCTCGACAGCCCATGCTCCTGAGGAATAGCGCCACCAACAACCCGATCGAACCGG
>JBALTG010000080.1:0-20212 GCA_036964625.1 Motiliproteus sp.
GGAGCAATTTCAGACCGACCCACAGGGACGTGGGAAGTGTCTTAAATGCAGGAGCAATTTCAGACCGACCCACAGGGACGTGGGAAGTGTCTTAAATGCAGGAGCAATTTCAGACCGACCCACATAAACCCAGGAGACCTGATTCCTCAACAACAAGTACAACAATCTATAGCGGTTACTTGAGTGTGAGCATCTCCATCATCTGCTGCACGCTGGTGATTTTCTCGCGCGGCTTGCCTTGGCGATCACCCAGGCTGAGTTCAGCCGCGTCTATCCGCTGCCACTCCTCAAAGCGGACGAAACGAACCCCTTTGCCGGTGAGCCACTGGGCGGTATCTTCCGCCAACGGTCGCTCAGCGGCGGGCATGGAATACTGATCAAGATCTTCAAACAGATGCGCCAGTGTCGCTAGCGAATCCTTTTTATTGGTGCCGATAACGCCATTGGCGCCACGCTTGGCCCAACCTACCACATAGCGCCGGGGAATAACCCGGTCGGTTGCCAGATCGATCAAGCGCCCCTCGCGGTTGGCGATCACGCCACGACCGGGATCCAGCTGCACCCCCGCAATTGGCTCGACTTGATAGCCGATCGAATTAAATACCAAGCCTGCCGGATGGGTTTCGCACGCCTGACTCAAGCTGAGCTTGAGATTGCCAAAATCGTCCTCAAATAGCTCATTTTTGGCCAGTTTAACCCCCTGCACCTGACCGCCTGAACCGATAATTTCGACCGGTGAGCGGCGGAACAGAAAGCGAATACACCTCTTTTTCGAGCCAGGACGATGCGCCGAGATCTTGTTTAAAAACGCCAAATTATTCAGCAGGCGCTTGTCCTGGGTCTGCTCCAGCAACGCCTGACTGGCCGCTTCGAGTTGCAACTCGGCGGGATCAACACAGGCGACGGCCTGCTCGAGCATAGTAAACTTACGCACCCCCACCGGGGTGAAGGCGGCTTGCAGAGGGCCGCGTCGGGCCACGATCTCGATCTCCTCGATCTGGCTGTTAAGCAACGCCTCGACGGCATAATCGGGCAGATCGGTTTGGGCCATCTCGGCGGGACTTAGCGCCAGAATCCGGGCGATATCGGTGGCTACGTTGCCCATACCGATAATAACTGCCCGCTTGCCGCTGAGGTCGACCGGATAGTCGCGGTAATCCGGATGGCCGTTATACCAGCCCACAAAGGCGGTGGCCGAATGACAACCCTGCAGGTTTTCACCAGGGATACAGAGCGCCCGATCGCTCTGGGCCCCGAGCGCAAAGATCACCAGATCGTAGCGCGCTTCAAGTTCTTCGATGCTGATATCCCGGCCAAACTCGACATTGCCCCAAAAGTTGAAATTGTCTAGCTGGGCGATACGCTCATAGATATTACTGATCGACTTGATCGACTGGTGATCCGGGGCCACCCCCGCCCTGACCAAACCAAAGGGCGTCGGCAGATACTCGAACATATCGACTTCAACGTTTAACCCGTCGCGCTTTAACAGCCCCTCGGCGGCATAAAAACCGGAGGGTCCAGATCCGATAATCGCCGCTTTTAACGGCCGTGTCTCAGTGCCTGTACTCAATTGGGTTATCACCTGTTCAGGACTCCATCCTCATCATTTCTGTCGCCTTTCGGATCAAAGGTGTAACCGCAACTGCTGCTTTAACGCCTCGTCCATCGGCAGAGAGCTCTGCTGCCGGGTATCCGCCCAGACCAGTACCGATTCTGCGGTGGCAAAACAGTTGTCGCCAATAAATAGCCCCTGCCCCAGTACCACTGAACTGTTGCCTACATGTAGCACTCGGGTGCCGATTCGTACCGGGTTGGGATAATGACCGGCGGCCAGATACTTCAATTTGAATTCGGCGATCACCCAGCCAATACCGCTACCGTCGGTACAACCAGGCCAGAGGTGCTCCAGAAAATCGACCCGCCCGCTCTCACAGTATGTGGCGAAGGCGACATTGTTGACATGATTAAGTCGGTCTAGATCGGCAAAACGGACCAGATCATCGGTCCAGTGTCGATAGATCTCAGGCTGACGCAGATCCAGTTCGGTTACAGCATTCATAAGCGGGCCTTGGTTTATAAAACAGATATCTTAACCCACGGATAATGAACAACACAGGCGACATCATCGCCTGCGTTCCATTTCAACAAGGGCGCGAACTAGCCCTCTTTGCGCTCGACCAGGGTCAGAATATCGTATATGGCGACCGGCTCACCATGCTGATTACGCACTTCTACATCCCAGGCCACCACCCCGGTCGCTTTGATATCATC
This sequence comes from Motiliproteus sp., assembly GCA_036964625.1. Lineage (GTDB taxonomy): Bacteria > Pseudomonadota > Gammaproteobacteria > Pseudomonadales > Balneatricaceae > Motiliproteus. The sequence goes on from JBALTG010000080.1 coordinate 2,275, forward strand.
AGGCCGACGGTCTTTCTTGATTTTACGCTTGCAGGTCAGCCGGACCTGGATGGTATCACCGATCCCGACCGGTTCGACAAAGCGCAGATTATCGATGCCGTAGTTGGCCAGCACCGGACCCGGTGCCGGGTCGACGAACATCCCCGCCGCCGCTGAGATCACGAAGTAGCCGTGCGCAACGCGTTTGCCGAACAACGAATCCTTGGCCGCTATCTCATCGAAGTGGGCATAAAAATGGTCGCCGGAGAGACAGCCAAAGTTGACCACATCGGCTTCCGTGACCGTACGTCTATGGGTATTCAGGGTATCGCCGACCTGTAGTTCCTCAAAGTATTTGCGGAACGGGTGCACCGCATCGCGGCGTTGTTCGCTACCGGGGTGGAACTCGCCGGTGATCGCGCTCAGGGTGGTCGGATGACCCTGGATCGCGGTGCGCTGCATATAGTGTTTGACCGCCCGCAGCCCTCCCAACTCCTCGCCGCCACCGGCGCGGCCCGGACCGCCATGGACCAGGGTCGGCAACGGCGAACCGTGGCCGGTCGACTCCTTGACACAGTCCGCGTTCAGCACCAGCATCCGCCCATGGTAGGCAGCGCCTCCGAGAATCACCTTTCTGGCTTCGAGATTGTCGGCGGTCACCAGAGAGCCGACCAGGCTACCGCGTCCTAGCTTGGCCAGGGTGATCGCCTCCTCGATGGTATCAAAAGGCATCAGCGTGGATACCGGACCAAAAGCCTCCAGATCATGCGGCGCGGTAGTCGTCAGCGGGGCGTCGCAATAGAGCAGCGTGGGCGGGAAGAACGCCCCGCGCTCCCGATCGCCGCCAATCAGTTCAAAGTCGTCATGGCAGCCGTAGATCAATTCGCTGGATTGCTGCAGTGACGCGACGACGTTGCACACATCGGCCTGCTGGGCACGACTGACCAGCGGGCCCATGCGCACGCCATCAAGCGCCGGATCGCCCAGGGTAATCTTATCCAGCCGTGCCTTGAGTGCTTCGGCCACGGCATCGACCCGGTTGCGGGGGATGATGGCACGCCGGATTGCGGTACATTTCTGCCCCGCTTTGACGGTGATCTCTTTGACCACCTCTTTGATATAGATATCGAATTCAGCCGAGCCGGGTTCGACCGCAGCACCCAGGATACTGCAGTTGAGCGAGTCCGCTTCCATCGTGAACGGGATCGAATTGGCGACGATAGTCGGATGCGTTTTGAGCATCTGCCCGGTCGTGGCCGAACCGGTAAAGGTCACCACATCCTGCTCGTTAAGATGCTCCAGCAGATCGCCGGTCGAGCCGCTGATCAGCTGAATCGAGCCTTCGGGCAGCAGACCGGAATCGATAATCTCCCTGACCATCACTTCGGTCAAATAGCCTGATGCGGTCGCCGGTTTAACGATCACCGGCATACCGGCGGCCAGACTCGGCGCAATCTTCTCCAACATGCCCCAGCAGGGGAAGTTAAAGGCATTAATGTGCACCGCTACCCCCTCTTTAGGCACCAGGATGTGGCGGCCGATAAAACTACCCTGGGCCGACAAGGGTTCACTGGGCCCTTCGACGATAAAGGTTTCATTGGCCAGTTCCCGCCGCACCAGACTGGAATAGGTAAACATCGTCCCCAGTCCGCCTTCAATATCAACCCAGCTGTCTACACGGGTAGCACCGGTCCACGCCGACACGCGATAGAATTTTTCTTTGGCCGCCAGCAGGTGTTGCGCCAATGCCTTGAGTCGGTTGGCCCGCTCATGAAAGGTCATCGCCCGTAACGCCGGACCGCCAACCTCGCGGCCATGCTGCAAGATCTGCTTAAAATCGATACCCGTACTCGACACCCAGCCCACCGAGTCGCCATTGACGGCATTTAACACCTCGACACCCTGGTCCTGAGACTCAAACCAGTGGCCGTTGACATAACTTTGTACTTTCATCGGGCTAGACCTTTATCTGTTGATTTGGTGGTTTTGCTGCGCGTGGCATATCACATGGCGTAGCGCGTGGCGTCGATAGCAACCTGACTCAACGCTGATCGAAGTCGAGCACGACCGCATCCGAGATCGGGTGTGCCTGGCAACTGAGTACGAATCCGGCGTCGATCTCAGCCGCCGACAGACCATGAGTGATATCCATCTCCACCTGACCCTCAACCAACTTGCACTTACAGGTCGAACAGACCCCGGCCTTGCAGGAATAGGGCAGCTCCATCCCCTGATCGAGCCCGGCATCGAGCACATTCTGACCCACCGTGGCCAGATCAAACTGGATCGATCGACCATCGACGCGCACGGTAACCTTGCTGGTCTTGTCCTCACCAAAGGCTTCGACCCGGTGCTGGGCTTTGGCCAGCATCGCCTGCGCATCGGAGGCCGAGGTGGCAAAGAGTTCATAGTGAATCTGATTCTCGCCGAGCCCCTCCATCCGGAAGCCGCGCGATACCTCGGCCATCATCGCCTCGGGGCCGCAGATGAAGGCTTCATCGGTGCCGCGGATATCGATCAGTTTGCTCTTCTGTAGCGTATAGCCTTTTTGGTTATCGATGCGGCCACCGAGCAGGTCGGCACCCTGGTCTTCAACCCCCATGATATTGATCCACTGAAAGCGCTCGATATAACGATTTTTGATGAAGCTCAGCTCGTCTTTAAACATCACCGAGTTGCTGCTGCGATTACCGTACAACAAGGTGACCCGGCTATCCGGCTCGATAGCCAGCACACTCTTGATGATCGACAGGATCGGGGTGATGCCACTGCCCACCGCGATGCACATGTAGTTTTTGGCGTTAGCAGGGCTAAGCTCAGTATGGAATTCACCCTGCGGCGGCATCACCTCGAGGGTATCGCCGATCTTGAAGCTGTCGTTGGCAAAATTGGAGAACCGACCGCCCTCAACCCGCTTGATGCCGATCCGCAACTGGCTGTCGTTGACCCCCGAACAGATTGAGTAGGAGCGACGGATCTCTTTACCCTTGACCTCGGCCTTGAGGGTCAGGAACTGGCCTTGGGTAAAACGAAATTTCGACTGGTGCGCTTCCGGCACCCCCAGAGTGACACAGATGGCCGTATCGGTTTCGGGTTGTACGTCGGTGATCGTCAGTGGGTAAAAATGGGTATCCGGCATCATGGCACTTATATCCTTTTGAAATAATCGAAGGGCTCGCTGCAGTCATCACAGCGGAACAGCGCCTTACAAGCAGTGGAACCGAATTCGCTGATGCAATGACTATTATGAGAACCGCAATGCGGACAGCGCACGTTAGCCAAGGGCGCCAGTCCCTCGTCGTCGTTTTCACCGTCTTGGGGGGGGGCGATACCGTAGTTACGCAGCTTTTCCTGGCCGCTGGCGGACATCCACTCGCTGCTCCAGGCCGGTGCCAGCTGGGTCTTAACTTCGACCCGGTCAATCCCGGCGTCTAGCAGCGCCGTCTCGATATCGGCGCGGATGGCATCCATCGCCGGGCAGCCCGAATAGGTCGGGGTAATGGTGATCCTGACCCGCTCCTGGGCAACGCTGACGTCCCGCAACACCCCCAGATCCCAGATGCTCAACGCCGGAATCTCCGGATCTTTGACCGCATCGAGGATGTCCCAGATCGCGGCCACATCGGCCTGCTGACGCTGCTGCAGGCGTTCATGCTGCTCTTTTGGCATCAGTGATATCTGTTCCATGGCGATCACCACTGGCAACCGGGATAAGAGCGGTGCACGAACTGCAAGTCAGTCAGCAGGTGCCCGAGGTTCTCGGTATGGTAGCCCTCGCGTCCACCCCGGACTTTCCAGCCATCTTCTGGAACCACCAGCGTCGCCTCGGTCAGTATTTCCGAGACCTTGGCGTGCCAGGATTCACGTAGAGCACTGACATCGACACCGATCCCGGCGTCAGCCAACTGCTGCTCCAGTGCATCCAGCTCGAACATCTCGTGGCTGTAACCCCACAGACTATCCAGCGCTACCTGGGTACGCCGATGGCTCTCTTCGGTGCCATCGCCCAGGCGCAAGACCCAGTCACGACTGCGGCGCAGGTGATAGCGTGTCTCTTTGATCGCCTTGGCCGCGATCGCCGCCAGGGTTGCATCCTTAGACTGCAGCAGCTGGGTCAGGAACAGGCTGGCGTAGACATCCACCAGCAACTGGCGTACCTGTGAGTAGGCGAAGTCGCCTTTTGGCAACTCATTGATCAGCAGATTAGAAAATTCGCGTTCGTTGCGGGTATAGGCAAAATCATCTTCACTCTTACCCTCACCGCTAAGCTCAGCCGCGTAGCTGTAGAGCATCCGCGCCCGACCGATATAGTCCAGAGCGACGTTACCGTAAGCGATATCCTCCTCCAAAAAAGGTCCGTAACTGACCCACTCCGAGATCCGGTGTCCCAACACCAGCGCATCGTCACCCAGGCGAACCGCATACGCGAGGGTAGCTTGTTTTAATTGTTGTTCACTCATCGTCTGGCTCACATGTTGTTAACAGGATCGGGCAGCTGGTAGTACGTCGCGTGCCGATAGGGCTTGTCATCGGAGGGATCGTAAAAGCTCTCGGCATCGTCCTCTTGTGAGGCGCAGATATCCGCCGATCTCACCACCCAGATGCTGACCCCCTCACTGCGCCGGGTATAGCAATCGCGGGCATATCCCAGCGCCTGCTCAGAATCCTGAGCGTGCAGGCTGCCCACATGTTTGTGATCCAGGCCGCGCTTGGAGCGAATAAATACTTCGAACAGTTCCAGTTTTTCGGTCGTCATGATCGGTCTCTCCCGGCTACGGCTTAGGCGGTTTCAAGGTTGTTGTTATTTTTGTTTTTGGCATTGGTCTGGGCCAGCGCCTTAGCGCTCTTTTTGAGGTTATACGCGGTCATGGCATCGCGCACCCAGGCGCCCTCTTCGTGAGCCCGGAGGTGGTGTTCGAGGCGCTGGCGATTACAGTGACCATCACCGTTGATCACCGCGTAGAACTCATCCCAGTTAATTTCGCCGCTGTCGAAATGGCCGCGCGCCTCGTTCCATGTAAGGTTTTTGTCTGGATGCTCCAACCCTAGAAATTCGATCTGGGGTACGGTCTGATCGATAAACTTCTGCCTCAGGTTATCATTGGTCTCACGTTTGATTTTCCACTGCATCGAGCGGGCGGAGTGGGCAGATTCTGAATCATGCGGACCAAACATCATCAGTGCCGGCCAGTAAAAACGGTTCAGCGAATCCTGCGCCATCGCCTTCTGCGCCAGAGTGCCCCGGGCCAGTTCCAGCATCAACTCATACCCCTGGCGCTGGTGAAAACTCTCCTCCTTGCAGATACGAATCATGCCGCGCGCATAGGGACCGTAAGAAGTCCGCTGCAACGACACCTGATTGCAGATCGCCGCGCCATCCACCAACCAACCAATCGCACCGACGTCGCCCCAGGTCTGGGTGGGGTAATTAAAAATGGACGCATACTTGGCGCTGCCGCTCTGCAGCGCCTCGATCATCTCAGCCCGTGAAATACCCAGGGTTTCAGTCGCACTGTAGAGATACAGGCCGTGCCCTGCCTCATCCTGGATCTTGGCCAGCAACACAGCCTTGCGCCGCAGCGAAGGTGCGCGGGTCAGCCAGTTACCCTCGGGCTGCATCCCGATCACTTCCGAGTGCGCATGCTGAGAGATCTGCCGGATCAAGTTTTTACGGTATGCCTCCGGCATCCAGTCCTTGGGCTCAATCTTCTCGTCTGCCTCAATCTTGCGCATGAAGTTCTGTTCTTGAGCAGTCATAGCCAGCGGCCTCCGCCAGGTTGTTTTTTATAGGTCAGATCAGCTCTGCTGCTGGAAGTTAAGTCGCCCTGTGGCGTTAACCATTCAAGCCATGAGTGATAATGCGATATGTCACATTTAAGCCGACACCGAATACCAAGTCAAGATAATAATTGCGTATCACATTGCCGTCACGTATTAACCGGCATACAGAACAGAGGATGTTCTTGAATCCTAATTGTAGGTCGGGATTTAAGCCGACGCTGAGCGCGCCGGAGTCGGGACAGATAGCGACCTACTGCTCGCGGTAGGCATAACAAGAGGTGTAGGTCGGAATTTATTCCGACCTTCGTGCGCAGTAGGGGAAGAGACGAGAGAAGGGTTAAACCGAGCCGTCTGTGGACTCGTTACACGCGGGTAGCAACGTGCCCCGGATCTGATACGACTTACCACGAAAATAAGCCAACGGTTGCTGCTGTTGGTTATAGATAGTCACGTCATAGACGCCGGTACGGCCGCTGCGCTGGCGCTCCTCGGCGATGGCGGTCAGGGTGTCGTCGGCAAAACCGGGGGCGACATAATCGATAGTACAACCGCTAGCGACCGTGGCGCGATTGTAACTGTTGCAGGCGTGCGCAAAGGCGGTATCAGCGAGGGTAAACAACATCCCGCCATGACAGCAGTTATGCCCATTAAGCATATCCTGGCGTACCCGCATGCTGAGCGTGGCGCGTCCGGGCGCCACCTCCAACACCGCTATACCCAACGCCTGTGCCGCCTGATCGCGCTGCGCAATCACCCGGCTACAGGCTTCGGCCAGCTGCTGGTCATCCTCCACGCCATCTTTCACGCCATCTTTCACGCCAGGGCTTATCTGCAGTGTATTCATCGCAACACTCCTTGATTGCCCAGCGCCTGCGCCGCCTGATCGCGCTGCGCAATCACCCGGCTACAGGCTTCGGCCAGCTCCTGAGCATCCCCCACGCCATCTTTCACGCCATCTTTCACGCCAGGGCTTATCTGCATCCTGTTCATCGCAACGCCCCTTGTTTATTGTTAGCGACCTTTGCGACCTCTGCGACGGCTTCAGCCAGCGCCTGACGTCGCAACAGCGGTGACGCACGATAACGCTCCTCGCCGTATATGCCTGCGAGCTGATCGAGCACCCCGAGGCAGCGCCTGAGCCCCAGACTACGGGCCCAGCTAAGTGGGCCGCGGGGATAGTTAACCCCGCCCTGCATCGCGATATCCACCGCCGCTTCGCTGCACACCCGCTGATTGACAGCATCAAAGCCCTCGTTGGCCAGCATGCACAGGGTGCGCATCAGCACCATCCCGGGAATATCATCGATCAGACAGACCTCAAAGCCTGCCGCCTGGAATAGACCGACGGCATCGGCGATAGCGCCCGCGTCGGCCTGATCGGCAGGCGCCAGCGCGATCATCGTTGCCTGGGCATAATCGAGCGCCAGATCAAACTGAACCAGGTTGGGTTCACCGCTACTGACGGCACGCGCGCTGGAGAGCTCTCCGTTGCAGAGCTGCAGTACCGCACTCCCCACACGGATCAGTGCGCTCTCACCCTCGTCTTCGCCCTCGCCTTTTTCACCTAACACGCTAATACCCGCCGCTTGCATGCGCTCAAGCAACGTAGCGGCAGGCCCCAGGTCGCCTTCCACGCGAACACTGTCGGGGGCTTGTTGCGGTCCGGCCAGCGTCGCGGGTGGATTTACCGCACCGGGACGATAATCATAAAAACCGCGTTCAGACTTACGCCCCAGATGGCCAGCATTGACCAGATCCTGCTGGATCAGTGAGGGCTTAAAACGCGGATCCTGGTAGTAGGCATTAAACACCGAACAGGTGACTGCGTAGTTGATGTCGTGACCGATCAAATCCATCAACTCGAACGGTCCCATCCGAAAGCCACCCGCGCCCTTGATCAGCGCGTCGATACTGGCGATGTCGCTGCCCCCCTCCTGCAACACCCGTAACGCCTCGGCATAAAAGGGCCGGGCCACCCGGTTGACGATAAACCCCGGGGTCGATTGGGTGTGCACTGCCTGCTTGCCCCAACTTTCGGCCAGCCGGTAGACAGAATCGGCCACCCCGGAGTCGGTCTCCAGGCCACTGATCACCTCCACCAGCTTCATCACCGGGGCGGGATTAAAAAAATGCATCCCGACCAATCGCTGCGGCCTCTGCAATGCACTGCCAATAGCCGTGAGCGAGATCGACGAGGTGTTGGAAGCCAGAATCACATTGGCGCTACAGATCGATTCCAGATCGCCAAACAGCTGCTGCTTAACCTCCAGCCGTTCGACCACCGCCTCGATCACCAGCTGCGCGGGTGCCAGCTGCGATAAAGACTCTGCCACCTGAATCCGCGCCAGCAGCGCATCCCGCTGCTCGGCACGCATCCGCCCCCTGTCGATCTGACGCTGCAAACCCGTCGCCATCCGCTGCAACGCCAAAGACGCGGCGCCTGCCATCACATCAAACAGCAGCACCGGGTGTCCGGCCGTGGCGGCCACCTGAGCGATCCCCTCCCCCATGGTGCCGGCACCGATCACCGCGATCACGCTCTGGGGGGCCAAAGTATCTGTAGAACTCTGATTCTGTTGATGACTCATAACGTTGGCGGGTTCCTGATAACGAATAGTAAATACAGCGGGCGTGACTGGATTGTTTAAATCGTTTAATGACCTTTAAACGACGGCGGCCGCTTTTGCATAAACGCCGCCACCCCTTCACGGTAGTCGTCACTGCGCCCGGCCACCGTCTGCAACTCTTTCTCCAGCTCCAGTTGCTGATCCAGGGTGTTCGTCGCTGCCGCATTGATAGCACGCTTAGCCAGCGCCAGGCCTGTGGTGGGCTGCGTCGCCAGATGGCGCGCCAGCTGCATCGCCTGCTCCTGCAATTGATCATCCTCGACCATCTGCCAGATCATCCCCCACTGCTGCGCCTGCTCTGCCGAAATTTTGTCTCCGAGCAGCGCCAACCCCATCGCCCGGGCACGGCCCACCGCATGCGTCAGAGTCCAGGTGCCACCGGAATCGGGAATCAAACCGATTTTACAAAACGCCTGAATAAACGAGGCCGACCGCGCCGCCAGCACCAGATCACACGCCAGCGCGATATTGGCCCCGGCTCCGGCGGCGACGCCGTTGACCGCGCAGATCACCGGCAGCGGTAGCCGTTGCAGGGTACGGATCAACGGGTTGTAATTTTTCTCGATCGACTCACCCAGATTGGGCGCTTCGGCACCGGGGGCAACACTGCGATCGCTCAGATCTTGACCGGCACAGAACCCCCGGCCATTACCGGTCAACAACAGACAGCGCACGCCGGGATCCTGGCAGATCGCTTTCAATGCCTGCCGCACTTCATGGTGCATCTGGGCATTGAAACTGTTCAGACTGTCGGGGCGATTGAGCCGCAACACCGCCACGCCATCACGGATCTCAAACTGAATCGTCTCACATTGAAGGGGCTGGTACGGGGTCTGCTGCTCAGTCATGATCGCTATTCCTGATGTTGGTTGTATCCGCTGTGGGGCCGGACTTGTTAGCTGTTGCTACTTTACCGGCTTGCTTCTTACCAGTTTGTTACTTGCCTGTAGTTAGTTACCGATAGCTATTTACCGGTAAAGTGTGGCTGCCGCTTCTCAATAAAGGCGGCAATCCCTTCGTTTCTATCTGCGGTTGCCGCCAGCAGGGTGAAGGCTTTACGTTCGTACTGCAGCCCGGTGGTCAGATCGGTATCGAAGGCTTTCAACAAAGACTCGCGCGCCTGCTGCAAAGCCAGGGGCGCATGCCGGGCAATCTGGCGGGCGACCTGCTGGGCGCGTTCGACGCACAGCTCCGGGATACACACCTCAGAAACCAGCCCGGCCTGTTGCGCCCGCGTGGCACTGATCGGCTCGCCACTGAGCACCATCTGCATCGCCAGGGATTTTCCCACGGCGCGGATCAGCCGCTGAGTGCCGCCCGCACCCGGCATAATCCCCAACTTAATCTCGGGCTGTCCGAACCGGGCGTTATCTCCGGCGACAATAATGTCGGCCTGCATCGCCAACTCACAACCAGCACCCAGCGCGACGCCGTTCACGGCGGCGATCAGCGGCTTATTAAAGCGCTGGATCCGCTGCCACAGCTCGGCCCGTGGATCCTGCAACACCGCAACCGCATCCAGCGTCGCCATCTCCCGTAGATCCGCCCCGGCGGCAAAGGCTTTCACCAAACCGGTCAGCACCAGCGCGCGAATCTGCGGTTCCTGCTGAACCCTTTCCAGCAACTCCGCCAGCTCCCCAAGCATTGCGTTATTGAGCGCATTAAGGGCCTCGGGGCGATGCAGCTGAACCGTCAGCACCCCTGCATCGGGGCCCGAGATCTTCAGCGTGGTGAGGGTTTTTATGAGACTAAGCAAGGATGTCGAACGGGGCATTGTTAGCCTCATAGTCAGGGATAATAGTCGGGGTGAATTGTCACAGTCGCGTACTGAACTCAGACTGTATTTTCACAATACGACACAAAATGCCAATTGTCATATTTATTTTCGTATCTAATTAGCGCATTATATTGGGCTATTGATAACCGCCCCCAGACAACGTTCGGGGCAGCAAGGAGATCGCTTATGCAGGTTTACAGTATCGATGGTGTCACCCCGGTGGTGGATCCCAGCGCCTTTGTTCACCCCACTGCGGTGTTGATCGGTGACGTCGTGGTCGGCCCGGAGTGTTACGTCGGCCCCAACGCATCCCTGCGCGGCGATTTCGGCCGCCTGGTACTCAAGCGTGGCGCCAACGTCCAGGATACCTGTGTGATGCACGGCTTCCCCAACACCGAAACGGTAATCGAAGAGGATGGCCATATCGGTCACGGCGCGGTCTTGCACTGCTGCCATATCGGCCGTAATGCGCTGGTGGGGATGAATGCGGTAGTGATGGACGGGGCTAACATCGGCGCGGAGTCGATCGTGGCCGCAGGCGCCTTTGTCAAAGCGGGTTTCAGCTGCGAACCCCGCAGCCTGGTAGTGGGCTCTCCGGCGAAAGTACTGCGTCAGGTCAACGACAAGGAGCTGGCCTGGAAAACGGCGGGAACCCAGCAGTATCAACTGCTAACCCAACGCTGTATGACGACGATGATTCATTGCGAGCCGCTAGTCGCAGAGGAAGCTGACCGGCCAACACTACCCAAGGTCGATATTAAACCGCTGTACCAGACCGAGCGCTGACACCGCACGGCAGCAGTCGCGGGAGCTTTAGCGGAGAGCCAAAGCGTTGACCAAAACATTCAGGATGAATGTTTTGGTCGCCAGGTTAATAGTGAAGCCCGAGTGCGACAAGAGTGCGACAAGAGTGCGACGATCCGATGACAACAGGCCACCGGATCTGCCAGGACAGTTAGAGCTCTACGACCAGGTCTGAGCGAGCTTTACTGGAACAGGCCAGCACATAACCGGCGGCGATCTCGGCATCCGTCAGGGTAGCCTGGCTGCTGCTATCGACCTCGCCGGCCAGCACCTGGCACTTGCACGAGCCACAGACACCACTGCGGCAGGCGCCGATCACCGGCAGACCGGCTCCCTCCATCACCTCCAGCAGACTCTGGCCGCCATTGATGCTGGCCGCCTTACCGAACTTGGGGGCCTGCAGCTGGTAGCTGACACCGCTGTCGACGCCCTCATCATTGGCCGCTCCCGGGGCAAAACTTTCCTGATGGAAGTAATCCATGTCGAGCCCCCGCGCCTGGGCGCAGGTTTTCACCGTCGCCATATACTCCGCCGGGCCGCAGGTAAACAGGCTGTAGCCTGCAACTTCGGGCACCAGCCGGTCGAACAGCGATTGATCGAGGCGGCCCTGATGATCAGCGCTCGTTTCGGGCTGACTCAATACCCGCTCTAGATTGAAGTTGGGATGCTCGGCATCGAGTCGCGCCAGCTCGTCGGCCATGATCACATCGGCAGCAGTACGAGCACTGTAGATAAAGTGGATCTCGGCCTGCGGGTCAGTATCCAGCAACCAGCGGGCGATGGAGATGCAGGGCGTGATGCCGCTACCGGCGCTGAACAGCAGCACCTTGGAGGTGGCGCGACAATCGATCAGATTGAACTCACCGGCCGGCGCCATACCCGGCAGCATATGCCCCGGACGCAGGTGATCCAACAGGTGGTTGGATACTTTTCCGCCCGGCACGCGCTTGACGGTGATGGCGATGCTCTCCGGCCGTGATGGCGTCGAGGAGAGCGAGTAGGCACGGTGTAGCTGTTCGTCCGCTACATCGACCTGAAAGGTGATGAACTGTCCCGGCTTGTAGCCCAGAGGGCTAGCGTCGGCAGTACGGAAGCAGAAGGTGGCCGCATCGACGGTCTCTTCGATCCGATCGGTGCAGATCAGCGGGGCAAAAGCGACCGCTTGCGCAGATTGCATCTGGTCCATAAGAAATTCTCGTCGTAGTTAATGAACGATCCCTCGGCGGTTGTTAGCGCCGGGGATCGTCGAAACCCGTTTGTTTAGGCAGATTTCTTCAACATATTGGCCATATCCTCTTCGACGCCGCCGATCGGTGTCAGGCCAAACTCCTGGTTCAGCACCTTGAGCAGATTCTCAGTCAAGAAGCCTGGCACCGTGGGGCCGACGTGGATATTCTTAACCCCCAGTGACAGCAAGGTCAGCAGCACCACGATCGCCTTCTGCTCGAACCAGCTCAGCACCATGCTCAGCGGCAGCTCGTTGATGTCACAGTCAAACTCTTTCGCCAACGCCAGCGCCAGTTGGATCGCGGAGTAGCTGTCGTTGCACTGTCCGATATCCAGCAACCGCGGAATACCGTTGATATCACCGAACGACTTCTTATTGAACCGGAACTTGCCGCAAGCCAGCGTCAGGATCACGCTATCCTGAGGTGCGGCCATGGTGAAGTCTTCGTAGTAGCTGCGCTCGGCCTTGTCGCCGTCACAACCGCCGACCAGGAAGAAGTGCTTGATGTTGCCCTGCTTGATCTGATCGATCACCGCCGGAGCGGCATTCATCAGCGCATTACGGCCGAAACCAACGGTAATCTGATGCGGAATCTCCTCATACGGGAAACCTGCCTGGGCCTGGGCGCATTCGATCACCTGGCTGAAGTCATCGCCTTCAATGTGGTTGACGCCCGGCCAGCCGACGATGCTGCGGGTAAAGATCCGATCGCCGTAGTTGCCGACATTGGGATCGATCAGACAGTTGGAGGTCATCACGATCGCACCCGGGAAAGCCGCAAACTCTTTCTGCTGGTTCTGCCAGGCACTGCCGTAGTTGCCGACCAGGTGTTGGTACTTGTTCAGCTCCGGGTAGCCATGGGCCGGCAGCATCTCACCGTTGGTGTAGACGTTGATGCCGGTGCCTTCGGTCTGTTCCAGAATCAGCTGCAGATCGCACAGGTCATGACCCGACACCAGGATCGCCTTGCCGGCCACGCTCTTGACGTTAACCTGAGTCGGCTGCGGGTGGCCGAACTTATCGGTCTCGCCCTTGTCCAGCATCTCCATCACCTTGTAGTTGGCCTGGCCGATCTCCATCGCGCACGCCAGCAGCGCGCCCAAGTCGGCGGGATCGGTGCCCAGCCACGCCATGATGCGGTGGAACTCGGCGCCGACCTCGGGATCCTGCTGACCCAGTACCCGGGCGTGCTCCATATAGGCCGCAGCACCCTTGAGTCCGTACAGGCACAGCAGCCGCAAGCCCATGATATCGGCATCGACCTGATCCTTACCACGGTTAACGGCGGCGATAGGTGCCTGGGCCAGCAGTCCGGCGGCATCGGCAGCCAGATCGAAGGCGGCGGCGGGAGACGGCTCCGCGGGCTTCTTGCCAGCCAGCAGACAGGCGGCCAGGTACTGTTCACGCAGTTGGTCGCGGTATTGCTGGGCTTGGCGAGCATAACCGGTGATCCGGTCGCCTTCGAAGTTGACGTTGGTCAATGTAGCGAAGAAGGCCTGGGGCACGAAGGCATCGATTGCCGTATCGACAATTCCGAACTCGCGTGCTTTTTCGGCGTAGAACGAGGTGCCTTGCAGCGCGTAGACCAGCAGATCCTGCAGGTCGGACACTTCGGCGGTCTTGCCGCACATGCCCTGGGCGTAGGAACAGCCGGACTCGGTCGGGGTGGTAATGGTGTGCTCGCACTGGACACAAAACATAACAAAATCCTTGGCTGGAATGGAGGGGTGGTTCGATGGAGGGGACTTTACCCGAGCATTAGTGTTGGGTACTTGATACGGATCAAGTACGCTCAGATAGACATCCGCTGCGGCTATTAACCCGGTTCCATATTGCCAAGAAGAGCCGCCAAGAAGTGTCGCCAGGGAGGCAAGCGAAAGACTGATAGTGAAGAGATGATAAGGCGAGTGCGAGCAGCCCGGAAACGGGCTAGTCGTTCGTAACGCCAGATCTGAAGCGGAAGAATCGGCGCCTGAATAACACCCTGCGTCAGCGCAGCCCGCCGTAGCGTTGATAGAAACGGGCATCGGGCTCTGGCAGCGGCCCGTCGGCGTTTTCCAGAGTCGCCTGCAGATGCTGTTCGGCGGGCTCCCAAATCAATCGGTACAGGTTACGGCACAGCTGCCGTGCAGCCCGCCCCTCCCAGTCACCGGGCAGCAAGGCCTCGGGCAGCAACGGATCGCTCAATAGAATTTTGCGGTATTCGTGCGCCAACAGCGTCCGCGCCATAAAACACGCCTGCGGCTCGAGTCGATCCTGCTGGCTAAACTCCTGCCACACCGGTCTGAACTGGCTCAGGAACAGCTCGTAGTGCTGTGACAAACCGTCCAGATTCCAGCATTCTTTGACTTGCAAGCGCATCGCCCGCGAGGTCGTTAGCTCTTCGGCCAGGGTGGAAAAAATAATGGCATCATCCAGCACTCCCAGATCCTGCAACGTCGTCTTGACCTCGGTCGGATCCGCCTGCGGATGCAGCAGCAGCGTCGGTGCCAACGAACCAAAACCCAACCACTGCAACTGTTCCCGGACCTGCTTGCGCTTCTCCAGCGCCACCTGAGACAACAACACCTGCATCCACTTGCCGTCCCAATCCGGATAATGCGCCGCAAAGACCCGTTTAAACGCCTGCTCGAAACGCCGCCTGCCAGAACCGGTCAGGCTGTAAAAGCTGCGCCTGCCAACCTGTTCGGCGCTGAGCCAGTCCTCCTGAGTCAGACGAAACACCGATGTCCGCACCAGACGCTGATTAAGCCCCAACGGCTCCAGCAGCTTAATCAAACTCCCCAGCCAAACCGTGCCACCCCTTGGCACAATCGCATCCCCATACACCGTAATGATCAGCGATCCCCCGCGTATCGGTCGGCGCTTGCTAAAGTTTTCGATCAGTAATTCGAGTGACTTAGATCTATTCATGGGCGGCGGGTGACTGCTTCCGACTGGGTAGGACAGTGTAAAGGGGGTGACAGCCGCAGGCAATTAAAGCAGCCGCCCCTAGCGAACAGGCTAGAAAAGCGTCAGGGGTCGATGCGCAGGTCGTCAAACCAGGCACGGGCCTCGGAGTGGCTGTTATCGGTATCGCTCATGATCACTATCGCGCCCACTCGGGGAGGTTCTTCACCAAAGAGTCGGCGGTAGTCCTCCCTGACATCACGTCGCTCAGTGACCCAGGTCCCCGCTTGGGCATTACCCGACTGCAGCGCCAGCATCATCGCATTGGCCGTGAACGGGTTAGCGATACTCTCGCCCTTCGCTAGCCTGTTGGCCCAAATGTAGTTGATCGTTTTCGTCTTGGGAAAAAACCAATGCGGGAAAACAATATAGATGCGGGCGGCATAATCATCTCCCTGCTTAAATCTGGCATCCCCCTGCTCCAGAGTTTGCTCAATTTTCCAGCGCCAACTGAGGATGGGGAAATCGCTAAGGGAGTAGTCCATTTCAAAAAAAATGGCCGATGCAGCGTCCTGACTGTGCGCCGCCAAAACCCTGGAACCCTCCACATCGACCAGGGTATAACGGGTTAGTCCCTTGAAGGCCTTGGTTTTCCAGGTTCGTGCGCCCTCTTCGAAGTCACTGACAATGATCCCTTGATCGCGCTTAACCAGCGTGGGATCGGCCAGGGCTACAGAACATAGCAGCCCTGTCGCAGCAGCTAAAAAAATCCACACTAGACGTTGCTGAGAGACCTGTTTCATAGAAGCCTTTCGTAACCTGATACTGCGCAAAATGAAAACGGAGCAGGCGAGTAAATCACGATTGCCACTAAAATTATCGCGCATCAATCTCCCCCCGTCGAATGCCTGTTTGCATTTAACCTTTAACTAACCCGGACATTTCACAAAGGCGCTAAAAACTGACCTGTAGCACCGATGTTTACAGAACCTATGGCTTGTTTTAGAAAATTACACTTTGTAACCGGTATCGCTGATCGATTTTTCGATCCCTTCATAAAATATCCGGACAAACAAGTTAACTACCAATTTTTTCCATTACAATGATTGGACCTCAACCTATATTCACAGCGCCCATGATGAAACCCACCCCCACCAAAGCGATCGATTACGGCACCCTCCCAGATCTGCTCGGCTACCAACTCCGTCTGACCCAGCTGGCTGTTTTTAAAGATTTTTCAGAAAGCGTTGGCGATACCAAGATCACCCCTAGCCTGTTTGGCGTGCTGGCTGTCATCAATGCCAACCCAGGCCTTAAACAGACAGAACTGGCCAAGGCGGTCCGCCTGGATCGATCCACGGTGGTTTCAACAATCGACACCTTGGAGCGACGCGGGTTGGTACAGCGTAGGCGAGTAGAGGGAGACCGACGCACCAACGCGCTGGTGTTGACGGATGCTGGGCGCAGGCTTTTAGAGCAGCTAGAGCCCCAGATCGCAGCACATGAGCAGCGTCTGAGCGCACAACTGACGCAAGCGCAACGGCACACCCTGATCGAGCTGCTGACCAAAATATTCCCTCAGAGCCGCTAAACAACCCGTTCTGGTGTAAAATTCCCGCTACAGCCCTATTCCGTAAAGGACAAAAATACCCGCAATGGCAACCATCACTCTCAAAGGCGAAGCCGTTAACACCCTCGGCGAGTTACCCAGGGTCGGCGATCACGCGCCCGATTTCGTTCTGGTTAATAGCCAGCTGACGGATGTCGGCCTGAACCATTTTAGCGGCAAACGCAAACTCCTCAACATTGTTCCTAGCCTGGACACCCCGCTCTGCGCCGAATCTGCGCGTATGTTCAACTACCGCGCCGGGCTGCTGGACAATGTCGCGGTACTGGTGATCTCGGCCGATCTGCCCTTCGCGCAGCAGCGCTTTTGTACCGTCGAAGGGCTCGATCAAGTAACCACACTGTCGATGCTGCGCAATAAGGATTTTGGCCGTGATTACGGCGTGCTGATCGCCTCGGGAGCGTTGGCGGGCTTGACCGCTCGTGCAGTGATTGTGCTCGATGAGCAGGATCAGGTTGTTTTCTCCCAACTGGTGCCGGAGATTACCGCTGAGCCAAACTATGATTTGGCCATTGCCGCACTAAACAATAGCTGAGACCCGACTATGACACCCCGTACCAACCTGCTTAGCATGACCTCCGAAGGCGGTGGTGAAGTCTTCATCACCCGCCACCTGGTCCGTTTTGGCGATGTTGATCCGGCGGGGATCGCCTATTTCCCCCGGATTCATAACTATATTCACGAGTCCTTTGAAAACCTGTGGGAGGAGTACATCGGGGCTCGCTATTACCACGTGATACAGAATGAGCGGGTAGCCTTTCCGATGGCGCATTCCGATGTGGATTTTAAACATCCGCTGCAGTTCGGCGACCGGCCGATGGTCAAGGTCACCTGCTTTAAACTCGGCAGAGCCTCTCTGGGCCTACGCTATATCTTTGAAGTCAACGGCATCGTCTGTGTCGATGCGCGTACCACCACGGTCTGTATCAATGCCGACACCTTTAAGAGTATGGAGATACCCGCAGCCTACCGGGTCTATTTTCAGCGTATTATGGCGCCACTGGAGACGCCGACTGCCTCTACAAGTGGTGAGTAGACCAACAGACAAATCGACCAAACAGCGGCCTGTCACGCCATAAATTATTAACCCGGCGGGTTAATAGGAGACGCAAGGATGCGTCAACATTGGTCGTAGACCAATGCGAGCCCCAGAAAATCAAGCAGTTCCACGCAACTGCGGCAGATTTTAGGGGCGACGGACAGATAGGTATGGAACCTATTTGTCC
>JBALTG010000081.1:0-20039 GCA_036964625.1 Motiliproteus sp.
CATTTTAGTTTTGGCGCCAGCGTCGCCGAACATATGCCGGATCAGTGCGCGGCGATGCTGAAAAGCCTGCATGCCCTGATTATTCAGATGCTGGACTGCCCGGTACCTATATTGGTGGCGATCAAAGGACAGTGCCTGGGCGGAGGTCTTGAGGTCGCATTGGCGGGCAATCTGCTGTTCTGCCAGCCGACTGCCAACCTGGGTCAGCCCGAGATCAAACTGGCGGTATTTGCCCCCGCCGCTTCCTGCCTGTTACCCGAACGGATCGGCCAGCACCAGGCCGAAGATCTGCTGTTCTCCGGTCGTAGCGTCGACGGCAACGAAGCCCTGCGCATCGGCCTGGTCAACGCGCTCAGCGAGGACCCTTCCGCCGCCGCCGAAGCCTATTTCGATCAGCACCTGAGTCAATCCAGTGCCAGCTCGCTGCGCTTTGCGGTCAAGGCCGCAAGCTTTGACAGTATCGAGCGCATCAAGCAAAAACTTGCAACCGTAGAAACCCTTTACCTTCAGGAACTAATGGCGACCCACGATGCTGTAGAAGGATTACAAGCTTTCGTCGATAAACGCGCCGCTAACTGGGAGCACCGATAGTGATGAGTACTGTAGATATTATTAACCGCTGCGAAGAGCTGTATGAAGATACGCACTTCACTGCAGCCCGCGAGTGGAAAGCCGCTGACCCCTCGCGCAAGGTGATCGGTTACATGCCGGTCTACGTTCCGCGTGAGATCATGCATGCCGGCAACATGTTGTCACTGGGGATCCTCGGTGGCGGCGACAAGCTGGAAGTAATTCACGGCGATGCTTACTACCAGAGCTACATCTGCCGCATCCCGCGCTCCACTATCGAGCTGGGCAAGACCGGTCGTCTGGACTTCGTCGATGGCATGCTGTTCCCCAGCATCTGCGACGTGATCCGCAACCTATCCGGCATGTGGAAACTGATGTTCCCCAATGCCTATGTGCGTTACTTCGACGTGCCGCAGAACTATAAAGACGATATCGGCGGCAACTACTACGTCTCCGAACTACAGGAGCTGCGCGAGGGTCTGGAGAAGTTGTCAGGCAACAAGATCACCGACGAGGCGATCCTCAACTCCACCAAGATCTACAACCTCAACCGCGATCTGATCCGTGAGCTTTATGACCTGCGCGCCGAGATGCCACACAACGTCTCCAGCAACGACGTCTACCTGCTTAACCGAGCTGGCATGGTGATCCCGGTTGAAGAGCATAACGAAATGCTGCGTGAGTATATGGATGGCGCGATGCAGCTCGACAACCCCAAGCGCGATAACTGCCGCATCATCATCAACGGCTCGTTCTGTGAGCAACCGCCGCTGAATCTGATCCGTTCGATCGAGATGGCAGGCTGCTACATCGTCGATGACGATTACATGCTGGTTAACCGTTGGTTACTCAAAGAGGTCCCCACCGAAGGCAACCCATTGCAGAATCTGGCTGACGCCTTCCTGCACGAGTCTGCTGACTCCGCCGCCAAATACTGCGACCGCCAT
This sequence comes from Motiliproteus sp., assembly GCA_036964625.1. Lineage (GTDB taxonomy): Bacteria > Pseudomonadota > Gammaproteobacteria > Pseudomonadales > Balneatricaceae > Motiliproteus. The sequence continues at coordinate 1,518 of JBALTG010000081.1, forward strand.
GAAGATGTCGGCATGTACCTGCTGGGCACCGTCAAGGAGCGCAGAGCAGAAGGGGTTATCTTTGCCGCGCCGAGCTTCTGTGACCCGGCGCTGCTGGAGCGGCCGATGCTGACCGATCGGATGAGGGAGCACAATGTTCCGCATATCTCCTTCAAGTACGCCGAGAACTCCGGCCAGATGCAGCCGATCCGCGAGCAAGCCGGTACTTTCGCCGATTCTATCAAGCTTTGGAGCTAGTCATGAGTGCCAAGATTGAAACCTTAGAGACCCAAAAAGACTCCTCGATGCTGATGCAGAAGGAGATGATCAACTCGAATTACGACTTGCTGACCGACACCGCCAACAATGGCAAGAAAGTCTGCTCGACCTTCGTACCCGGCAACCTCAACGAGTTGATCCAAAGCTTCGGCATGCTCAACAACCTGCCGGAAACCAACGCCATCCAAAACGCAATGCGCCAGCAGAGTGGCGACATGATCCAGACCGCCGAGCGGATGGGACATTCCGAGGATGTCTGCACCTATGTGAAGGCTGACATCGGCATGATGAGCAAGGGCAACATCGCCCCCAACGGCAAGCCGATGCCCAATCCCGACCTGCTACTGCTCTCCTACACCGGCTGTTTCACCTTTATGAAGTGGTTCGAACTGCTGCGCCAGGAGTACAAGTGCGAAACCGTGATGCTGCAGGTGCCCTATCAGGGTGACGGCGAGATCACCCAGAACATGCGTGACTTCGTGGTTAAGCAGCTCAAAGAAGAAGTCATTCCTGCACTGGAGCGGGTCAGCGGCAACAAGTTCGACATCGACAAGCTGCGCGAGAATATGCGCCGTTCCGCCAAGGCCGAAGACGATCTGGTCTGGGTACTGGAAAGCGCCAAGAACAAACCGAGCCCGATCGATGCTTACTTCGGTGCCATCTACTACCTGGGACCGATATTCACCGCCTTCCGTGGTACCCAACAAGCGGTCGATTACTACAAAGTGCTGCGCCAAGAGATTGAGCAGCGGATCAAGAACGGCCAGGGACCGATCACGCCCGGTGGATCGATGGGTAAAGAGAAGTATCGCATCGTCATGGAAGGACCACCCAACTGGACCAACTTCCGCGAGTTCTGGAAGATGTTCTACGATGAGGGCGCAGTCGTTGTTGCCAGCACCTACACCAAGGTGGGCGGCGTTTATGACCAGGGCTTCCGCCACGATGCCGACAATCCACTGGAGTCGCTGGCCGACTACTGCCTGGGCTGCTACACCAACCGCAATCTACCCAAGCGGGTCGATATGCTGGAAAAGTATATGAACGACTACGAAGCCGACGGTCTGCTGATCAACTCCATCAAGAGCTGTAACAGCTTCTCTGCTGGCCAGTTGATGATGATGCAGGAGATTGAGAAGCGCACTGGCAAGCCGGGTGCCTTTGTCGAAACCGACCTGGTTGATCCGCGCTACTTCTCAGCAGCCAACGTAAAGAACCGTCTGGAGAGTTACTTCCAGATGATCGAGCAACGCCGTCAGGGCAATATGATCGCCAGCGCGCGCTAATCAGGAGCCAGTTATGAAATGTTTTATCGGAATAGATCTGGGTTCTACGACGACCAAAGCAGTGGTCATGGATGATACCGGCGCGCCTCTGGGACACGGTATCACCAACTCACGCTCCAACTACGACACCGCTGCGCTGGTCGCCAAGACCGAAGCATTGATCAGCGCCCGACTGGTGCTGCTGCGTCAATCACTGGATAAGTCATCCACCTTGACGATGAGTACCGACAATGTGCTGTACATGCTGGAGCGCCACTTCCGTCTGGCCCAGTTTCTGGTGCAACTCGACAACCTGAAAAGGCTCTGTGGTGAAAAAGCGGCCACGGGCAACTATAAGGAGGCACCGGAAACACTCAATACCGCCCTGGAAGGCACCTTTGCCGCACTCAAGATTGAGTTGTCAAAACTGTTCGAGCCGGGCGCCGTGCGCAAATCCGACTTTTTCCGCGATCTGGCTGGCACCGTGTATATGGAGGTCGCCGAAGACCAGGCCGCAAAACAGGACATCAAATCAGACACGCTGATCAACATCTACGACAAGTCGATTATCGAGGTCGAGAACATTCCGCCCGCAGTCGATATGAGCGAAACCTTCCTGATCGCGCTGAACAGTGCCCTCGCTGCCGAAGAGATCAAAACTGAAGATTTCGGCAAGGTCAAAGAGACACTGACGCAAGTGTTGGCTATCGAGCTGGAAGAGACCTACGTGGTCGGTACCGGTTACGGTCGTGCCCGGCTGCCGTTTCCCAAGGATCACATCCGTTCCGAAATTCTCTGCCACGGTCTGGGTGCGCACCTGATGTACCCCAAGACCCGCACCGTGCTCGATATCGGCGGTCAGGATACCAAGGGGATTCAGGTCGATGAACACGGCATCGTCGTCAACTTTCAGATGAACGACCGCTGCGCTGCCGGTTGTGGCCGCTATCTGGGCTACATCGCCGACGAGATGCAGCTGGGGCTGCACGAGCTGGGTCCCCTGGCGATGAAGTCCACCAAGAAAGTCTCAATCAACTCGACCTGTACCGTATTTGCCGGTGCCGAGCTGCGTGACCGACTCTCTTTGGGAGAAAAACGCGAAGATATTATCGCCGGTCTGCACCGCGCCATCATCCTGCGCTCGATGTCCATCTTGTCCCGCTCTGGCGGTGTTGATAACGAGCTCACCTTTACCGGTGGCGTGGCCAAGAACGAGGCCGCCGTTAAAGAGCTGCGCCTTCTGGTCCAGGAAAACTATGGTGATGTAACGATCAACATCGATCCCGATTCCATTTACACCGGCGCACTGGGGGCAGCTGAATTTGCCCGCCGCGCAGTGGAGGCATAAACGATGATTACTGCAGGTATTGATTTAGGCACAGGTGCTGTCAAGACGGTGTTGTTCAAACACGAAAACGGCAAGGTCGAATGGCTGGCCAAACGTTACGATCGGATTCGTACCCGTGATCCGCTGCAACTGTCGGCGCAAGCGTACGACCAGCTGCTGGCAGACAACGGCCTGACCCGTGACGATGTGACTTACTGCGCCACCACCGGCGACGGTGAGAATATCGACTTCCGCACCGGTCACTTCTATTCCATGACCACCCACGCCCGCGGCGCCATCTACCTGGATCCGGAAGCGACCGGGGTGCTGGATATGGGCGCACTGCATGGCCGGGCCATGAAGATCGACCATCAGGGCAAGGTTCTCAACTACCGCATGACCAGCCAGTGTGCGTCGGGTTCGGGCCAGTTTTTGGAGAACATCTCGCGTTATCTGGGCATCGCCCAGGACGAGATCGGCTCCCTCTCCAGGCAGGCCGATAATCCCGAGATCGTCTCCAGTATCTGTGCGGTACTGGCGGAAACCGATGTCATCAACATGGTATCGCGTGGTATCTCGGCACCCAACATCCTCAAGGGGATTCACCTGTCGATGGCCGGCCGTCTGGCCAAGCTACTGCGGGTGATCAAGGCCACCGACGGTATCGTGCTCTGCACCGGCGGTTTGTCACTGGACAGCGGCATGATCGACGGTCTTAACGAGTCGATGCAGAAGATGAAGCTCAAGGCCGAAGCGCGCAGCCATGTAGATTCTGCCTACGCCGGCGCTATCGGTGCGGCATTGTGGGGTGCCTTCCGGCACGAAAAACTACAGAAACTCGAGTCGCTGGCAAAAGCATCTTGAGAGGGCGCGGCTTAATTAAGCCGCACCAGAATTCAATAGAACAGGAGAAAGACCATGGCCCTGATCATCAACGAAGACTGTACTGCCTGTGATGTCTGTGTACTGGAATGCCCTAACGATGCGATCAACGAAGGTGATGGCATGCTCTATGTGATCGAAGCCGACAAATGTACCGAATGTGTCGGCGCCCACGACGAGCCGCAATGCCAGCTCGTATGCCCGGCGGAATGTATCCAGATCGACCCCAATCATCAGGAAAATCAAGAGCAGCTGCAGGCCAAGTACGAGCGCATGCACGGTTAATTGGCCGCAACAAAGGACAGTTCATAATGACTGATAATAACGTTAAGGTTCGGGCTCTGAGCCCGGACGACCAGCCAGCGGTCGTCGCTCTGGACCAGCAGTTCAGTGGCTCGCCGCGGCAGGATTTTTTTAGCAAACGTATCAATGCAGAGCGCCAAAACCCGGAAACTTTTATCTCCCTGAGCGCCGAAATCGATGGTCAGCTCGCCGGCTTCGTGTGCTGCCAGATACTCGAGGGCGAGTTCGGCGGCACCGCGCCGATCGCGGTGTTGGATGCCATCGGTGTCGACCGTGAGTATCAGCGTCAAGGCGTCGGTCAGCAGCTATTCAAGACCCTGATCGAAAGCGTCCGCGAGCGTGGCGGCCGTGAGTTGCACTCAGTGGTGAAGTGGGACCAGCCCGATCTGCTGCGTTTCTTCTCCGATGCTGGTTTCAAACTGGCCGACCGTCAGGTTCTGGAGCTCTCTACCAACGCCCTGACCGAATCCAATGCTGACGGCGTTGATCTGTCTCGGGACCGTGTGCCGACTCGGACCCTCGCCGCCGGAGACCTGGATGCGGTCATCCGTATCGACCGCCACATTACCGCAACGGATCGGAGCGCTTACTACCAGCGCACTGTAACCCAGGTATTGGAAGAGTCGGGAATCCGCATCTCGCTGGTGGCAGAGAAAGAGGATCCGGTGAAGGACAAACTGGCCAGTATTCGCGGCTTTATCATGGCTCGGGTAGATAATGGAGAATTCGGCCAGGCCAGCTCAGAAGCGGTTATCGATACCATCGGCGTCGATCCTTCTGCGAAGGACCAAAAGATCGGCCAGGCCCTGGTGTCACAACTGGTCACCAACCTGAAGGCCCTGCATGTCGAATCGGTACGGACCGAGGTGCCCTGGGATAATTTCAATCTCAACGGCTTCCTGCAGCAGTGCGGTTTCCGGCCGGCACAACGGCTGGCGCTGACCTGCACGATAGACTAACGCGCAGCCTCGACCCTCTTCCCGCTCAAGGGAAGAGGGTTACACTCCGCACCGGGCACGCTTAGCGCGCGATGAGCACGCTTCAGCATTCGCCCGACACCCGGAAAACTGTAATCCTAATCCTAATATCAATAACAACCACAACCAAACGGAACAGCCCATGTCATTTGCACAACTTTACGACCTCAGTGGCAAAGCGGCAGTCGTCACCGGCGGTACGCGCGGCATCGGCCGAGCCATCGCAGATGCCTTGCATGAGCGCGGTGCCGAGGTCCATCTATTCGATATCTCCGCCGAGGGTGCTGGCGACCTGTCTGCCTTCACTTTCCATCAGGTTGATATCAGCGATCCCGAGGCCGTCAACCAGGCAGTTGCCGAGTTACCCGCAAACTGCACCCTGCTGGTCAACAACGCCGGCATCACCCGCGACCGCAGCCTGGCCAAGATGGCCGACGCTGAGTGGCAATCGGTGATCGATATTAATCTCAGCGGTGCGTTCTACATGACCCGCGCCCTGGCGCCACTGATGCGCAACGCCGGCCATGGCCGCATCGTCAACATCACCTCCATCAACGGTATCCGCGGCAAATTCGGCCAGGCCAACTACTCGGCAGCTAAGGCTGGATTGATCGGCCTGACTAAGACCAGCGCCCGCGAACTCGGCGCCAAAGGCGTCACCGCCAACGCGATCGCTCCCGGTATGGTGATGACCGAGATGGCGCAACAACTGCCGCCGGAGTATATCGACAAGGCCCAGAGCGAAGCGCTGTTACCGCAACTGGCGTTACCCGAGGATATCGCTAACGCGGTGCTGTTTTTGGTGTCCGACGCCGCACGTATGATTTCCGGTGAAGTGATCCGGGTCGATGCCGGTCAGTATGTTTAACCTAAGGTTTGTTGAGCTATTTACCTGGCGGACAAATAGGTTCCATACCTATCTGTCCGTCGCCCCTAAAATCTGGCGCAGTTGCGTGGAACTGCTTGATTTTCTGGGGCTCGCATTGGTCTACGACCAATGTTGACGCATCCTTGCGTCTCCTATTAACCCGCCGGGTTAATAAGGCTTGTTGGGCTAACGCATACAGCGCAGAAGCCGTCGTAACGGTTACGCTACAGAGGAAGTTGACGTAAACTCGATCGTGTTGCTGCCGACTGTTAATCAACGTGCCGTTCCAGCCGTCATCTTTAATCTAACCTGTATGGATCAACCTGCTGTGATAGATACCCAACAAAAAACCGATACTGACATCGACATGCAGCCTCAGGATAGCAGCCCCCCTGTTAGCTATTCGATCACCCAGTTGTCGCACGAGTTTGATATCTCGCCGCGCACGATCCGTTTTTACGAGGACAAGGGACTGCTCAACCCCGATCGCAGCAAGTACCGCCGCACGTACAGCAAACGGGATCGGGTGCGGTTGATGTTGATCCTGCGCGGCAAGCGGGTCGGTTTTTCTCTGGATGAGTCACGCGAACTGTTCGATATCTATGATTCGGGAACCGGCGAAGAGACTCAGTTACGCCACTGGTACAGGCTACTCCAGGAACACCAAACCCGGCTGGAACAGAACAAACAGGATATCGAAGAGTTATTAGCCGAGGTCAAGAGTGCCAAAGGCCATTGCCAGCAACTGATGGATACCGAAATAAAACCCTAAGACACCTCTCCCAAGGAGCGCCCGTTGATGACAGCGACAACCGACCCAAATTTGGCACTGATCCGCGACTCCCTGGCCCTGAAACGTGAAATTGGCGACGGTTACTCGCAGCTGGCCGAACAGCTCGAAAATTTTAACAATCCAGCGGCCGCCGCCAGCTTCCTGAAACTGGCCGAACAACAGCAGCAGCACATCCAACGCCTGGCAGCACTCGCATCCGAACACTCCGGCAGTGACCTAAGCCTGAGTGTACGCGTCGATCAGGCATCACCCGCCGACGATATCAACGCCTCCTCGCACTACCTGATGACCCCCTATCACGCCGTCGCTCTGGCGCTCGAGATCGAGGAAACGACTCAAAACACCCTGCTCGACCGCCTGGGCATTAGCGCCAACGATCCACAGAGTCAGTCGCAGCAGCAGGAGCACGCCCGGCACATCCAGGTGTTGCAGCAGCTGCTAAGCAACTGCCCCACCCCCCCCGAACATTGGGATGAAGACCTCGACCCACCCTTTCTGGACGACTGAACAGCCGGAATGGCGAATGTGACCCACCCAGCGCCCTGGCCTCTGGCGCACTAAAGGGCGCAGTTATCGGCATGGCCATCACTACTGCCCCGCCTCCCCCAAAAAAAGTGCTCCCACTTTGCCTTTTAATTCAATTTAATTTAATGGTCAATTCAATCAGTTGCCAATTTCAGCCGCTGCAATATGTGGAACTGTCAGCCGCAAACCGGGCCTTAGATCGAAATCAACGCCGAAGCACAGCATGCAACAGCCGCACTCCGTATCGCCCCCAGAGGATCCGATCTGAGTATAAATGTGGCCTTAGGCTGGCGTCGGGCCGAAATTACCGAGGCCACAAACAGGTTTTATTATGCAAGTGCATCCTGATGCTATCCCGCCGGTGCTCGCCGGGCCAATCCTGCGCCGGACTTCGCCAACCCGGGTGACGCTATGGCTGGCAACCCGATCACAGGCCGACGTCCGCCTGGAGTTTGACTCTGGCGACGGCAAACCGCGCTGCGTCGAGCTGCAGGCCGACTCGCCCGGCTTCACCCAGCTACAAGCCAGCCGCAACCTGTGCTATTTACTGATCGACCTAAGCCTGTCGTAACGGCAATCAAGAGTCGTTATAGCCTTATAAACTTTGGAGCGAATAACAAGCCGATACCAATCAAAGCCAAAAACATAGCGTCAGAGATAAAATACGGATAGACCATCAACACAACGCCCGTATATCGAGTAACCAGGTTAGATTGCCTTTTTCCGTAGATGAAGTAGCCGAAACCCATTGAGCTGAAGACTAACCCCACTAAGATCATGTTGGTATCCATTACACGCTCTGGTCTCTGGGTGAATGTTTGGCTTCCTATGTTGGACTTTTAACCTGATGGACAAATAGGGTCCATACCTATTTGTCCAGCGCCCTTAAAATCTGCCGCAGTTGCGTGGAACTGCTTGATGCTCAGGGGCTCGCATGGGTCTTCGGCGCTTACTGTTGACGCATCCTTGCGTCTCTTACTAACCCGCCGGGTTAATAAGTCAATCATCATTGTCGAGCTTGAGCTCAGAGTGACAAAAGAGTAACCATTGGGGTTGAGGCAGGTTGGCTAAACGGCCGGGAAGCCGCCGTTACAGACCGGGAGCCCCGTGATCACTCCTTCCCTTCCAGAGCGGATGCCGCTTCCGTGACTTATTGGCTATACCTTGAATTGCATGACTAAGCCCTTAAGATCGCGCGACAGCTTTGACAAATCCTTACTGGATGCCGCAATTTGTGCAGCTCCTGCTTCAGTTTGCCGCGATACCTCGCTGATATTGCCTACGTTATTATTTATTTGTTCCGCCACAGCGAGCTGTTCCTCAGACGATGCAGCGATCTGCGTATTCATATCGCTGATAGTGGAAACAACAGCGGTAATATCTTGCAGGGAGACGCCAGCTTGCTGGGCCTGCTCAACAGAGGATTGGGCCTGCCCCCTGCTTTGATTCATCGCCAACGATGCATTTTTCGATACAGACTGCAGCTGATCGATCAGTTTCTTGATTTCTAAGGTTGATGTTTGGGTGCGATGTGACAATGTCCGGACCTCGTCGGCAACAACAGCAAAACCACGCCCTTGCTCACCAGCTCTGGCTGCCTCAATCGCCGCGTTAAGCGCTAGCAGATTTGTCTGCTCTGCAATGCCCTCAATCGCCCCTATTATTGTGCCTATATTGGTACTATCCTGCTCCAGGTTTTCAATAATGATTCGGGTCTGCTCAAGCTCTGTCGCCATCTGATTATTTAGATCAATGGTCTGACCCACGACTGACGCCCCCTCTCTGGCCTTGTCATTAGCCAGCTCTGCAGATTGTGCCGCTTGAGAGGTATTTCGAGCCACCTCTTCTACCGCTAAGACCATTTCATTAATTGAGCGGGCGACTTCATCGGTTTCCTGCCGCTGCTGGCTCATCCCCATGATCGTCTCCTCGGTGGTCATACTCACCTGATCAGCAGAAGACATAACCTGCTCTGTTGCTTGGGTAACCTGCTGAATCGTGAGCTGCAGTTTTTCCATAAACTGATTGAACCAGCCAGCCAGTTCACCAAACTCATCTTTATTTTCTACCAGCAGCCGCTTCGTCAGATCTCCCTCGCCCTGGGCAATATCCTTGAGCATGAGTACGATTCCCTTCAAGGTTCGGGTAATCGATCCTGAAATCCACAACGTTAACAAAATCGGTACCAAGATCGACAAACCGGCAACGATCAAAAACAACCTGGAATCGGTGCGGCCCTTATTGGTCATTTGATCAAAATCACTAGCGACCAGTTCTTTCTGATGCGCTAAATTTTCTTTCATCTGCATATCAATGGCGTGATAAAGCTTATCCAGAGCGGGGTATGTTTGAGAGGCTCCATAGGAATCCGCATCTTCGGCAGTCGCAACAGCGACCTTTTGATACAAAGCCTGGTACTGCGTCAGATCATTGATAATCGATGAGGTGTCTCTTCCAGATGTTTCACTAAACTTTTTGATGTCAGTAGTAGAAGCCGCTAACAGCGCCTTGCCTGCATCAGCATGCTGCTGAATGGCGCTCGGCTCCTGCCCCATCATTGTCATGATACTGAGTTCTTTCACCGTCGCATGGGCGCCGGTTAAGCGAGTCGAAACTGCGGAAAGCTGGTCCATAGTCGCAAAGGTTTCGTTATATATCCGTTCAAGCAACTGCTGACTAGAGCGGCTCTGACTGGAGTAGAGAAAGACTAAAATAACTATCGAAAAAAAGACCAGCACAGGACTAATTAACAATCGGAAACGGATGCTCATATTCACACCTTTGGCTCACACAAAAAGTCCCAAGCGATCGAATTCAGACCACTTGGGATGACAGATACTAAACGTCACCGTTTATTGATTGGTAAAGCTTAGAGTGACCCGGCGTACGTTCCGCTAGCAACAATGAATTTGCGACCGCCATTCTCAGCCAAGCTGCTATATACCTTTTTCTTAAACAGTCCTGAGGTTGTGCCAGGCTTTTGGTAAACGTATTCCGTCCAACCGCCGCCGTTTAAAGCATGCCTAACAATTTCATCGCGGAATTTTTTGCCCTTTACATCCGGTTTACCTTTGTAACTACGACCTACGAGCTTAGGCTTTACCGGGTGGGCCAACATGACGACATTGTCATCGTAGACAAAGACATACTTGCTACCATTATGAAAGTCACCATCGGTCTTTCCGATAGTGGCCAATGCGCTCTCACCCTGCTCATTAAGCAGCTGAACAGCCTTGTCGACAAACGCGACTACCTCCTTTTCTTCGTCAGTATTCGCCGATACTGAGCCAGCAAAACCTATAGTTATCATAAGGATAATAAGTTTTGAAAAATACTCAACCATTAGTTTCATTGCCATTCCTTTTAGTGTAACTACGATAATATTATTTGATAGTCTCGCCGTTGATACTGATCCGATAGGGCAGGTTTTTACAGTTCTTAGCTGACAGCACTCCTATTGCTAGATTGAATAGATGATTCCTTATTTTCACCGCATGGACTCAAAACAAACCTACAAATATTTGTTTCTTAATAGTCTTGCAGATCAGCCAATTGTGCCATATCTATAGGCAGAAACATTGTTCAAGATCATATAAATGTGAATATAACATTGGATTCTAAGGTAATCTGAAGCTCAAAAATGAGAAGCCGTTTTCCCGTTTACCTATGTTTTAGGCAGTCATTAGACGTTAGACAAGCGCTTTTTAAGTGACGGCTTGGGCCGAAAACGGCCTCTGACCTATCTCGCATCTGCTACAACGGCTAATCAGTTATAGAAACAGGAAAGCCCCATTGCTTTTATTAGACGAGGCTCTTAGTCGACAATGTGTGATCTGATCACAGCCCAATTATAGGTCGGATCGGGAGGACGCCGCGTTCCGATTAAAGGCGTCGAATAAACACCCCGTCTGGTCTAACACGCCGATCGCTGCTTCCTGCCGAAGGGGCTCCTATGCAAGGCCAACCGCTGCTTGTTTTGGATAAAAATTCAACTTTTGAGCATTAAAGGGCAAATTTAATACACAACCTACTCTTGACACTAATCAGACAGCCGTCTAAGGGGATTATTTTATTTATGTTTTTTTAAACACGCCTATTGACTCAAATAACTTACTGATAAATAGCGATATAATATTTGACAGTACGAAAAATGATCAATCTGTATGCCTGCCCTATGAACTGCTGGTTCAGCCACGTTTCCCCGTACTACCTCACAGACTTATCCACAGATACTGTGCATAACTCTGAACTAACCCTAACCAGGCGTTCACCCCGCAAGAGGAAGCGCCTCCCCTTATCTCCTGGGCTGGGCTGGGTTCGCTCAGACTCACGAGCATACGAATTCAACTATCCCAAAATTTTGACCTCGACAAGTTCACCCGCTCCGGCATCGCTCGGCGTCTAGGTGCGGATAACAAGGCCAGGCCCTGCCGATAACTCAGCGTCTCCGCCTACCACTGAGCGAAGGCCGTCGGGGGATCCGCTCCGGCCGGGCGCACGTACCGGCCTTGATGAGGTTCGCGTAGATCAGTTTTAAATTTGACTGTCTGCCAGATTAAGTCGTAAAAATATGCTGCTTGGCCGCCTGACTGATCGCCACCACGGCAGGATGTGTGAGTTTACGTTCAATGGAGATCGCGTGATAGCGAACCCGGAGTCCATCGGCATGGCCGATCATCTCAACCCCATGCTGAGCGATGATCTCATTGGTGATAATAACCGAGGCGGGGAAAATACCCGCCCCGCCCTGACCGAACGCCTTCATCAGCGCCGTATCATCGAACTCGCCCACGATACGCGGAGCGATCTGGTGCTTGTTCAGCCAGCGCTCCAGCGGCCCCCGGATCGCAGCCCCCTTACCGGGCATAAGCAGCGGTGCATGGTGCAGTGAGGCGGGAAAACCGCAGCGGTAATGCGCGAGTTCAGGGCGGCCAAAAAAAGCGATCTTGCTCTCACCTAAAAAGTGACTGTAGCCCTTAACACCCAGGTCAGACGGCATGGCACGGTCGGCAATGACCAGATCCAGCTTATGGATGGCCAATTCGGCGAACAGACTCTCAAGTTTATCTTCGGTACAACACAGGCGGACCGGTTCTGCGATACTCAGTGCCGGAGCGAGCAGACGGTAAGCAATCGATTTGGGAACCACGTCGGCGATACCTACGCGAAACTCCAGATCGTTACTGCTGCGGGGTGCCCGCAACGCCTGTTCAAGCTCCCCGCCAATCTGAAAGATCTCATCAGCATGCGACAACGCCAATTTTCCAGCCGCGGTCAGCTCGAGTCGTCGCCCTTTACGGCTGAACAACGCTGATCCCAATGCCTTTTCCAGGTCACTGAGTTGACCGCTGATCGTCTGCGGGGTCAGGTTTAACTGCTGTGCGGCGCGGGCGATGCCCCCGCTGTTGGCAACCGTACGGAAATAATAGAGATGCTTGTAGTTGAGCATTAGAGCATTGCACCAAGTTTTATCGATCTAATAGCGTAAAAAAATCGAATTTTATTGCTGCTTCTATCAGGCCATAATCACCACCCTGGGTCAACTTAGGCGCGAGACCGGAGCCTGCATGCGGATCGATATCAAATCCTCGGGAATAGAACTGACTGCAGCCCAGCAGGCTCAGATCAGCCAACATGTTGCTCGGGTGCTGGCGCAACTCAAGCATCGAATTTCAAAGATCAGTCTGATGCTTTGTGAAAAGGATGATCCCAAAGGGATTATCGGCAAGTGCTGCACGGTGACGCTCTGCTCCCAAGGGATGGAGAATCTCGTTGTCAGCGATACTCAGGCGGAGCTCAATGCCGCCATAGAGCGCGCACTGCAACGAATCAATCGAACCCTGTTACGACGTCTAAAGCACGACAATCACCGCGCGAACAATGGAGAGTTCGGTTATGAAGAGCATTAAAGGTGATCTGGCCAGCACCGCTACACAGCAGCTAAGTAAGTTGAGCGCGCGCACCTGGGTGATCATCGGCTCGGTCGTGGCAACGCTGCTCGGGGTGGGCATTTGGGCAGTATTCACATTGCTGTCCTGGATATGGGGACAGGTGCCCGCGATCACCGAGACGGGCATGCGTTTAGCCGCCGATAGGGGAACGCAGGTCGAACAGACCGCGGCCGGACTCGCGGCCGCCGGAAAAAACCTGGGCACTGATACCCTGACACAGCTCGACCGGGTCGTACCTGGACTGGGCGCGCAACTGGATCCGGGGCGAGCGAACGCCAGCAACAACCTGCCCGAGCAGGATGTCAGCGGCAGCGATCCGCAGCTGTTTGGCCGTTTTCCCGGCCTGGTCCGCAGCCACTACCGACGCCTGGAGCATACCGTGGAGGTGCAATATAGCGGCCGTGTAGCGCTGCCCGAGGTGCTCGCGTTTTACGCCCGGGCCTTCGCCGCTGAAGGCTTTACTCAGGAGGTGGTTGGTGCCACTGCAGAGCACGAAGAACACCTGTTCAGCCGCAACCAACAACGCTACCAATTACGCTTAACGCGCTTACCCGATGGCTTGCTCGACGTCTGGATAGCCGCGCCCCGAACCTTGCCTTCAGCGACCTCACTGGAGAGAACCGGATTAACGCAGCAGCAGTTTGCGCAGTGGAACGGCCCGTTTGTATTGCGCATGTAAGCCTTATCCCCACCCAGAACTATGACCCTCTCATCATGAAGGCAGCGTTTCAGACTAACCAGAAAACGCCCCCATCAGCGGGGGAGCCAAAAGGAACCGGTTATGAAATGTCCCGTCTGTAAAGATGTCGATATCGATGCCAGTCCGTGCCTGCAATGGGTTGGTGAGAGCGATCTGGCGAGCCGTCTTAGTGACGGAAAAACCCCTGTAAGGGTCAGCTAATTACCGAAAAAAAAGAGCACTAAGGGCGCCCTCCCCAGTGCTCAATGGCATCCACAAATGCGCTCAGAAAACTGTTCGCGTGATGCCCGTCCAGGGCGCGGTGATCGATGCTTAAGGAGACATAACAGATCGGTTTTATCACCATCGTATCGACACCGGCAACCGTTTCGACCACCACCCGCTTGTCCAGTTTACCGACACCAAGAATCGCGACCTGCGGCTGATTGATGATAATTGGTGCCGCAAACAAGCTGCCACTGACCCCGTGATTGGAGATAGTAAAGGTGCCATTTTGCATATCGGCTGGCGTCAGCGTCCTGTTGCGGGCCTGTTCGGTCTGCTGGGTTAACGCCCGGGCGATCTCAAACAGCGTCATCGATTGCACCTGCTGCACCACCGGCACCACCAAGCCGTCATCACCCAGCGCGGTTGCGACGCCGATATTGATATCGTCGAACAGCTCCAGCGCATCCTCATGGAAACGCGCATTAACCTGCGGCACAGCCTTGAGCGCAACGGCCGAGGCGGCAATAAAGTAGGCGCTAAAAGTCAGCTTCACCCCCAGCCCGGAAAACTCTTGCTGATGCCAGCGGCGGTGCTCGATGACGTTGCTCAGGTCCATCTCAAACACGCTGGTCACATGCGGCGAGGTGTGCAGCAAGCTGGCAACCATATGCTTGGCGATCGCTTTGCGCATCGGTGTATGCGCCACCCGGGTTCCCTGCAGCGGCCGGGGTGAACGCTCACTCGAGGCATAGGGAGAGTTTTGGCAAGCGCCCAATACCTGATGCGGATGGATTGGTGGTCGAGTAGCAAGGTATGCGGTGACGTCATCGCGCGTCACCCGTCCGCGGCGACCGCTACCCGCAATCTTACCGATATCCAGATCGTGCTGGCGCAACAAGCGTCGTACCGCCGGGCCAATCAGCGGACGCGCGTCGCTGTTGTTAGAGATCGAATCGGCTGAGATCGAACCAGCTGAGATCGAACCGGCTGAGTTAGACCGATCTGAGTGAGAAAGAGCCGAATCCAAACCTGCTGGGTTCGAATGCACAGGGTGATAAGGCGCCAATTCCGCGCACACTGAGTCCGAGGCCGTTGACTGCTCAACAGCGCCACTTTCGGCAAACGCGCCCGGGGCGCAGTCATTGGCAGCCAGACGCCCGAGAATAGCTTCAACCTCTATATCATCGCCTTCGTTGGCCAGGGTTTCCTGCAGTACACCATCGGCGGGAGAGCAGATCTCCATGGCGACCTTATCGGTCTCCAGCTCGATGATCGGATCGCCACTTTTGACCGCACTACCCACCGCAACCAACCACTTGCTCAGTGTCGCCGAAGTGCCTTCCAACTGCGCTGCGGACAAAATAATATCTATTGAATGACTCATTTCAACAACCCCGTTAGATTTCGATCAACGCCTGCATCGCGGCCGCGATGCGTTCACTGCTAGGCACTGCCGCCTGCATCAGCTGCAGGTTGTGCGGTACCGGGGTGTTCGGCATCGCCACCCGCTCGATCGGCGCATCCAGATCAAAGAACGCCTCCTTGGCCAGGACGGCGGCGATCTCGGCACCAAAGCCGGCGGTCAGGTTGTCTTCATGGACGATCAGACAACGGCCGGTCTTCTTCACCGAGGCCAGCACCGTGGCTTGATCCCAGGGCTGAAGGGTACGCAGATCGATCACCTCGATACTCAGCTGCAACTGGTTGGCGGCTATTTCACAGCGCTCGACCATCGCCCCCCAACAGACCACCGTCAGCTTATCGCCAGCGATCAAGGTGTTGGCTTTGCCGAAGGGGATCACATAGGCATCGCCCGGATAGGGTCGGCGTGCCCAGCGATCATCGAGCAGGGAGCGGTGCTCGAAGAAGATGGTGGGGTTGTTGTCACGCAGGGCATAACGCAACAGTCCGGCCGCATCCTCGGCATTGGAGGGCATAACGACCTGCCAGCCGGTCTTGTGGGCCCACTCCACCTCGTCAGACATCGAGTGCCAAGGATCGCCACGGCCGGCAAAACCACCCGGAATCCGGATCACCATCGGTGCCGCAAACTGGTTATGAGTGCGCCAGCGCATGATCCCGGTATCGGTAATCTGCTCGGCCGCAGGCTCGGCATATTTTCTGAACTGAATCTCGGGTACCGGCATCAGCCCCGACAACGCCATACCCACGGCGCGACCGATAATGCCCTCTTCCGACAGGCTGGTATCGAACACCCGATGATCGCCATATTTGGCGTTGAGCCCGAGGGTCGCGGCATGCACCCCGCCTTTGGGCCCCACATCTTCACCAAACACCAGCACTTTGGGGTTGGTCGCCAATTCATGATCCAACACCTTGCGGATGGCGGCGAGCATGTTAATCCGAGCGCCTTCGGGCTGAGGCGTTGCGCTGCTCGGTGGAAAACGGTGGGCATCGGCATACAAACCGCCCCGCAGCTGCACCTGCATCTGCCCCACGGCATCTTTTTCAGCGTAGACATAGCGCGTGATCTGGCTCGGATCCGGTTCGGGCAGCAGTTTGGCCCGCTCGACCGAGGCCCGGACTTCGGCATCGGCATCCTGTTCGAGCTGCTGCCACTGGGCCGCGCTGATGATCCCCTGCTGCTGCAGATGCTGGCGCAACTTAGGCAATGGATCATCGGCCTGCTCTTTGGCGAGCAACTCGGCGGACTTATAGGTCTGGGTATCCTGAAAGGTGTGGCCGCATAACCGGGGTACGCGCAGGCGCAGCAAGCAGGCCCCCTGCCCCGAACGTACATAATCGACCGCCTGTTTGATCAACAGGGGGGCTTGCACAGGATCGGTACCGTCCCCCTCGATAATGTTCAGGTTTTTATACGCGGCCAGGTTAGCGACCTGATCCCCCCCTGGAGTCTGAACGGTCTGGGGCACCGAGATGCCATAGCCATTATCTTCGATGAAAAACAGATGCGGCAGTTTGTTGGTGGTGGAGATATTCAATGCCGCCCAGAAGCCACTGGTCGACATCGACGAGTCACCGCCCATGGAAACCCCAATCGCCCCAAGGTAGCTGGTATCGTTGAGTTGTTCGCGATGATACACCAGCGACTGGGCCCAACCAGAAATGGGCGAATATTGCGAACCGACGCCCCCGCACATCGGGAACAGCATGGCACCGTTGCGCTCGACGTTGGGGTAGTTACAGACCACCCCGACATCACGTCCATCGCTGTACCCACCTGCTTTGGCCAGCGGCGAGGCCACCGCCACATCCAATTCAAGCCCAAGCGACAGTACAAAGGGGCGCGAGCGGTAGTAGCCGGTGGCGCCATCGTGAGGATGGGTCAGCAAGGATCCGAGTAGAATTTGGGCCAGATCATGACCGCGGGCGGAGAACTGATTAAACACCAGCTTGGCTGGCACCAGCTCCTGCTCTTCAATATCATCCAGCGCGCGTGTGACTAACAGCAAATGGGCGATATGTACCCAGTCAAAGGGCGACGGATCCGACGCCCCTAAACTTGCGGTGTGACTAATGGATGGAGACAGGGCCCTGGCGTGCATGCGGTGATACCTCGTTTGTTCCCGAATAGCCAGCAACAGCGGCTGCAGGATACCTGGCTCGCTGTCCGGACAGATTTTACCTGCCCCCTTGGCTGTTCAGAATATTGTTATTGTTACTTAATATTGTAGCGATAAGCGCTGGCAACAATGTTGCTTTCTGTTGGCCAAAAGAGAGTCGAATTGATACATTTGTATCTCTATACCATCAGCAAAGGACAATTAATTGCCATGAGCCTCGATCGAGTGGATACACAGATACTCCAGGCGCTGCAAAAAAACGGCCGTTTATCGAATCGGGAGCTGGCGGAACAGGTGTCGCTCTCCAACGCTCCCTGCTGGCGCAGAGTAAAACGGTTGGAAGAGGAGGGGTTTATCAGGGGGTATGCCGCCATTATTGATGCGGATAAGACCGGTTTGAAAATTTGCGCCTTTGCCCAGGTCTCGCTTGATAATCATCACCCGGACACGGTGGAGGGATTTCTGACCCTGATCGGACACTGTCCGGAGATACTCGAATGCCACGCTGTATCCGGCGGCTGTGACTATCTGCTGAAGGTGCTGGCCAGGGATATGGAGTCCTATCAAGAGTTCCTGAGCCATAACCTGCTGCGCCAGCCGGGTGTGCGCACGGTCAACACCCTGTTCTCGATGAAACGACAGAAGAGTTCGGTAGAGATACCCGTGCTCTAGGAGGCTAAGCGATCGGCGGTAGTTGAGGTGATCGTTAAGGTGATAGTTGAGGCGCATAAAAAAGGCTATGTTGGAGTTAGCTGTTGTGGCAGATTCGATGCGGCAGAGTCTTCTACCGGTCCAAGGGCCACTTGGGGTCTGTGACCACGGCAACCGCCCTTGCTAGCCAGAAACATGGAAGCGGACGCTAGTTTTACTGTTCTGAGCGTTCGGTAAGGCAGGACCTAGCTCAAAGCGTCCGCTTTGAGC
>JBALTG010000082.1:0-19599 GCA_036964625.1 Motiliproteus sp.
TATTCGCCTCGGATGATCGAAAAATCTGCCTCAAATCGTATTTCCCTCGCTACGATCGGCCAAGCCCGACAGGCTCCAGGCCTCAACAAAAAAAAGAGGATGTTATGTCGCAACCCTGGTCTGCAATACCGACGATAGAAATCCAGCCCTTTGCGCCGTTAACGGCGCTGGAGCCTGCTCAGCGGCGGGAGCTGGTTACTGCCGCTTGGGCCATGCGTGTCGCGAACCAGGCGTTGAGTGGCGGCTGCCTTAACGTGGTCGGGGAGATACTCAAAGGGCAGGGTACCTTTTACGCAATGAACCACTACCCCGACGATGATGTATACGATGCTCGCAGCCATGCGCAGTACTACTACCATGCCCACCGGGAGGAGGAGCACGGCCATTTTCATACCTTTGTTCGTCGGGCGGGCATGCCCGAGACGCTTAACCCGGCCGCGGGGTTTAAGCGTAGCGAGCCCGGTCCTCAGGGTGACGACGCGCTGGCCCACCTGATCTGCATCTCCATGGACGCCGACGGTAATCCCAAGGGATTGTTTGCCGCTAATCGTTGGGTGACGGATGAGAGTTGGTACAGCGCACCCGATACCATCGCGTTGTTAGATCAATTCAGCATCGACCACGCTCGTCCCAACCTGGCTGTTAATCAGTGGCTGACACAGTTTATGCGGCTTTACCGACCCCATATCGAGCAGCTGTTACAGCATCGCGATCAGGTGGTTGACGCCTGGCAACAGCGTTACCCGGATGACGATGTACTGGAAGACCGACGCTTAGAAATAACCGGCTACATGCCGATCGATGCGCCAAGCTGGAGCGCTGAAATCGAGCGTAGCGGAGCGCGTGTAATGGCAAATTAGGGCCTGTGAGAAAAAACCGATTTTCTGAATCCTCTGCCGTTGCATTTGGCCCGATCTCCCTTAAGCCTTGGAACCACCAAGGCCCTGCGGGAGATCGGGCCAACTGCTTAGCCAGCGTGCCCATAAATTTCGATCCCTTGATGAAATATCCGGGTTAAGATCCATACTTAAGTCGATCGAATGACTTTCGCGTATCGCGACACCCTTGCCGAGTCCTGCTTACGAAGCAATTCGTGGTCAGGCCCGGTTTTATATCCCATCAAGTAGCTCCATGGCTTCTAGCATGGTCTCGACAGGATGGACCTCAATGCCCTGTGGCAGTGTTTTGGGCATGTTCGCCTTTGGGCAGATGCAATAACTAAACCCTTGTTGCGCGGCTTGGCGTATCCGTTCAAGCCCGCTCGGTACCGCCCGGATCTCCCCGGACAAGCCGATCTCACCAAAAGCGATCCAGTTCTGCGGCATCGCTCTATTTCGAAACGAGGAGATTATCGATAAAATCAACGGCAGATCCGTGCTCGGATCAGAGCTTTTGAGACCACCCACCAGATTTACATACAGCTCCTGATCATACATGGCTAAATCGGCATGCCGAGTTAAGATGGCAACCAGCATGTTAAGACGATTAGGGTCTATGCCCACCGCCAAGCGACGTGGGTTACCCTGATGCGAGTCGACCACGAGCGATTGTATTTCAACCAGCACTGCCCGAGAGCCCTCCCAAAGTGCCGCTACTATGGAGCCGGGCTGCGGCTCTCTGGCGCGATTCAAAAAAACCGCGGAAGGATTGCTGACGGCCCTGATGTAGCCGTTATCGGGCATCATCGCCAGAATCCCCAACTCGTTGATTGATCCAAAGCGATTCTTCTGCGCTCGCAGCTCCCGAAACCTTGAGCCCTCTATTGCCTCGATCATCAGCATCACATCGCCGATGTGTTCAACAACCCGTGGGCCTGCTACATTGCCATCCTTGGTGGTATGGCAAATAACAATCATCGCTACATCGTTTTGCTTCGCATACTGGGTCAAAATATGCATGCAGTCGCGTAACTGGCTCACCCCGCCTGGCGCGCCCTGGGTGTCCGGATGGTGCATCGCTTGTAACGAGTCGATAACAACAAGCTTAGACTTGAGCTGATCGATCATGGTCAAAATCGCCAGCACATCGGTTTCAGTCGCGATGTCCAGGTGCTCGGTAGGCAGCCCGAGGCGGGCCGATCGCAGGGCAATCTGGGTCAACGACTCTTCTGCGCTTAGGTAAATCGACGGAATCTCATGGCTGAGTTCGCAAAGGGTCTGCAGGGTCAGGGTCGACTTGCCCGCGCCCGGTGTTCCCGCCAGCAAGATCACGCTCCCCGGAACGACTCCGCCACCTAATACGCGATCAAATTCGGTATTTTTGGTGCTAAAGCGGGGCGCCTCTTCCAGCCGCACGTCACTCAGCTTGCGAACCGACTCTCGGGCGCCAGCATACCCCCGGGATCTCGACGCTCCTTTGGAAGCAGCGGCCATAGGTTCCTTGAACTCTGTCACCGTGTTCCATTCACCGCAATCCATGCACTGCCCGACCCATTTGGCATGGTCGGTGCCGCACTCAGAGCAGAAGAATCTACTGTTTACATTCTTTGCCAAAGGATTTTCCTACCTCTAGTGTTTCAATCAAAGGGCCTTCTGAGCCGTTTGCTGCTTTCATAGAACGCTGCAACAGCCAAGTTTAACACCGACTTGCCCATCGCCAGCACAACATCCGAAAGTTCCAGAGTCAATGCCGCTAGGTGTAGAAATGCAAACACGCCGGCGCGGCTCCTAGCCATCGGCCCGGATCTCAGAAAATGTGATGCGCGGGGGGATGATAACTCGGTGGGATTTGCGTTAGTCTACGGGACAGCTTATTCGGCGTTGCTATAGCGTTAACAACGCTGTAGCCATGATCAAGACAACGGTTACGATCACAACGACACTACAACGACACTACAACGACACAGCAACGACAACAACGGAGCGCTCTGCTTATGAAGCTTGAAACACAGGTTATCCACGGCGGTTATCAACCGGATCCAACCACCAAGGCGGTTGCGGTACCGATCTACCAGACCACGTCGTACGCCTTTGATGACACCCAGCACGGTGCCGATCTGTTTAATCTTCAGGTTCCTGGCAACATCTATACCCGGATCATGAATCCCACTACCGCCGTTTTGGAAGAGCGGGTGGCGGCGCTGGAGGGCGGTATCGGCGCACTGGCAGTCGCCTCGGGGATGGCGGCGATCACCTATGCGATCCAAACCATTACTGAAGCGGGCGACAATATCGTCAGTATCAACAAACTCTACGGTGGCACCTATAACCTGTTCGCACACACCTTCCCCAAGCAGGGGATCGAGGTGCGGATGGCCTCGCACGACGATTTTGTTGCGCTGGAAGCGTTGATCGACGACCGTACTAAGGCGGTCTTCTGTGAGTCGATCGGTAATCCGCTGGGTAATGTCGTCGATATCGCTCAATTGGCCGAGATCGCGCATCGTCACGGTGTACCGTTGATTGTCGATAACACCGTGGCGACCCCTTGTCTGCTGCGGCCGTTTGAGCATGGTGCCGATATCGTGGTGCATTCGTTGACCAAATATATCGGTGGTCATGGCAATTCCATCGGTGGCGCGGTGATCGATTCGGGAAAATTCCCCTGGGCCGAGCACAAAGAGCGCTTTCCGGCGCTGAATCAGCCCGATCCCTCTTACCACGGTGTGGTTTATACCGAAGCGCTGGGTGCGGCGGCCTATATCGGTCGTTGTCGGGTGGTGCCGTTGCGGAACATGGGCGCGGCTATCTCTCCCTTCAATGCGTTCCTGATTCTGCAGGGGATCGAAACCCTGCCGCTGCGGATGGAGCGTCACTGCGATAACGCCATCAAGGTAGCCCAGTACCTGTCCACCCATGCTCAGGTTGAGTGGGTCAATTACGCGGGCCTGGAAGGGGATGCCGGGTATGAGCTGGCGCAGAAGTATGTCGATGGCCGGCCCTCGGGAATACTGACCTTCGGTGTTAAGGGCGGCGAAGCCGCGGGTGCGCGTTTTATCGATGCGCTGCAGCTCATCACCCGGTTGGTTAATATCGGTGATGCTAAATCATTGGCCTGCCATCCTGCGAGCACCACTCACCGGCAGTTGGCGGGTGCCGAATTGGCCGCTTCCGGGGTTAGTGAGGATATGGTGCGGCTCTCGATCGGTATCGAGCATATCGATGATATTCTGGCCGATATAGAGCAGGCCCTGGCGGCGGCAAAGGGCTAGCCAGTAGCGTCCGGATACAAAAAAAGGGCTTCCACACGTGAAGCCCTTTTTTGTTTTTATCTAAAGCACTGTGTCTTAGATAAGATCATCCAACGATTGGATCGGGTAGTGGTCCGGAATCGGTAAGCGCGCTACACCGATGTCTACCGCTGCCTGAGCAACCGCCATCGAGATCTTGCCCAGCAGGCGCGGGTCGTTGGCCTTGGGGATGATATAGTCGGGGCCGAAGCTCAGCTCGGTCAGGTTATAGGACTTCAATACCGCCTCGGGAATCGGCTCTTTGGCCAGCTCGGCGATGGCGTACACCGCAGCCATCTTCATCTCGTGGGTGATATGGCGTGAGCGTACATCCATGGCACCGCGGAAGATGTAGGGGAAGCAGAGCACGTTGTTAACCTGGTTCGGGTAGTCAGAGCGCCCGGTGGCCATGATCACATCGTTACGCGCAGCATGAGCCACTTCAGGACGAATCTCCGGATCCGGGTTGGCACAGGCAAATACGATTGGATTTGGCGCCATGGTCTTCAGCAGTTCAGCCGATAGCTGATCAGGACCAGCCAGCCCCAGGAACACATCGGCGCCATTGATCGCATCGGCCAGCGTACGGGCGTCGGTCTGAATGGCGGCAAACATCGCCTTTTCCGGGGTCAGATCGCCGCGACCATCATGGATCACGCCGCGACGGTCTACGGCGATGATGTTGTGACGGCGGATACCGGCGGTGATCATCAGACGCAGGCAGGCGGTGGCAGCAGCGCCAGCGCCGAGGCAGACAATCTTGACGGTCTCGATGTCCTTGCCAGCCAGCTCGATGGCGTTGAGCAGGCCAGCGGTGGTGACGATCGCGGTGCCGTGCTGGTCATCATGGAACACCGGAATATGCAGCCGTTCGATCAGCTGGCGCTCGATTTCAAAGCACTCCGGGGCTTTGATATCTTCGAGGTTGATGCCGCCAAAGGTGCAGGCGATACGGGCGACCGTATCGATAAAGGCCTGCGGGCTTTCGCTTTCTACCTCGATGTCGATCGAATCCAGACCGGCGAAACGCTTGAACAGCAGGGCCTTGCCTTCCATCACGGGTTTGGACGCCAGCGCCCCCAGATTACCCAGGCCCAGAATGGCAGAGCCGTTGGAGATGACCGCAACCAGGTTGCCTTTGCCGGTGTACTTGTAGGCGTCGTTGGGGTTTTCGGCAATCGCCAGTACCGGTGCGGCCACGCCCGGGCTGTAGGCCAGGCTCAGGTCATCGGCGGTTTCTGCAGGTTTGGTAAGCGAAATGCCGATTTTTCCGGGCTTGGGGAACTGGTGATAGTCCAGAGCACGCTTTTTTAGGTCTTGATCGGGCATGATTGCTTCCAGAATTCGCGTTAGAGGGCGTGCGATCATATCCGAAAGTCGTAACGCTCTCAAGCCGCGGTCTGGCTGCAGCCCTTGTAACACAAGGGTTTGACGTTATTAGGGGTAAACCCGATAAGATGTTTAAACTGTCAACAATCAGGATCGCAGAGCATTAAGCTGTCGGTGTGGTTGATTTTTAGCATAAACGGCAGGAGGCCGCGTCTTTGCTGGGTTTTTGTGCGCTTTCTGGCGATCAGCCAGCCGCGTATCTCCACTCTGCGTCCGAGCAGATCGTCTGACGAAAACAGATCCAGTGCCGTGGCGGTGCCAGCCTGGACCTGGACGAATATTTCCCCATTCAGTTCCAGGTAGCGCCCCTTAGAATGAGTGCCCGCGCGGCTGATCTCGCCCTGATAGCGTCCAAAACCGCCACTGCGGCGGTCCAGCGTGCTGGCGTGCAACGGCCGGTAATCGGCTTCTGCCCAGACCCCCAGGTTAGCAGTGCGGGCCTGGCGCTCGGCCTGATTAAGGCAGTCGCGTAGGGCTAGGTTGGGGGGCATGCTGATGGCGAACCCCAGGCCTTGCTTGAGTAGCTCCGCTTCGAGGCTGCGGCCGTCTGCCAGAAAAATATGCCCGAGCACGCGTCCGTAGTGATCCTGCGGCTGAGTGCCGATCTGCAGCAGTAGCGGATTTTGTCCTTTAATCAGGCGTCGGGCCGTCGCAGTCGCCTGCTTTGCCAAGGGTTGATCCGGCTGACCATCACGGCCAAGTTCTGGGGTGTTGATGCCGATAAGGCGGACTTTACGTCCATCTTTCAGATGCAGGGTATCGCCGTCAACGATGCGCTTAATCGCGATGGGTTGCGATTTAGAAGGGGCCTGGCAGTCGTTTGCGTGAAGGCGGGTACTAAAGACAAGTGTGCTAAAAATTAAGGTGCTAACAACAACGGTGCAGAAAAATATGCTGTTTAAAAAAACGACCCTGTTAAAAACAACAAAGGCGCTTGTAATAAGCGCCTTTGAGAAACACAGCATGCTGGAGCGGTACGATTACTTGCTAGTACGGCTGCCAAAACGCTTGTTGAAGCGATCGATACGACCGGCGGTATCAACAATCTTCTGCTTGCCGGTGTAGAACGGATGGCAAGCACCACACACGTCAAGGTGCATATCGCTACCGCGGGTGGAGTTGGTCTTGATCACGTTACCGCAGCTGCAGGTAGCGGTAAATGCGGTGTAATTAGGATGGATATCGGACTGCATGGGACAAACCTCAGAGTTTTAAAGTGCCGCCATCCAGGTTTTTCACCGGATACCGCACGTTCTGTAGCAGTACGAAAAATGTACACTACAACCAGGCGGCGGATTCTACACCAGCCTTCGTAGTCGGTGCAAGCGACGGCTGTCGGCTATTTCTCCGGGTATTGCTTTGCGGGCCGGGATTAACGCCGGATTATGAGCCCCGCAGGCAGATCGGCCTGCTGATCTATCTGCGTTTGGATTTATCGTACCGGGCGTCAGTGCGCGAACTTACTTGGTTCGCACGGGATAGTTGTTACAATGCATTCTCCTGTCAGGAGAGCCTCTGCATGACCCAAACCGGTCGGCTGTTGCGGGTAGCATTGCCCTCCCCGTTGCGCCGTTTTTTCGATTATTTGCCTCCCGCGAATGCCGCCGAGCTAGCGCCGGGGCAGCGTCTGTGCGTGCCCTTTGGTAGGCGTGAATTGGTTGGGGTTTTGGTGCAGCGGGTCGACCAGTCCGATGTGCCTGAGGCTAAATTAAAACAAGCGCTGGTGTGTTTGGATAACCAGCCGTTGTTGCCACCGCAGCTGCTGCAGCTAGCGCTCTGGTCGGCGCGTTACTACCTGTACCCGCCTGGCGAGGTGCTGGCAACGTTTCTGCCGGTGCTGCTGCGTCAGGGCGAAGCCGCCGAATTTCGGAGCGAACAGTGCTGGGTGGTTAGTGCCGGCGTCGATCCTGAGGGCGTCCGTTCGGCGCCGCGTCAGTATCAACTGCTGCAGCTATTGCTACAGCATCCGCACGGCCTGGCTGACGAAGCCTTGCGGGCGCAGGGGTTTGCCAGTGGTCTGGTGCGGGCGTTGGCTGAACGTGAGTTGATCCACAAAGTTGAGCGCCAGCCGCAGTCGCAGGGCTATACGTCAGACGCGGTGTTGCAGCAGAGTCCGCTGACCCTGAATGAGGAGCAGCGTCTGGCCCTCGAGGTCATCAGCGAAGATCTTGAGGGCTATCATTGTCATCTGCTGCAGGGGGTCACCGGCAGTGGTAAGACCGAGGTCTATTTGCAGGCGATCGAGGCGGTGCTGAAGGCCGGTAAGCAGGCGCTGGTATTGGTGCCGGAAATTGGTTTAACGCCGCAGACCCTGAGTCGCTTCAAGCAACGCTTCAGCGTACCGGTGGTGGCACTGCACTCGGGTTTGAATGATCGCGAGCGCCTGGACGGCTGGTTGCAGGCCAGCCGGGGGCTGGCCGGCATTGTGATCGGTACGCGTTCGGCAGTACTGACGCCGCTGGCGCGCCCCGGCATCATTGTCGTCGACGAGGAGCACGACGCATCGTTTAAACAGCACGAGGGATTCCGTTATTCGGCCCGCGATCTGGCGGTGATGCGTGCGCAACGTGAAGCGATTCCGATCCTGCTGGGCACCGCTACGCCGTCGCTGGAAAGCTTGCATAATGCCCTGGCGGGGCGTTACCGCTGGCTCAAGCTGGAGCAGCGCGCCGGTGGCGCGTCCGCGCCCGCGTTCGAGCTGCTGGATATCCGTAACCTGCCGTTAACCGACGGCCTGTCACAGCCGTTGCTCGAACGGATGCGCCTGCATCTGCAGCGTGGCGAGCAGGTGCTGGTGTTTCTCAATCGGCGCGGTTTTTCACCCAGCCTGATGTGCCATGACTGCGGCTGGATCGCGGATTGCCCGCAGTGTGATGCGCACCTCACGCTGCACCGTTCGCCGCCGCGCTTACATTGCCATCACTGTGAATATCAGGCGGTGCTGCAGCCGCGTTGCGGCCAGTGTCAAAGTGCCAACCTTAATCCGATGGGTGCGGGCACCGAGCGCACCGAAACGACGCTGCAGGGTTTTTTTAGCGACTTCCCGGTGCTGCGGGTGGATCGTGACAGCACCCAGCGTAAGCACGCCCTGCAGCAGATTATCGACAAGGTCCACGAGGGAGGCCCCTGTATTCTGGTGGGCACTCAGATGCTGGCCAAAGGCCACCATTTCCCCCGGGTGACCCTGGTGGCGATCCTCGATGCTGACGGCGGCCTGTTCAGTGCGGACTTTCGGGGCATGGAAAAGACCGCCCAGCTGATCCTGCAGGTGGCTGGCCGTTCAGGGCGGGCAGAGCATGCCGGGCAGGTGCTGATGCAGACTCATAATGGCGATCACCCGCGGTTGCGCAGTTTGATCGATAAGGGTTATAGCGATTTTGCCCGTCAGGAGCTGCTGGAGCGGCGGCATGGCCAGTTGCCGCCCTTTAGTCATCTGGCAATGCTGCGCGCAGAGGCGGTGGCAGCGGGTCGGGCCGAGGCTTTTTTACAGCTGGTGCGAGAGATTGTGGAGCAGCACGATTGGGCGCAAGTGAAGTGGCTGGGGCCGCTGCCCTCACCGATGGAGCGCCGGGCGGGACGCTACCGGGCGCAGTTGTTGTTTGAGAGTTGCGAACGTAAATCGCTGCATCAATTGTTGCAGTGGTTGGTACCGATACTCGAGGGGTTGCCGCAGGCGCGCAAGGTGCGCTGGTCATTAGATGTTGATCCGCTGGATATGCATTGAACCGGGTTGGAAGTGAGCGTCTTTCAGTAGATAATAACCGCCCCTTCTATTGTTAGCCCATTGCTGCTTATTTATGGCTCAGGATTACGCAAAGCGCTCAAACCCTGCCCGGCGCCCGGCAGCCCGCAAGAACGCGCCCGCGCCGCAACCGCCCAAGCGTCCGCTCTGGCCTGCGTTGTTGGTACTGGTGCTGGTAGCAGCGCTGGGTTTTGGTCTCTATCAGTTGAGCGGGGTCGATGCCGATCCGCAGGCGACCCAGCAGAGTGTCCAGCAAACCGCCGTTAAGCCGTTACCTAAGCCGATCATTAAACCGAGAGAGGCCGCCAAGGCTGCGCTGAAAACAGATTCAGAGTATAAGTTTTACAAGTTGCTGCCCAAGAGTGAGGTGGTTCCGGCAAAAGTCGAGGCCTATAAGTCCACCCCTAAGTCTGCTGTCGACTACAGCAAAAACCTGCTTCAGGCCGGGTCGTTTAAACGCGCCAAGGATGCCGAGAGCCTGCGTGCCAAATTACTGTTGGGCGGGCTGCCTAATGCCACCAGCAGCCGGGTTGTCTCTTCCAGTGGTACGGTCTGGTATCGGGTCCGGATCGGGCCTTTCCCCTCGCGTTCCAAGCTTAATAAGGCCTATGATAAATTGGTGCGGATGAACCTGCAGCCGCTGCATATCACCCTGTAAAAACCCGTTGTTCGGTTCGCTTGGACGATCGCACGCTTGAAATTCTCAATTTTGTAGCCATATTGGTCAGATCGACTCATCTGGCGCTGTGACCGCTCGTTGTACCGCGCCGCTATAAAGGCCTTAGTTATGACTACCATTGTATCCGTCCGCCGTGGCGATCAAGTGGCGCTGGGCGGAGACGGCCAGGTCTCGCTCGGTAATACCGTGATGAAAGGCAATGCCCGCAAAGTTCGGCGGTTGTACAAGAACCAGGTCATTGCCGGTTTTGCCGGCGGTACCGCCGATGCCTTCACCCTGTTCGAGCGTTTTGAAGCGCAGCTGGAAAAATATCAGGGCAACCTGACCAAGGCTGCGGTAGAGATGGCCAAAGAGTGGCGCAGTGATCGCGCCCTGCGGCGGCTCGAAGCGATGCTGGTGGTCGCTAACGCGCAGGCCTCATTGATTATTACCGGTAACGGCGATGTGGTTGAGCCCGAGTATGGGTTGGTGGCGATCGGTTCGGGTGGTAATTTTGCCCATGCCTCAGCCCGGGCGCTGCTTGAAAATACCGAGCTGAGTGCCCGTGAGATCGTCGAAAAGAGCCTCAGTATTGCTGCCGATATCTGCGTCTTCACTAATCACCAACTTAACATCGAAACCATCGAAACCACCGACGGCCTTGCTGCTGATACAGCTGCAGCGAGTTAACACGCACCGTTAATCGACACACGAGATAATCCCATGTCCCAGATGACCCCTCGAGAGATCGTTCACGAGCTTGATAAGCACATTATTGGTCAGGCCGATGCTAAGCGTGCGGTCGCGATCGCGTTGCGTAACCGCTGGCGGCGGATGCAGCTACCGGAGGCACTGCGGGCTGAAATTTCACCCAAAAATATCTTGATGATCGGTCCTACCGGGGTGGGTAAGACCGAGATCGCACGGCGCTTGGCCAAGCTCGCTAACGCGCCTTTTATCAAGATCGAAGCGACCAAATTCACCGAGGTGGGGTATGTCGGTCGTGATGTCGATTCGATCGTCCGTGACCTGGTGGATATGGCGGTAAAGATGCTGCGCGAGAGCGAGATCGCCAAGGTGGGTCATCGCGCTGACGATGCCGCCGAAGAGCGTATTCTGGACGCACTGCTGCCGCCGGCGCGTGGTGAAGAACCTAGCGAGAGGGGTCCTAACACTACACGGCAGTTGTTCCGAAAGAAGTTCCGCGAAGGTGATCTGGACGATAAAGAGATCGATATCGAGATCAGCGTTAAGCCGGTGGGGGTCGAGATCATGGCGCCTCCTGGGATGGAGGAGATGACCAGCCAGCTGCAGGGGATGTTCTCCAATCTTGGCAGCGACAAACGCAAGAGTCGGCGGATGAAGGTTAAAGACGCCTTCAAGCTACTGCGTGACGAGGAAGCGGCAGCGCTGGTTAAAGAGGATGATATCAAGCAGCTGGCGGTCGAGCTGGTCGAGCAGAACGGTATCGTATTTCTGGATGAGATCGATAAGGTCGCCAAACGTGCCGACAGCGGCGGCGGTGGCGATGTCTCGCGTGAAGGGGTGCAGCGAGACCTGTTACCGCTGATCGAGGGCTGCACCGTCAATACCAAATACGGCATGGTCAAGACCGATCATGTGCTGTTTATCGCCTCGGGTGCCTTCCATCTGTCTAAGCCTTCGGATCTGATTCCCGAGTTGCAGGGGCGGCTGCCGATTCGGGTCGAGCTGGCGGCGCTGACGCCAAACGACTTCAAACGAATCCTCACCGAGCCCGATGCCTCCTTGACCGAGCAATACCATGCGCTACTGGGTACCGAAGGGGTGACGCTGGAGTTCCGCGAGGACGGCATCGAACGCATCGCACAGATGGCTTTTGATGTCAACGAACGCACCGAGAATATCGGCGCACGGCGGCTGCACACGATGATGGAGCGGTTACTGGAGGATGTCTCCTTCAGTGCCGGCGAGACGCCGAATCAGTCGGTGGTTGTCGATGCCGCGTACGTCGAAGAAGCGCTGGGCGCCTTGGCTGAGGATGAAGACCTGAGTCAGTACATCCTTTAGTTAGTTCCTGGAGAGAGATGTGAGCGAACCTCAACAACGACCGATAAAAATAGCGCTGCACCTGAAATCCAGGCAGCTGGAGCTGGAGTATCCGGCGGGCGATAATCACCGCCTGAATGCTGAATTCCTGCGGGTTAACTCGCCCTCGGCCGAAGTGCGCGGGCATGGGGCGGCCGTGCTCCAAACCGGCAAACGGGAGGTGGCATTGACCGGGATCGAGCCGAGCGGTAATTACGCGCTTAAACTGATCTTTGACGATGGTCACGACACGGGGCTGTATACCTGGGAGTATCTGTATCAGCTGTGTCAGGATCAGGCCGGTATTTGGCAGGGGTATCTGCAGCAGCTACAGCAGGCCGGGGCCAGCCGTGAGCCGCAGCCTGAGGATCCGTCCAAACAGCCCTCTGGTTGTAACAGTGGGGGTTGCGGGAAGCGCTAGGCTTGTCTGCGATCTGTAACCCGTAAGCTTAAGCCCATAAGCGTAAACGTAAACCTGAGCCTGTAAGTTTAATCCAGAACACCAAGGGAGAAACGCGTGAGCGACGAGTGGCTGAGATCCGAACCCGGTATGCTGGTTGAACTGGCGATCAACAAAGCGCTGGCGCGGGACCCGCTGGCGCAGCGTAAACTGGCGCCACTGGCGGGGCAGAGCCTGTTGTTAACGCTGACCTTTCCTGCCCTGGCGATCGGGGTCAGGCTTGGTGCTGAGGGGATCAGCCTGGTTGCGAGTGAGGATCTGGAGCAACCCGATTGTGAAATTACCGGCGCCCCTTCGGACCTGTTGGCGCTGCTGCTCGATCCGCAGCAGGCGTTTGATAATCGGGTCCGGTTGCAGGGCAATACTCAACTGGCTACCCAGCTGCGGCAGATCGGCCAGCAGCTGGATCTGGATTGGGGCGGGCTGCTGGGGGACTGCCTCGGTGATCCGGCGGCGCAGTTTCTGATCAATCTGCTGTCGAAAGGGCGAACCGCCGCCAGTGAGGCGTCGAATAATCTGCTCGATGACCTTAATAGCTGGCTCCACGAAGAGATCCGGGTGCAGCCTTGCGGCGCCGAGCTGGAGGGCCACTACGACCAAATCGATCGGCTGCGGCTCGATGCTGATCGGTTGCAGGCACGGATCGAACGCCTTGAGCTGCTTAAGAGCGGCGTTTAAACACTGACTGAGGTTTGCAGCTCCAGCACCTGATCTAAGCGTAGTGACAGCTGCATTCCCGGCTGCAACACACCGACTCCGGCCGGGGTTCCGGTCAGCACCACATCTCCGGGTAGCAGGGTGAAGTGCTGGCTGATATAAGCGATCAACGCCACTACCGGCGTCAGCATCTCCGCGCTGGAGCCGTTCTGGCGCAGTTCGCCATCCACTTCTAGTTGTAACCGGCAGTCCTCGATATCGGTGATCGCCTCGAAGGGTACAAACGGGCTAAGCGGACAGCTGCCGTCAAACGCTTTGGCCAGCTCCCACGGATGGCCCTGCTGTTTTAGCTGGCTCTGGCGTTCGCGCAGGGTCAAATCCAGGCCTAATCCCACCCCCGCGATCGCGGCAGTAACCTGATCCGGCTGCACCCGGGTTAGTGGCTGGCCGATCAGGATCGCCAATTCGGTTTCGTAATGCACCAGACCACGATCGAGGCGCAGTTGAATCGGTTGGCGCATATCCACCAGCGCGGTGCTGGGCTTAATGAACAGCAGTGGTTCGTTGGGCACGGGATTATTCAGCTCTTTGGCGTGTTCTGCGTAGTTGCGGCCCACGCAGACCACTTTGCCGGCGGGCAGGGGGGAGGGGGTGCTACGGAGGTGATGCTGGTAATTCATGGCTCGGCTTCCTCAATTTATTAAAATTAACCCCTGGGGTTAACAGGTTGGCGCATGGATGTGCCAACCTTGGCCAGCGGGCCACTGCGAGTCTTATCAGACTCAGTCAGTTCGCGTACTTTCGCCCGGCTTGATAGGGCGAAGGATAAATAGATCGGGTGCTCTAATGGTCCACCAGGTTAGTCGTTAATCCAGCGATTGCGGGCTTGCAGCTTGTGCCAGGTCAAAGGAACTGCATAAGTCACATCAACGCCGCATCTTAAGCGGCATTCGGACTTGCGTCATGGATGAGCGGTTGATTAGCATGCGATACTGTTAATCTTGCATTGGCCGTTTGGCCGATGCTGGCACACTCAGGTGCCAACCGATTAACCCTTCTGGTTGTTAATCTCGTTTTTATCGCGGACACAGGTCGGTCAATGTTCAAAAATATAGGCACTAAAATCATTTCGGTGTTTGGCATTGTTTCCAGTATTGCGATGCTAGGCATGATCGCGTTTTATACCTATACCCAGGAACAGACCATCCTTGCACAAAATGAGCGGACCATGAAAAAGCTCACCGAGAGTGTCATCGAGGGGCTGCAGGCGGTGATGCTGGCCGGTTATGCGGATATTGCCGAAAGTTATGCCCAGCGCCTGAAGCGGGTGACGGAGGTCACCGACTTCGTCATTATGCGCACCAATGGCCGCGAAGCCTTTCTAGATAACAGCACGATCACATCGGTCAACGGTCGTATCGGGGATGAGGAGTTCATCGATAAGGAGAGCACTCGGCTGCACCAGATTTTACCCCCGGACAGTTCGCAGCTGCGCAAGGTACTGAAGGCGAAGCAGCTAATCTCCTATTATGAACTGGATGCGAATAATGACCGCCTACTGACCTTTCTTGCCCCGATCCTGAATGACCAAGAGTGTCATAAATGCCACGGGGGCGATAATCCGGTGCGCGGAGTGCTGAAACTGACCACCACGCTGGCGCCGATCGATGCCGATATTACCCGCACCTACTACCAGTCATTGGTGGTGTTGGTGGTGATGCTGCTGTTTGTGTTTTTGGTCACCTACGTGCTGATTCGGCGCTCGGTGGTCCGGCCGATTAACGCGCTCACCAATGCGATGCGCGAGGTCAGCAAAGGCGACATGGATCAGCTCATTCCGGTGAAGGGGCGGGATGAGTTGAGTCATATGGCGGCTAGCTTTAACCAGATGTCTCGAGAAGTATTGCACTCTTACCGGGGGCTCAAGCATGAGCAGGACAAACTCAATACCATTATCCTGAGTTCGTTGGAAGGGATCGTGGTAACCGACAGTGGCGGCAATATCGTGTTGGTGAATCCTGCCGCGGAGCGCTTGCTGAATAAAACTGAAGCGCAGATGCGGGCAGGAGGATTCCTTAATATCCTCGATGATCCCGAACTCATTACCCGGAATTTGTGCCAGGATCCCTCTAAGTTAGCCCCCACGCTGATCGAATATAAGGGCCATATGCTGGAGATGCTGGCGTCCAGTATTCTGGCTCCGAGCGGAGAGGTGATAGGTTCGACAATTCTGCTGCGTGACATTACTGCCGAGAAAAATTTAGAGTCCCAGTTACGCGAACTATCGACCACCGACGGCCTGACCAAATTGTTTAACCGGCGTCATCTGGATGATTCTCTGGTGCTGGAACTCAAGCGCGCCCGGCGCTACAAGATGGATCTGTCTATCCTGATGTTCGACGTCGATCACTTCAAACGCTTTAATGATGAGCATGGCCATGACCAGGGTGACCGGGTGCTGCAAGCCCTGGCCCAAGTGATGCGCGACGCCGTACGCGAGGTCGATATTCCCTGTCGATATGGTGGCGAAGAGTTTCTGATCATCCTCACCAATACGCCTCCGGGCGGGGCGCAGACGATTGCCGAGCGGTTGCGTGAAAATGTTGCTGAGACGCTGATTGATGGCCTCAGTGTCACCATCAGTATCGGTGTCGCCAGCTTTCCTGCCCGCGATGTAGAGGCGTCTGATAAATTCATTGAGCTGGCTGACGCGGCACTATACCGCGCTAAAGACGAGGGCCGAAATCGTGTCTGTGTGGCGTGAATCCAGGCATCCTCTGATGCACAAGGCGTTGTTAATTGGGATGCTGGCGGTTTTATTCACCCCTGCGGTTCAGGCCAGTGAAGACCCTGGCGCTGCGGCTGCCGGGATCATCCCCTTCAGTTTCGATGTGGAGCCCATCACCCCGCTGCCGCTTCAGGTGCCGGTCGATGCCGCTAAACGGGCGCTGGGGCAGGCGCTGTTTTTCGATCAGCGGTTCTCCGCCAGCGCTAACCGGAGTTGCGGAGATTGTCACGCTCTGCCCGCCCTAATCCCGGATCAGTTGCCAGTCGCGGTACTTACAGGCGAGCGCCGGGGTAAATACCCGCGAGACATGACGCTGCTCTATAACGTCGCCAGCAGTTTCTGGTACAACAGGGATGGTCGCTACGCCAAGCTGGAGCGCTTGATTGAGGACAGTATCAGCGATGTCGATAAGTTCAATAGCCGCTGGCCCGACGTGATCGCAAAGCTGGCTCGCGGTTACCAGGTGCAAGCCAATAAGGCCTACGGCACCGAACTGACGCAGGCCGTCGTCGTCGATGCGCTGGCGACCTTCGTCCGTAGTCTGAATGCGCCGAATGCCGCCTTTGATCGCTATCTCCGTGGTGATACCGAGGCGTTGAGCCCTCGCCAGCGAGAGGGCTACGCACTGTTTACACGGATCGGTTGCAGCTCCTGTCATAACGGTCGTGGGATGGGCGGGAGTTTTTTCGCCCAATTTTATATCTATCGTCACCTCGATGCGGGATTGAATCCCAGGCTTAAGGATTTTGGGCGTTACTACGTGACCGGCGAAGAGTCGGATCGCAATAGCTTTAGGGTTTCGTCCTTAAGAAATGTGGCGGTGACGGCCCCCTACTTCCATGATGGTTCGGCAGAGACCCTGGTAGAGGCGATCACGTTGATGGCTAATTATCAATTGGGGCTGCTGCTGACCCCGTCTGAAACGGCTCTGTTGGTCGAGTTTCTTGGCAGTCTGACCGGCAACCACCCAGGGATTCAACCGAGCGGAGTGAGGCAATGAGATCCTTTAGTTGGGCTCCGGTGCTTGCAGGGGCAACGATCCTGCTGCTGTTGACGTTTTTGTTTGTTCAGGCTCAAAAGGTCGACAGCATTAACGAGGAAAACTCCGACGTATTGGAGTTGCTGCAGCGGAGTCAGCAACTGGATGGCGATCTGCGCCAGGGATTGATTCGGGTTTACTACGACCAGCATCCAAATTTTGATCCTTTACTGCAGCAGTTGCACGAGCAGGGTGATCTTCTGGAGCAGATGCAGGCCTCTGAGTATACGGCGTTCAGGCAAAAAAATACCGGGGTTGAGTATCACCTGCAGCGACTGGTCAACATGCATGAGGAGCGGCGAGTGCTGGTCTCCGGCTATATCAAGCAGATGGTTTTGCTTAAGAATGCTGTTGCGGGCTTGTCTCGTGAAGATCTTCTGGCGCGTTTGGCGGAGGCGGCTCCAGTCTATTATGAGCAGACGCGGGACTTTCGTGACACGTTGCTGGACTACGCCGCTACTCCGACGGCTGATGAGCTGACGCAGCAGGCAGATAGGGTGCTGATTGCTATGGAGGATGTGGTCTATGCGTTGCAGGATCAGGGGCAGGGGCTCGATAATGCGTTGCTGGATAGGCTCAACTTCAGCTTGCAGCACGGCAAGATTGTGTTCACATCGAGGGCGCTGGTGGGACAGGCGCTGGAGCAGTTGTTTCGGTTGCCGTCAACGGCGATTATGTCGCGGCTGACGCAGGTCTATCTCGCTTACCATGAGCAGCAGGAGCGAGTTTCGCGCTATTACCGCATCGCCCTGTTCATCACGAGTTCATTGCTGCTGCTGTTTTTGGTGGTCACGCTGCTGCGGCTGCGCAATACCGCCAGCCATCTGCAGGAGGAGAAGGAGCAGGCACAGATCACCCTCGGAGCGATCGCCGATGGTGTTGTTTCTGCTGACTCGAAAGGGTTGGTCAGCTATATGAACCGGGCCGCTGAAGCGATCTCGGGTATCACCTTGGAGCGCGCCCAGGGGCAGTCCTTTGACAAGGTGTTGCCGCTGTATAGCCAGATCACCCATAAGCAGATTGAAAATCCGGTATCACGCTGTCTCGACACCGAAGCTGTTATTGATATCCAGCAACATGCCTACATGATTCGTGCCGATGGTAGTCGCACCGGTATCGCCCTGACCGCTACCCCGGTTGTTAATCAGGGCGAACGACCGATGGGCGTGGTGATGGTGATTCAGGATGTCGGCGAGGCGCAGAGTCTGACCGAAAAACTCAATTACGAGACGTCCCACGACACCCTGACCGGGTTGCTCAACCGGATGACGTTCGCGCAGAAAATTAAGCAGAGTCTGGATAATGCGCAAGGCGCAAAGCAGAACCCGATTCTGTGGCATATCGACCTGGATCATTTTTCGGTCATCAACGATATCTGCGGCTCCAAAGGCGGTGACGGCTTCCTGCGTACCATTGCTGGCGAACTCAAGCGCGCGTTGGCCACGAATGATGTGTTGTCCCGTATCGGTGGCGATGAGTTTGCCATCCTACGCCCCAGCGGCGATCCCGCCGATGCCCTGGCGGTGGCCTGCGACCTGCGCGAGCGCTTGAACGGGCTCGATTTTGAGTGGCAGGACGACCACTTCGATACCACGGCGACCATCGGTGTGGTGCTGTTGAATCAGAATTATCTGGATGTGTCCGATGTGTTGATGGCGGCTAAATCGGCGGTGGACACCGCGCGTGAGCAGGGGCGCAATAGCATCTATGTTCATACCAAGGATGTTTACGAGAATAGCCGCAAGCACGAGCTCAGTCTGTGGGTGCCGCGGATAAAGCGGGCGCTGGTTGAAGGCCGCTATCGCCTGTATCTGCAATCTATAGCACCGATCACCCCCACCGGTTGCCTCAAGCCGCACCATGCCGAGGTGTTGTTGCGAATGGAAGATGAGCATGGCCGGATTATTCCGCCGATCTTTATCCCTGCCGCAGAGGAGTACAACCTGATGCCGCAGCTGGATCGCTGGGTGATCAGCGAGGTCTGTACCCGGATCGCCGATGCTCATCAGCGCGATCTGCCGCATCGGCATATGAACTATTCGGTTAACCTGTCCGGCACCACCCTGGGGAGCAGTTTCTTCCTCGATTTTATTCGCAACCTGTTTTCAGACTTCGCTATTCCTACCCAACAGATCTGTTTTGAGATCACCGAAACCGCCGCAATACAGAACCTGGACGCGGCGATGCTGTTTATTGCCTCGGCGCGTGAGTTAGGGTGTAAGTTTGCGTTGGACGATTTTGGCAGCGGGATGTCTTCATTCGCCTATCTGAAGAACCTACCGGTGGATTACCTCAAGATCGATGGTGCTTTCGTTAAGATGCTGGCTCAGGATCCGATTCAGTACAGCATCGTCAAGGCGATTAATGCGGTCGGGCAGACGATGCAGATGGAGACGATCGCCGAGTTTGTCGAGGACGATGATATTATCCGCGGGCTGAGTGAAATTGGAGTGGATTACGCCCAGGGCTACGGTATCGATCAGCCCCGTCCCTGGGACCAATATTTTCAACAGGGCGCTAAGGGCCGGTTGCTGAGCGCAGCCACAGAGCGCGCTATTAACCCGGCGGGTTAATACGAGACGCAAGGATGCGTCAACATTGGTCGAAGACCAATGCGAGCCCCTGAAAATC
>JBALTG010000083.1:0-19546 GCA_036964625.1 Motiliproteus sp.
TCGGCTACGGACTACCCGGTGGCCCAAGCTGCTTCTGGATATTAAAACCCTTC
This sequence comes from Motiliproteus sp., assembly GCA_036964625.1. Taxonomy (GTDB): domain Bacteria; phylum Pseudomonadota; class Gammaproteobacteria; order Pseudomonadales; family Balneatricaceae; genus Motiliproteus. The sequence continues at coordinate 54 of JBALTG010000083.1, forward strand.
GATCAACAGCCGGCGACCTGCGGCAACGGAACCCAGGTGACCTTTAAAGCAGCGAGCAATGACGCCGTAGAAGCGTTCCACAAGGCTGCTCTAACGCTTGGCGGAACAGAGGAAGGCGTCCCTGACTACCGGTACCGCCCAGGCTACTTCGGTGCTTACTGCCGCGACCTAGACGGCAATAAACTGCACGTCATGTACGAACCCGATTAAGAAGGATCAACGGGCCAGGTCTCGCTGTGTAAATCGGCTGTCCTGCCGATTTATCGCCTCGGATGATCGAAACATCTGCCTCAAATCGACTTGGGTCTAAATCAAAAGGCCCTCGCTACGATCGGCCAAGCCCGACAGCCTCCGAGTAAAGTTCAGTATGAAATTTTATTACCCGACCACAACACGTCATCAGCGCCTAAAAATAGGCCTGCATGCCACTGATAATGGCCAGCCGTATCGGCAGAACCACGACCCCTCTCCCTTTCGAGATCTCGCGTCGAAGCCGCAGTCTCTGGGACGTTACACTCTCCAGCACGCCCTCTACCCGGCGACCATTGTGGGTGGTTAACCGCATCGGCGTCCCCAGCAAACCAGACAACTGGGCTACCAAGACCGGCTTATAGGAGGGTTGGGATTCATTATGGAGTTGCTGCAACGTCTTCTCGCGGATCGGAGACCGCGCTCGCGGCTCAGGCTCAGCCAGCGCCTTTTCAGCCAGTGAGCGTGCAACGGATGCCATGGAGCGCGCTGCGTCAATCACCCGTTCCGGCATATCCTCTAGCGCCGCGAGCTCCACAGCGACACGTTTGGGTACTTTCTTTAGCGCTGCACGTTCTGCAGGCGTGCGCTTAGCGGCTACCTTTTCTGCCGTTGTCGCTTGCGTAGGCTGCCGACTCAACACCAGACGGTCCGCCTGGGGAGCATTCAGCCCCACACGCACAGCAAACTGCCTCCAGCTTGCAGGTAAATGTTCAAGCTCAGCCCAACTTACCGCCTCTGCTGCGGTAAGCTGCAAATTCAATTGCTTGGGTAAGAACAGGTAATCCAGGTACGCAAACTCGAGCTCGGTCGATACCATCCAGCCCTGCTGCTCCAACCAGTGTTTAAGCAGGCCGCCCTGGCGCGCGGCATAAGAGCCTTCAACCAGCCCGGTATCCCCCTCGGCACCACAGTCTCGCATCAGCGCCGTTTGAGCACCCAGATTAACATAGCTGACCTCGGCACCGCCCAAGCCGATGGCATCGACAGACGTGCGCAGCAGTTGAGCAGCCCCGATATTAAAGTCCGCACTGATATCAGCCTCGTAACGCTGCTCAGAACGCCATTGCAACCGCGCACTAAGGTACTCGCTCTGCGGATCAAACCTGTAATCGAAACTCCCGGCAAACACCGCTGCCTCCTCAAGGCCCGGCGCGGCAGCCCCACTGGCATGCTTAAAGCAGCCCAGCGTCAGTCGCGCGGCATCGACAGGAATCTGCGAGGCGCTAGCCAAGCGCGACAGCTCGGTCTCGGCCAGGGCAAATTCGATCCGCACCTCGTCGGGCAGCCGCCCCTGATCCAGAGCGCCGACGATTGCTGGCAGCTCACGCCAGTGGTTGGTCATTAATTGCAAGGTCTGAAACTGCATCGGCAAGCTCATCCCCGGCAGCAGTAGTGTCGCGCCCTGAATATCAACCACACCACCAAAGTGGGTGTCGATCTCCTCAAATTTGAATTGTACCGAATCAGGCAGCGTGGCTATCGCATTTTCAACCACGTAGAGCGCTATGCGCTGCAGGTAGAACTGAGCGCCGACATATAGCAGCAGTGGCAGCAGCAGCGGCAGCAACGCGGCCTTGCGGGTAATCCGCCGCAACCGTGACACACTTAACACCAACTTATTCACTCCAGAGATTCCATTCAAAAGCTTGATCAGCAATGGCAACAATCATATCACCTTCGTGATTGATCCAAAAACACCCTATGGACGCCGATTGGTATTGCGCAAAACGGTACGGATAAACCACAATAGTGCAAATCATGCACTGTAGCGTAACGTCGCCATGGACAACCGATCTCTGCATCAATTTTTGACCCTGGCTGAAACCCTGCATTTTGGTCGAGCCAGCGAGCTCGCTCACGTCAGCCCATCAACCCTGAGCCGGGCGATTAAACAGTTGGAGCAGAAGGTGGGTGCGGATCTGTTTCAGCGTGACAATCGCCACGTCAGCCTGACCCGCGAAGGGGTATTGTTTCTGGACTATGCTCGCGAAGCACTGGCCCAGTGGGAGTTATTACAAAACCAGCTCAGCAGCAACCGTGACGCACTGCAAGGAGAGATCAGCATCTACTGCTCGGTCACCGCCAGTTACAGTTTTCTTTATGACCTGCTCAGCGCCTTCCGGCGTGACCACCCCAAGATCGAAATAAAACTCCATACCGGCGATCCGGAATCCGCCATCGGTCGGGTACAGAGTGGTGCCGAAGAGCTGACGATTGCAGCCCGCCCCGATACCCTGCCTGGCGGATTAGCGTTTAAACATATCGCCACCTCAGCGCTGGTTTTTATCGCGCCTGTCAGCGCTAATGGCGTCGAGCCCCTGGCAATCCCTGCTAGCAACCAGGATTGGACCGACACCCCGATGATCCTGTCGGAGTCGGGGCTGGCACGCAAACGCGTCAATCACTGGTTCAAACAGAAACGCATCAAACCTAAGATCTACGCCCAGGTGGCCGGACACGAGGCAATCGTGAGCATGGTCTGCCTGGGCTTTGGCGTGGGCGTGGTACCCAGGATCGTACTGGACAACAGTCCGCTGGCACAGCAGGTCCGCATTCTGGCGGTTAAGCCAGAATTGGAAGCTTATCAGGTCGGGTTATTTGCGCTGGAGAAAACGCTTAAAAACCCCTTAATCCACGCATTCTGGTCTTCCGTCTCTCAAGCACGGCTGCAACACAGATAAGTCTGCGGGGACGAATTCCAAAACTTTCGTGCTGAACTCCCGGATTCGCCACTGCCCGAGTCGCTCAACCGGCTACGATCAAGGCCCGCAACGGCTGTCGCGAGACAGTATTCAGGTGGAAAAGAAATGGTCGGTGGAATCGGCCGGTCAATTAACCATTTACCTTAGCCAAAGTGCCTTTCTTCTATTACACTCTGTTTTGCCTTCTGTTTTGCCTTCTGTTTTGCCTTCTGTTTTGCCTTCTGTTTTGCCTTCTGTTTTGCCTTCTGTTTTCCGTAATCAGGAACAACGGACGGGCTGATTATCAGACCATCTTCAACGCTAGCGACTTTATGATCACAACGCCGTAGGAGTTACAGGACGAGAAACCCGACCCACAGTTTAAATACCGGATAAAGGATCTTATCTATGAAACGTATTATTCTTGCTGCTTCTCTTGCTATCGCCTCTACGTCCGTTTTCGCTGCAGCCCCAGGTGGCCCAGACTGCGGTTGGGGCAACATGTTATTTAATGGCTCCGCGGGTCTGCCAACTCACATCATGGCATCCAGCACCAACGGCACCAGCGGCACCAGCGGCACCAGCGGCACCAGCGGCACCAGCGGCAACGCTACTTTCGGCATGACCTCAGGAACCAACGGCTGTAGCGCTGATGGTACACTGTCCTACGGCGGTCAGCGCTTTTTGGGCATGGCGGCTGTTATGGACGAATTCTCCGAAGACGTCGCCCGTGGCGAGGGTGAAGCCCTGAATGCAGTTGCCGTAATGATCGGTATTGCACCTCAGGATCGTGACTACTTTGCTCAGATCGCGAACAAGAACTTCAGCGAAATTTTTACCAGCCAAAGCGCCACAGCAGAAGATGTTGCGCGTAACCTGAACAGCCTGATGTCGGCTGACCAACGTCTGAGCCAGTACGCTTCTTGATTTATTAAACCCCTGCTTGCAGGGGTTTTTTCGTTAATCCCGTTTAACCTCACGTTACTCCCTCATGATTCGACCTATAACCATCCTGCTGGGCTTGCTGCTGCCAGCGGTAGCCTTCGTTTCGCCTGCGGCAGAAACCACACCCGCGCAACTGCCCTATTGGCAACGGCTTTTACATATGAATGAGGCCGGGCAGAGTCGCGTCGATGACCCCGGGTTTTTTCTGGCGGCCACAGGGGCAGGTTCAGCCGAAAGGGAGCTGCAAGCAACCCTGAATGCCGCCGATCAAGTATCGAGCGAAGATCCTAACGCCCACCCCCTATGCCGCTTTCCCGCCCGCTACCGCTGGCTGGAGGAGACCGGTCAACTCCCCACGGGGATCAGACAGGGGCTTGATTGCCCGGACTATAATGCCTGGCGCACGCGGGTCAACGCCACACGCCTGAGCCTGATATTTCCTGCGGCTTATATGAATAGTCCGTCATCGATGTACGGACACACCTTGCTGCGTTTCGATCCGCCCGAGTCAGCGTCCGAATCGCTGTGGCTGTCCTGGGCACTTAACTTCGGAGCCAACATCAACAGCGCGGATAACTCCATACTTTATGTCTATAAGGGCCTGTTTGGCGGCTACCCCGGCCAGTTCAACATGATGCCCTACTACCGCAAGATCCAGGAATACAACCGGATGGAGAACCGCGATATGTGGGAGTATCCGCTGGATCTGAGTGCCGCGGAGGTGGATCGATTGCTGGAGCATGTCTGGGAGCTCAAAGAGGTCAACTTCGATTACTTCTTCTTTGATGAAAACTGCTCCTTCCAGCTACTGGAACTGTTAGACCTGATTCGCCCCGAGGCGCGTCTGACCCAGGGCTTTGACCTGCACGCGATCCCGGCTGATACCGTCCGTGCCGTGGTTCGAGCGGGTATCGCGGGCGAGGTAATCTATCGGCCCGCCAATCGCACCCAGTTCGATGCGCTGGTAGCGACACTGTCACCCCGGGAACAGCACGCCGTGGTCCGCCTGAGCCAAGCGCCAGCGTCTCCAACAGCGTTCTTTACCCAGCTCCCCGCGCCAAAGCAGAGCCTGTTGGCTCAGGCGGGTTACGACTACCTGCGTCTGCAAAAGGATGGCGAAGTCCGCGATGAAGAGGCCAATAAACGCAGCTACCAACTGCTGCAGATGATCAACCAGCTGCCGCGTGTCGCCGTGCCTCAGGCGAAAAAGCCCGCAGACCCGGTAGACGGACATTTTTCCGGGCTTGCACGGATAGGGATGGGCCAGCGTGATCAGCGTACTTATGGCGTCCTTGGTTATCGCGCGGCGTACCAGGATCTGCTCGATGCCGACGCAGGGTTTCCCCGTGGGGCGCAGTTGCAGATGGGTGCTCTGGAATTACGCCACTATAGCGGCGGGACGTTAAAGCTGGAGTCACTCGAGCTGGTCTCGATACGCTCACTGTCACTGCGCGACCGGCTGTTTCAGCCCTGGTCCTGGCAGGCCAAGGCAGGGCTTGAACGGGTCTATACTGACACCCAAAATAGCGATAGCCTGGTGAGTCAGATTACGGCCGGAGGATGAGGCAGCTATGGCTTCAACCAGCAGCGCAGCACGCTTTTCACCCTGCTCAATGGACGCATTGAATTCAACGATCATTTCAACCAGCCCTTGGCGGCCGGACTCGGTGCCAGCCTGGGTCTGCGGCATGATTTTGGATCGGTCCAGGCACTGGCTGAAACGGACGTGATGCAGTTGAGTAACGGTCAGTTGCGACGTCAGTTCTCGGTCGCAGGGCAGTACAATCTATCCCGACAGCAAGGGCTGAGAATCAATTTCAGCCATCGACGCCATCCTCAGGGAGCGCAGGACAATAGCCTGACACTCGAGTACCGGCACCACCTGCGATGAAGACAGGCCGCACCAGCAGATTAAGCGGGGCACTACTGCAGGCCGCGGCGCTGCAGGCCTTGGTACTGCTGGCTTCGGCGCTGCTGCTCAATGGCTGCGGCTCGGTATCGAGCCTGCTGTTTTATCCGATGCAAGACTATATCCGCACCCCGCTGCAACTGGGCCTGGCCTATCAGGATGTCAGCCTGCACACCGAGGATGGGGTGCAACTGTTCGGCTGGTATCTTCCGCCCCAGGGAAAAGTACGGGGCAACCTGCTTTACCTGCACGGCAACGGTGAAAACATCAGCACCCATGTACGCAGTGTCGCCTGGTTACCGGAACAGGGCTATGGTGTGCTGGCGCTGGATTATCGCGGCTACGGTCGGTCCGAAGGGGTGCCCAAGCTGCCCGACGTATTCCTGGATCTGGCTGCGGCCAGTGATTGGCTGTTTAGCCATACCCAACCGCCCTACTACCTGCTGGGGCAAAGCCTGGGTGGCGCGCTTGCGGTTGGTTTTAGCGACAACCCCAGGGCTCAGCAGTACAGCGCCCTGCTTCTGGATGCGCCCTTTGGCCGTTACCAGGATATTGCTCGCCACGCCCTGAGTCATAATCGCTTCAGTCGTTGGTTTCTGAGCCCCGCGGCGCGATTGCTACCCGACGCTTACGACCCCATCGACAAGATCCGGGCCAGCCGTATTCCAACCCTGTTCTATGCCAGCCCCAATGATCGGATAGTACCGCTGGCACACACCGAAGCGCTCTACCTTGCGGCCCCCGGACCCAAGCAATTGAGCCTGCATCAGGGCCGTCACATCGCCACCTTTGCCGATCCGAGCCAACGCCTGCGGACCCTGACCTTTTTAAAGCGCTATAGACCTAAGCCCGAATAAACTCTAAATCCTCGCCCGGCGATCAGCGCTTCTGCAGCGCCAGGTAGTTATCAATCCCCTGAATTTTATCTTCGGGGTGATGATTCACATAGAGCACCGCCGTCTCACTGCCCGCACAGATCTTTTCGATCAGGGCCAGCACCAGCTGCCGGTTCATATCATCCAGCCCCAGACAGGGCTCATCGAGGATCAGTAGCGGCGGATGCTTAACCATCGCCCGGGCGATCAGCAGCAAGCGCTGGTCGCCATAGGAGAGTTTGTTGAACGGCTGATCGGCGCGATCACTCATCCCCAGCAATGCCAGCCACTGATCGGCGATCTCGCGCTGTTTAGCGCTACACTTGCTGTACAGGCCGATGCTGTCGTAGAACCCGGAGATGATCACATTGCGCAGTCCGGTGCCGACCCGGTACTCCCACTGCAGCGCGGTGGAGACGTAACCGATAAACTGCTTGATCTGCCAGATACTCTCGCCACTGCCACGCTGGAAGCCAAACACCTTGATATCGTTGCTGTAGCACTGCGGATGGTCGCCGGTAATCAACGACAACAGCCCGGTTTTACCACTGCCGTTGGGACCGCTGAGCTGCCAGTGCTGGTTGGGCTCAATGCGCCAGTCGAGCTGATCGATGATCGCATGGCCATCGTACTGGATGCTGATCGCGTTGAGCTGCACCAGTGGCTGGGTTGGATCGAGCCTGGGTATCGCGGTATCCGGATCAGCCGCAGGTACCGCCAGATCGGTAGTTTTCAGATGCAGTAACTGATACAGCTCGGCATAGGCTTTGGCGTCATCACGACGCACCTGATGTTGCAATTCACCCTTATCGACATAGGCGATATCGGTAATAAAGTCCGGAAACTCATCGAACCGATTTAGCACCAGCACCATCGGCACCTTGTCGACCAACCCCGCCAGATGCTGCTGCAGCAGTGCCAACGTAGCGACATCCAAGCCATCAAAAGGCTCGTCCAACAGTAACAGATCGGGGTTACTGGCCAGCGCCCGGATCAGCATCACCTTACGCGACTCTCCGGTGGAGAGTTTCCTGAAGGATCGGTCCAGCAGCTCCTCAAGCACAAACTTGCCAACCAGCTCGGCGGCCAATTCGGGATCGGCGCACTCGGCATACAGGATCTCGCGTACCGGCGTGCCTGCGCTGATCACATCCAGAATATCGGCATCGTCTTTCTTACGTTCGGCCTCGATCAGCTCTGCCTGAGCTTCAAAGGAGACCAGCCCCACCCGCGCAGGCAAACCCTCAATACTCCCGGCGAGCCGTTCGCCGACACCGGCCAGCACCGCCGCCAGCGCAGACTTACCGGCGCCGTTGGTGCCGGTAATCACCCAGTGCTGCTCGGGTTCAATCTGCCAGTTGATGTTGCTGAGCTGAAAGCGGTCATCGAAGTTAACCGTCAGGTTGTCTAGGCGAATAGTCATGGCAGTCCGACCCGTATTGAATTCTAAAAAACGAAGTTAAAAAAAAGCCAGGATTAGAATCCCGGCTTTTAGGTGTGGTTACGCGGCGTGCACTGTAATGCAGACCGCGAAATAAGATCGCCTTAAACGATCTTCTTCATGTCAGCCATATGGCCGCGCAGTACACCACCAATCGCTTCCACCGGATGGTTGCGCAGTGCCGCATTAACTTCGATCAGACGGGCGTTATCAACGCCGTTGTCGTCAATCGCCAGACCATGCCCGATCACATCGGTGTCGATCTTGGTCATAAAGTCGGCCAGCAGCGGCAGACAAGCGTGGTTGTACAGGTAGCAGCCGTATTCGGCCGTATCGGAGATGGTCGCGTTCATCTCGTACAGCTTCTTACGCGCGATCGTGTTGGCGATCAGCGGCGTCTCGTGCAGTGACTCGTAGTAAGCCGAATCTGCGATGATGCCCGCAGCGGTCATGGTCTCGAATGCAAGCTCAACACCGGCTTTAACCATCGCCACCATCAGGATGCCGTGGTCGAAGTATTCCTGCTCGGAGATCTCTACATCGCCAGCCGGAGTCTTCTCGAACGCGGTCTCGCCAGTCTCGGCACGCCAGCCCAGCAGATTAACGTCGTCGTTAGCCCAATCTGCCATCATGGTGCGGGAGAAGGTGCCATCGATGATGTCATCCTGATGCTTGTTGTACAGCGGACGCATGATCAGCTTCAGCTCTTCGGCCAGATCAAAGGCCTTGATCTTGGCTGGGTTAGACAGACGGTCCAGCATGTTGGTCACGCCGCCGTACTTCAGCGCTTCGGTGATGGTTTCCCAGCCGTACTGAATCAGCTTAGAGGCGTAGCCCGCGTCGATACCCTTCTCGATCATCTTGTCGAAGCACAACAACGAACCGGTCTGCAGCATGCCGCAGAGGATGGTCTGCTCGCCCATCAGGTCAGATTTAACTTCGGCGATGAACGAAGACATCAACACGCCCGCCTTGTGGCCGCCGGTACCGACAGCATAAGCCTTGGCCAGCGCCAGGCCTTCACCCCTAGGATCGTTATCTTCGTGAACCGCGATCAGGGTCGGTACACCAAAACCACGTACGTATTCGTTACGCACTTCAGAACCTGGGCACTTAGGCGCGACCATGATCACGGTCAGGTCGTCACGAATCTTCATCCCTTCCTCGACGATATTAAAACCGTGCGAGTAGGACAGACACGCGTCCTGCTTCATCAACGGCATGATCGCGTTAACCACCGCGGTGTGCTGCTTGTCCGGGGTCAGGTTCAAGACCACATCGGCGGTCGGGATCAGCTCTTCGTAAGTACCGACTTTAAAACCGTTGTCACTGGCGTTTTTCCACGACTGACGCTTCTCATCGATCGCCGCCTGACGCAGGGTGTAAGAGACATCACAGCCACTGTCGCGCAGGTTCATGCCCTGTGCCAGACCCTGAGCGCCACAACCGATCACTACGATCTTTTTGCCTTTAAGTGCTTCAACACCGTCAGGAAACTCGGAGATATGCATGAAGCGGCACTTAGCCAGTTGCTCGAGCTGCTCACGCAACGGTAGGGTGTTGAAGTAGTTGTTAGACATAGCTGATAGTTCCAGTAAATAACGGGGATTCGCCGATGACGGCAAGACCAAGGTTCAAATAGGGTTAAAACGCTGCTGCGACGATCCTGATGGCGTTGCAGAACGCGCTTTCAAGACCGGATGGCGCTACTTTATAGAAGCAGCAGCCTTTCGTAAATTGATATATTCGCACTTTAACATTGCAATAATCGCAATAAACTTGCGCTCTGGAGTGATCCCCCTGTGGCGAAAAATCGTCGCTAAAGCCGCCTTTCTGCAGGTTTTATCTAGGAGCCAGGCGGACTTAACGCGATACACAATGCCCTTAAAAACAAATATTCATTAATAATAACAGCACCCTGCGCGAGCAGATTGCCGCAACGCCCTCTGCGTCATCTGCCCAACAGCGGCTGCAATGCCGCCCAGCTGTTTTCAAGCAGGCGTTTCTGCGCGCGCTGGTTAGGATGCAGACCATCGGCCTGCATCATCCCGGGCACGCCACCGACGCCGTCCAGCAGAAACGGCAGATAGGCACTCTGTGTGGCAGTCGCCGCGGTGTTAAACAGGTGGTAGAAACCCGCGCTATAACGCGCGCCGTAGTTGGGTGGAATCCGCATCCCCAGCAGCAGCACCTGGGCACCCGCTTGCTGGCCCTGCTCGATCAAGCGTTTTAGATTCGCCTCTATCAACCGTAATGGCGCGCCCCGCAAACCATCGTTGGCGCCCAGTTCAATCAGCAGAATCTCAGGGCTGTACTGTTGCAATAGTTGTGGCAGGCGGCTCAACCCCCCATTGGTGGTGTCGCCGCTGATCGAGGCGTTGATCACCTCCAACCCAGCCCCTTGTTCGCCTAACCGCTGCTGCAGCAAGCTGACCCAACCCTGTTGCGGTTCCAGCCCGTAACCAGCGCTGATACTATCACCGAGAACCAATAGTACCGACGAGGGTCTACCCTTACTTGGACCCCCGACGTCATTAGCGGCCATAGCCGACGCCATGAGTAACGGCATTAACACCACCATTAACAAGATCTGTAACCATGAGCGTTCCAATCGATACCTCCTCCGCTAGTTCAACCGCGATCATCAAGGTCAGCAACCTGCACCATAGGGTCAAGGCCAAGCACGGTGAGCTGTCTATTCTCAGCGGCCTTACCCTGGAGGTCAACCCGGGTGAGAGCGTGGCGATCCTGGGTGCTTCGGGATCGGGTAAGTCGACCCTGCTGGGGTTACTGGCCGGATTGGACAGCGCCAGCAGCGGCCAGATTGAACTCAATGGCGAGTCTCTCGAGCGACTCGACGAAGATCAGCGAGCCACGCTGCGCAGCCGATGCGTGGGGTTTATATTCCAGAGCTTTCAGCTGCTGCCAGCCCTGACGGCGCTCGAAAACGTCATGCTACCGCTGGAGCTAAACGGCGAGCCGCAGGCCAGGGCCGAAGCGCGACTACTGCTGGAACGGGTTGGGCTGCAGTCCCGATTGGAGCATACGCCGTTACAGCTCTCGGGGGGTGAGCAGCAACGGGTTGCTATCGCCCGCGCTTTTGCCGCCCGACCTTCGGTGCTGTTCGCCGACGAGCCGACCGGCAACCTCGACCGTCACACCGGCGAAAAGATCATCGAACTGCTGTTCGATCTCAATCGCGAACAGCAGTGCACCCTGATACTGGTCACCCACGACAGCCAACTGGCCCGGCGCTGCCAGCGCCGCTTAGAACTGGTTGATGGCAAGCTGGTTGAAGAAGCACAGGCGGTCTGTTTATGAGCAAACCCGGTTTATTGTCACTGGCGCTACGGTTGCTCAAACGCGAAGTGCGCGGCGGCGAGTTACGCCTGCTGCTGATCGCGCTCTGCGTCGCGGTAACAGCAGGCTCGGCGGTAGGCTTCTTTACCGACCGGGTGGAGCGCGCGCTGCTGCGTCAGGCGAGTGAATTTCTCGGTGCGGATCTGGTATTAACCAGCGCGCGGCCGTTTCAGCGTGATCTGGCACCGATCGTGCAGCAGCAACAGCTGCAACTCAGCCAGCAGCAGGTCTTTCCAAGCATGGTGATGCATCAGGATCAGATGCTACTAGCGAGCATCAAAGCGGTCGATGCGGACTATCCGCTCAAGGGCGCACTGCGGGTTGCTAGCCAATTAGACGGCGAGGGGCTATCCCGGCGCGATCCACCCGAGCCCGGTACCGCCTGGGTCGAAGCGCGGATTCTGGATAGCCTGGGCATCGCTGTCGGTGACAGTATCGAGGTCGGCAGCACCCGACTCAAACTGACCCACGTGTTGTTGCATGAGCCCGATCGTGGCGGCGGCCTGTACAACCTGCGTCCGCGATTGCTGATGCATCAGGACGATCTCGATGCCGCCGGGGTGATCCAGCCCGGCAGTCGGATCAATTATCGCTATCTGTTTAACGGCGCCGAGGCCGACATCGGCCGTTTCAAGGCCTGGCTCGCCGAGCGACTCCTGCCCGGGCAGCGACTGCTGGATATCCATCAGGAAAACCCCTCGCTGGGCGGCACTCTGAGTAAGGCGCAGCGCTACCTCAACCTGTCCAGCTTGCTGGCGGTGATCATGGCCGGGGTTGCGATTGCGATGGCGGCACGCCGCTACAGCGAGCGTCACTTTGATAGCGCCGCCTTGCTACGCTGCATGGGCCAGACCCAAACCCAGATTCTGCAATTGTTCGCATTGCAGTTGTTACTGGCCGGCACCCTGACCGCCCTCATCGGCGTGGCGCTGGGCTGGCTGACCCAATACGGGCTGGTGGCGCTGCTGGGGCAACTGATGCCGACACAGCTGCCAGGACCGGGACTGGCACCGGCGCTAATCGGCTTTGCCACCGGGATGTTGGTGCTCGCCGGATTCACCCTGCCACCGCTGCTGCGGCTGAGCCGGGTCTCGCCACTGCGGGTGCTACGACGCGAACTCGATCCGCTGCCCGCCAGTGCCTGGCTGGTCTATGGGGTGTCCGGCGGCCTGATCCTGGCGTTGCTGTGGGCCCACAGCCAGGATCTCAAACTCACCCTGCTGATCGGTGTGGGCGGCGGCATTGGCACCCTGTTGCTGGGACTACTCGGTTGGGGGCTGCTGCGCACATTGGCCAGGATCCAGGGTCCGCTGAGCTGGCGTCTGGCACTGAGCAACCTGATGCGTCGCCCCAATGCGGGTATCGGCCAGCTGATCGCCTTCAGCCTGACACTGGCGGCGATGGCACTGATTCTGTTGGTGCGCGCCGATCTGATCGATAGCTGGCAGCGCAGCCTGCCGGAGGATGCACCTAACCATTTCCTGATCAACATCCAGCCCGATCAGGTAAAGCCCCTGAGTCAGTATCTGGATCAGCAGCAGATCCGTTTCAGCGGCCTGTACCCGATGGTGCGCGGCCGCCTCAGCCAGATCAACGGTGTCGAGGCTCAGCGCGTCCTGCCGGAAAAATCGCCGGGACGACACGCGATTAGCCGCGAACTGAACCTGACCTTTAGCGACAGCGCTTCATCCGCCAGCCTGGCGCCGGATAATAAGATTCTCGCCGGACGCTGGTGGACGGCGCAGGATCAGGGTAAGCCGCTGGTCTCGCTGGAGCAGAAGTTAGCCCGCAATCTCGGCGTGGGTGTGGGTGACCGGTTAAGTTTCGACTTCGGCCATCGCAGCATCGAGGTCGAAATCACCAGCCTGCGCAGCCTCGACTGGAACTCGATGCGGCCCAACTTCTACGTCATCTTTCCCCCCGGCGGACTCGATGGCCTACCCGCCAACTACATTACCAGTTTTCACCTGCCCGCCGAGAGGCGCCGCGAGCTGGTCACGCTGATGAAGCAGTTCCCCACTCTGACCCTGCTGGCGGTGGAGCAGCTGCTGGGAAATATTCGCAGTATCATCGCCCAGGTCACCCTGGCGGTGGAGTATGTCCTGTTATTTGTGTTGGCAGCCGGACTGACGGTGCTGTTTGCCGCGCTCGCGTCCAGCCTTGACGAGCGGATGCGCGAAGGCGCCCTGCTGCGGACCCTGGGCGCTCGCGGACGCTTGTTGCAGCGGATGCTCGGCACCGAGTTTATCCTGCTCGGAGCCGTAGCGGGACTCGCAGCAAGCGCACTGGTTGAGCTGCTGCGGTTCTGGCTCTATCGGCAACTGCTGCAACTCGACTACGTCCCCCACCTGGGTCTGTGGCTACTCTGTCCGCTGCTAGGCGCGCTACTGGTTGGCTGCGCCGGATGGCTCGGGACCCGCAAGCTGGTCACACTCAGTCCACTGCGCGTGCTGCGTAACGAGTGATCACAAGACCTAATTAAAGCGATGCAGGGGTTCGTGGTTATGGAGGATCTGTGACGGCTAGAGGTCTCTCCCGGCCCGAAATCGACGTTTGCGCCCTCTCGGGCACCTCAAGGATATGCGCCGCCATATCCTTAAGAATCCTAGGCGGCCCCGACGAAACCGCCCTTCGGGTACGCGCTTCGCGCTATGAAAGCCAACCTGAGGCGGGCAAACACGACATCCTTTCGTGCTGCCCGGCTCGGCTCCTGCCTCGCCCCTGACGGGCCTATTCCAGGCTGGCTTTCATCGGATTAGAAGGGGAATGGGGTGTTATCCTGATACTCATGTGGCCGTCGGTCAGCAACAACCAATGAGTACATCGCCTAATTAAAGGGCCGATGACAGAGAATCGGCACGGGCAGTCCGGGTATACGAATAAATAATCGCTAAAAGGTTGCGCTTAAAAATCCCGCTCAAACGGCTCCGCGTCGATCAGCCGCTGCAGTTCGGCTAACACCTGCGCCAAACGCGCGCGTCCGGCACGATCAAACAGATAACCGCCGATACCGCTGGCCATCGGCTCGCTGTCCGGACCACCCTCGGTCAGGGCAACGCAGAGTAGTCGAATCTGCTCCAGCTCGGGATCGTGATACAACGGATAAGCGATAAACAGCTCCCAGCCACTGCGCTGAGCGCTGCCGTCAAGTACCGACTGCAGCAACTCCGCGACCTGCTGTCGGGTGGGGCGGTAGTAGCTGCTCTGACTGTGCGCCAGCACCCACACCAGCAGCCCAATCACCCCCAGCGTCAGCACAAAGGTGAGTAACAGTTCCATACTGGATTCGCCAGTGGACGTTCAAGTTGGCTTAGTTATTGCTCAAAGCGATAGCCGCTCAGCGCCTTGGCCGCGCTCACTATCGCTTCCCGGTGTTGCTGCTCCAGCTCTTCGCGTTCCCGGGTATAGTCGAAGCGCTGCTTGATCTTAAGCTTCTTCCACTCTTCCAAAATCGGCATATGTTTGGTCGCTTCGTACATCTGATTGATGACGCTAAAGGTCTCGTGCTCGTGCAGGTAGGGGGCCAGATGATCGAGCAGTTTTTTCAGGCGGATACAGCCTTCGGTCAGTTCACACTGGCCGTCTCCCATGGCTGATGCGATCACTTTTACGCTCTCGGTCAGGTAATCACGCTGCTGCTGCGCCTTAACACGCACCTCTTCAAGCACCTGCTGCTGCGCTTTGCGTGCCTCACGCTGCGCTTTCAGCTGCCGACTGATCAGCCACACCAAGGCCGCTATAATCACCAGCCCTACCACTATCAATGCACCCTGGTACTGCTCAAGCATCGCTTCACTCCGTATCAATCGAAACGCTATTGTAACGATAGACCACCTGCTAGACCACGTTATCCCTTACCGCAATATTTGTGAGCGGGGTAAATGCCTAATTTTAAGCGATCTAGGCGTTTTACCTATTCCGTAACTTCTAACGCAACTGCACAATAGCCACATCAAGATCAGGGTTGATCGAAATCGACAGAAGGTCGGTTTTACGGTTTCAGGAAGAAACCAGTCAGGATGACAACGCGGGGCCGCTAGCAGGACGTTAACGGACCTGAACACTTCGAACAGGATGGTCCGAAGTCGACAGGAGGTCGGTTTAAGGTTTCAGGAGGAAACCCGTCAGGATGACCATAAAGGCTCGCTAACAGGATGTTTACGGGCCTTTATTCTTTATGTACAGGATGTACGGGCCGAAAATTGCTCCTGCATTTTAGCTGTTTCCGCCATTCCTAACGATCGATCTAACAAAAGTCCTGCGTTTTAACCACCTCCTCCTGCCGGTCATGTTTTAAACTCGTGTCAGTGGCCTGTCGCGGCCGCCTAAGGCGAACGCCACTCACTGCTGTCATGCACAAAAACAGACCTCTGCACGCCTCCGCAACGGTACCCAGCACCAAAACCACGCACGCGCCGTTCCCCGAACTTCATCGTAATCCATCTTAAACACCTTGATTCACAAGCATGAAAAAGACATTTGTCACATGTGGCACGTTGCGTGCTTAAGCCTCTGTATCGTTTCTAGCTAAGAGGTAGTCCCCATGCACATCAAACCCGAGCGCTTCAACCTGCTCGCCTTCAGCGGCAAGATGAAGATCCTGCATATGAGCTGGATCGCCTTCTTTATCACGTTCTTTGTCTGGTTTAACCACGCGCCGCTGATGGGGGTCATCGCCGAATCGCTGGGGCTGACCCGCGCCGAGATCAAGACCTTGCTGATCCTTAACGTCGCCCTGACCATCCCCGCCCGAGTGCTGATCGGGATGCTGACCGATAAATATGGCCCTCGGATCACCTACGCGGCGATCCTGTTTATCTCCGCCTTTCCCTGCTTTATGTTCGCCATGGCCGATTCGTTCGAGCAGGCGGCCCTATCACGCTTCCTGCTCGGTTTCGTCGGCGCCGGTTTCGTGGTCGGCATTCGCATGGTCAGTGAATGGTTCCCGGCTAACGAATTGGGCACAGCCGAGGGGATCTACGGTGGCTGGGGCAACTTTGGTTCTGCAGCGGCGGCTATGCTGCTGCCCACCCTGGCACTGCTGTTCGGTGGCGATGATGGCTGGCGCTACGCGGTCGGCCTGACCGGCGCCATCAGTTTGGTGTTCAGTTTTATCTGGTACAAGAATGTTACCGACACCCCCAAGGGTTCTACCTACTTTAAACCCAAGCAGATCGGTGGCCTGGAGGTCACCAGCACCGGCGATTTCTTCTTTCTGCTGGCGATGAAGGTACCGATGTATGCGGCCCTGGCGCTATTAACCTGGAAGCTATCACCAGAAGGCGTATCGACCCTGAGCCAAACCGTCGCCACCCTGATCTACGTCGGTCTGGCTGTGCTCTATGTCTATGACTGCTATAAATCGTACGCCATCAACAAGAACCTGTTCGTCGAGCCGGTTCCCGAGATCCACCGTTATAAATTCAAACAGGTGGCGGTACTGAACGTACTTTACTTTGCCACCTTCGGTTCCGAACTGGCGGTGGTGTCGATGTTGCCGCTGTTCTTCGCCGATGTATTTGAGTTAGATATGGTCTATGCCGGCCTGCTGGCGTCGGGTTACGCCTTTATGAACCTGGCCTCGCGCCCCGGTGGTGGTTGGTTGAGCGACCGTTTTGGGCGCAAGATCACCCTGCTGGTACTGACCGCAGGATTGGCCGGTGGTTACGCGCTGATGGCGATGATCGACAGCAGCTGGCCGCTGTACCTGGCCGTTGCCGGCGCCATGGCCTGCTCGTTCTTCGTTCAGGCTGGGGAAGGTGCGGTATTCGCCGCGGTACCGCTGATCAAGCGCCGCCTGACCGGCCAGATCGCTGGCATGACAGGCGCCTACGGCAACGTCGGTGCGGTGGTCTACCTGACCGTGCTCTCGCTGGTCGACTACTCCACCTTTTTTATGGTGATCGCCGCGACCGCTGTGGTTGGCTTTATCACCCTGCTGCTGATGGAGGAACCCGCAGGGCAGATCGCCGAAGTGCTGGAAGATGGTAGCGTGCAACTGATCGACGTGACCTGATCTACACTCAATCCATAGTCTGACCCAAACGCCACGCACTATGCCGTGGCGTTTGGTCGTTTAAGGACGCGTGATGACCGCCGGAATGACCACTGTGGTACCGACAGCATTAACAACCGAGTTAACTACCCCGTTAACGACGGAATTAACTCCCCAATTAACTCCCGAATTAACAACAGCGCTGCGAGTCAGTTTCGGCGGTTGCTCGATTGCGGGCGTCAAGGCCGAAAACCAGGACGCCTTCGCCGCCCATCTGCCCAACGCACCGCTGCGCGAGCATAAGGGTGCGGTCTGCGCGCTGGCCGACGGGGTCAGTTCCAGCGCCGAATCGCATGTCGCCAGCCAGACCAGCGTCACCGATTTTATCCAGCAGTACTTTTCTACCCCCGACTCCTGGACCGTCAAGACCTCTGCGGGGCGGGTGCTGCACGCCCTCAACCGCTGGCTCTACCAGCACGGCAACAGCGGCAACAGGGCCAAAAACTCGCTGGTCACCACCTTCTCTGCACTGGTGATCAAATCCGCCACCGTCCATCTGCTGCATGTCGGCGATTCGCGCATCTACCGCTACCGCGATGGCCAGCTGGAGCAGCTGACCCGGGACCATGCCAGCACCTACGGCGGCGACAAAAGCTACCTGACCCGCGCTCTGGGCGTCGATCCTCACCTGGAGGTCGACTACCAGCAGTTCGGCGCGGAGAGGGGCGACCTGTACCTGCTGAGCAGCGACGGTCTGCACGAATTTATTCCTCATCGGGCGTTACAACAGCAGCTCTCGACACTGGGGGCGGACCTTGAGGCCGAAGCCAAACGTCTGGTCGGGACAGCGCTCGAAAATGGCAGCGATGACAATATCAGCGCCCTGCTGGTACGCATCGACAACTTAGCCCTGGAAGATCTGGACGAGGCGCACCGCAAACTGACTCAGCTGCCGATTCCGCCGGTACTCAAGGCGGGCAACCGAATCGATGGTTACGAAGTCCAGGAAGTGCTCTATTCAGGCACCCGCAGCCACCTCTATCTGGTCCGCGATGAAACCAGCAAGGGCCTCTACTGCCTCAAAGCCCCGTCGTTGAATTTTGCCGAGGATCCGCTCTATCTGGATGGCTTTATCAAAGAGGAGTGGGTCGGCAAGCGGATCAACCATCCGGGCGTGATGAAGACATTCAGCCCCGCGCGGCCGAAGCAGTTCCTCTACTACCTGGCCGAATATATCCCCGAACAGCACCTGCGCCAGTGGGCCGATCAACACCCCCAACCCAGTATTGAGCAGGTTCGCGCGCTGGTTAAACAGATCGCCCAGGGGCTGCGCGCGCTGCAGCGGCTGGATATGATCCACCAGGATCTGAAGCCGGAAAATGTGCTGGTAGATGCTCAGGGGCGCACCAAGCTGATCGACTTCGGCACCGTGCGCGTGGCGGGCATGGACGAGATCAGCAGCCCGCTGGAGCGGGATATCCCCCAGGGGTCGGTTAATTATGTCGCCCCCGAGTACCTGATCGGTCAGCCTGGCAGCCACCGCTCGGACCTGTTCTCGCTGGGCGTGATCGCCTACGAGCTGCTGACCGGAAAAGTGCCATTCAAGCAGCGCCACAGCAACGATTATCTGATCAACGCCTATAGCGATCTAAGCTACATTCCGGCCCGCCAGCACCGCCAGGATCTGCCCGAATGGATCGAGGGTGCCCTGCGCAAAGCCTGCTCGCCCGACCCTGCTCGCCGCTATGCCGCCCTATCAGAGTTTCTTTACGACCTGGAGCACCCCAACAAGGACCTTATCCACAGCGAACGCCAGAAACCCTTGCTGGAGAAGAACCCGTTATTGTTTTGGAAGGGACTCAGTGCAGTGCTGGCACTGGCGCTGCTACTGCAATGGCTGAGATTAAGCTGATAGTGATGAGGTTCTGCAGGGGCTGAAGAACAGCACTGAGACATCAACCACCGGGGCTGCTGAGAATAATCGGCTGCCGTCATTTAGCCCCCCCCAGTTTCCCGGGCGTGCTTCAAACCGACC
>JBALTG010000084.1:0-19505 GCA_036964625.1 Motiliproteus sp.
GTAGATGAAGCCGCCGATATCGGAAGCCGTCACGATGTCCGGTTTGTGCGCGAAGCTGACATTTATGATGACGCTTTATTTTCACTATATTGCCCTGCTTTCGGGAGTCAGCGAGAGTTAGGATGATACTTTTTCGTTGAACAGAGGGGCTGAACGGTCAAAACAGCCCTTTCTATGATAATTCTTTATTTTTAGTCCACAGGAACCGCTCAAAGCATGGCTTGGCGCGCGACTCCGCGCCAAGCACAGCGGTCCTTGCCGTGGTTCTTACGGCGGCCACGATCATGATCAGGGGGGGCGCTACCAGTACGATCAGCAGCTCCAACGGCAGCCCCATGCGCCAGTAATCCCCAAATGCGTACCCGCCAGGCCCGGGCACCAGGGTGTTGGTGCGCGTAGCGTGCTGAGACGAGCCGCTATTTTTAGTTCAAGCGGCTCTGCGTCTCAGTCCCAGTCAAGAATGACTTTCCCGGACGATCCCGAGCGCATCAGATCAAACCCCTGCTGAAATGCATCGATCGGAAAATGGTGGGTAATAATCGGGCTCAGGTCCAATCCGGCCTGAATCAGGCTGGCCATCTTGTACCAGGTCTCGAACATCTCCCGGCCATAGATCCCTCTGATCGTCAGCCCCTTGAAGATCACCAGGGACCAATCGATGCTGGTATGAGTCGCGGGGATGCCGAGCATGGCAATCTTGCCGCCGTGGTTGATCTTCTCCAGCATCAGCTGGAATGCGCTGGAGACCCCCGACATCTCCATACAGACATCAAAGCCTTCGCTCATGCCTAGTTCGGTCATCACTGCGCCCAGATCCTCTTGGGTGATATTGACCGTGCGGGCGACGCCGAGCTTAGCGGCCAGCTGTAGTCGGTAAGGGTTGATATCGGTGAGTACGATATGCCGCGCACCGGCATGACGAGCGACTGCTGCGGCCATGATGCCTATTGGCCCGGCACCGGTAATCAGCACGTCTTCGCCGACCAGGTCGAAAGCCAGCGCGGTATGCACCGCATTGCCGAAAGGGTCGAAGATGGCCGCCAGGTCGTCGCTGATGTTATCGGCAATCTTAAAGGCGTTAACCGCAGGGATCACCAGGTACTCGGCAAAGGCGCCGGCGCGGTTAACCCCGACACTGACGCTGTTACGACACAGCTGGCGCCGACCGGCACGGCAGTTGCGGCAGTGGCCGCAAGTGATGTGACCCTCCCCCGATACTCTGTCACCGATCTTAAAACCGCTCACTTCCTGACCGATAGCGGCGACCGTGCCCACGTATTCATGGCCCACAACCATCGGCACTGGAATGGTTTTCTGGGACCACTCATCCCAGTTATAAATATGGATATCGGTGCCGCAGATAGCAGTTTTACGTATCTTGATCAGCAGATCGTTGTGTCCGAGTTCGGGAGGTTGCACCTGGCGCAGCCAGATACCGGGTTCCGGCTTGAGTTTGACCAGCGCTTTCATCGTCGTCCCCTTGATCCGGTGGTGTTATCTGCAGAGCGAAACGTCCCGGACGTTCTAAGCCGCGCCCTACTCATGGGATAACCCCCAGCTCGCGACCAACCCAGGCAAAGGCATCCAGCGCACGATCGAGCTGTTCGCGACTGTGCGCGGCAGAAATCTGGACTCGAATACGTGCTTTGCCCTTGGGCACCACCGGGAAGGAGAAGCCGATCACATAGATCCCCTCGTGCAGCAGTCGATCCGCCATCCTCGTGCTCAGGGCTGCGTCGCCAAGCATCACCGGGATGATCGGATGGTCGGCTCCGGACAGGGTAAAGCCCGCCTGCGCCAAACCCTGGCGAAAGTAGGTGCTGTTGTGTTTGAGCTGCTGGCGCAGGGCGTCGCTTTGCGCCAGCAGCTCGAGCGCGGCGATCGACGCCGTAACCAGCGAAGGCGCCAGCGAGTTAGAAAACAGGTAGGGGCGCGAGCGTTGCCGCAACCAGTCGATGACCGCTTTGGGGCCGGCGGTGTAGCCGCCCATCGCGCCACCCAGGGCCTTGCCCAGGGTGCCGGTGAGAATGTCGACCCGCTCCATCACGTCATGATATTCGGCGCTGCCCCGGCCTTTTTCGCCGATAAAGCCCACTGCGTGCGAATCATCCACCATCACCAGGGCATCGTAACGCTCGGCCAGATCACAGATCGCCTTGAGATTGGCAATACTGCCATCCATCGAAAATACCCCGTCGGTGGCGATCAGACGAAAGCGGGCGTCCCGGGCCGCCTGCAGCTGTTCTTCCAGATCCATCATGTCGTTATTGGCATAGCGATAGCGGCGCGCCCTACACAGCCGGACACCGTCGATGATGCTGGCGTGATTGAGGGCATCGCTGATAATCGCGTCCTGGTCGTCAAGCAGGGTCTCGAACAGGCCGCCGTTGGCATCAAAGCAGGACGAATAGAGAATGCTGTCTTCGGTGCCGAGAAAACTGCTTAGCTGCTGTTCCAGCTGCTTATGGATATCCTGAGTGCCGCAGATAAAACGCACCGAGGCCATGCCGAAGCCGCGGGCGTCCAGACCCGCTTTAGCGGCGTCGATCAGGGTCGGATGGTTAGCCAGTCCCAGATAATTATTGGCGCAGAAATTGACTACCGGCGAGGCTTCGCCCACCCGGATCGAGGCTTGCTGGGGAGAGTGGATCACCCGCTCGCGCTTATACAGCCCCTCGTCATGGAGAGATTGCAGTTGTTTATCCAGGTGTTCTAAAAAGGCCGTATGCATACCGCAACTCCAGTTTCGAATCAAAGAGTACAGAATTGATTCTAGAAGAAATTGCGGTCAATGGAGGGGGTGATGGCAGATCGGCTCTTGCCCTACGGGGCATTCAGACGGATCCGCACTCCGAGTTGCGACTTTTTGACAGGTCCATTCTTATATAACCAAGAGGGCCTGCTAAGCCGTGTCTTGATTGGGAGCTCAGTCTGAGTGCCAGAAATGCTTTTGGACTTGTTCGCAGGTTCCCTTGGTGCCGAGGCACGAATGGAGGTGTTAATGGCACGAATGGTTGTATCTCGCGGCAGGGGGGTGATTAAAATTATCCGGCGCCGCTTGCAGGCCGGTGATTGTTAGTCAAACCCGCTAGGTTGTACCCAGCAGAGCGTGTTATGGACTGCGGGGCAGGTAAGGTGGCGTGATTAACGGCTGGATCTAAGCGTTCTGCTACGCTTGCTGGCAGTAACGTTGCGGTGGTGGCGATGAGCCCGTGGTTGATCGTCATCGTGCCAACCGCCTTGGTATTGCAGCATCGATCCAGACGGTATGTTCGAGCGTTTGCTGAAACGCTCGTAGTATTAAACCGGAGTTTTTTATGACCGACCCGAAGTCAAAACAAGAAACAAAACTCAGTGATACTGAGCTTCAGGATCTGGTGGCATCTACCGACAACGGTGCCCGTGATCCTCAAGGGGTGCAGCGGATTCTGTTGCTGGGTACCGCGTTGTGCTGGTCACTGTTTCAACTGTGGATCGCCTCTCCTTTGCCTTTTTACGATTGGCCGCTGATCGGTAGTTTTGGGGTTTTCAACGATACCGAAGCACGCTCGATCCATCTTGCCATCGCCGTGTTTCTCGCCTTTATGGCCTACCCCGCCTTTGGTGGCTCTCCACGCGAGCGGGTGCCGACGGTCGATATGATCCTGGCGCTGTTGGGTGCGTTTTCCGCCGCCTACCTGTTTATCTTTTATGTGCAGATTTCCGACCGTCCCGGTGCTCCGATTACCCAGGATCTGGTGGTGGCGGTGATCGGTGGGCTGCTGTTGCTGGAAGCGACCCGGCGTGCGCTCGGGCCACCGCTGGTGGTAGTGGCATCGGTGTTTTTGCTTTACACCTTTGCCGGCCCCTATATGCCGGAGATTATCGCCCACAAAGGTGCCAATTTAAGCCAGGTGGTCAACCATCAGTGGATCACCACCGAGGGGGTGTTTGGTATCGCGCTGGGGGTCTCCACCAGTTTCGTGTTCCTGTTCGTACTGTTCGGTGCGCTACTGGATAAGGCCGGGGCGGGTAACTACTTTATCCAGGTGGCGTTCTCGCTGCTGGGGCACATGCGCGGCGGTCCGGCCAAGGCGGCGGTGGTGGCCTCGGGCATGACCGGGCTGATTTCTGGATCTTCGATCGCTAACGTGGTGACCACCGGCACCTTTACCATACCGATGATGCGGCGGGTGGGTTTCAGCGCCGAGAAAGCCGGTGCGGTCGAGGTGGCGTCCTCGGTTAACGGCCAGATCATGCCCCCGGTGATGGGCGCTGCGGCGTTCCTGATGGTCGAGTATGTCGGCATCTCCTACGTCGAGGTGATCAAACACGCCTTTCTGCCCGCGCTGATCTCCTATATCGCGCTGGTGTATATCGTTCACCTCGAAGCGCTGAAGCAGGATATGTACGGTCTGCCACGGCGCAGTGCGGCCAAGCCTTGGATGGTGCGCCTGATGGGGTTGCTGCTGGGTTTTTTCGTTACCGCGGCGCTGTCGCTGCTGGTTTACTACGGTATCGGCTGGATCAAGCCCGTTTTTGGTGAATCCGCCAGTCTGGTGATCAGTGCATTGTTGTTGGTCGTTTATGTGCTGCTGGTGCGGTACTCGGCGCAGTACCCTGATCTGGAGCTGGATGACCCGGAATCAGAGGTGATCGAGTTGCCGGAGACGGGCCCGACGGTCAAATCCGGTCTGCACTTTATCCTGCCAGTGGTGGTGTTGGTCTGGTGTCTGATGGTCGAACGGCTGTCGCCCGGTCTGTCGGCGTTCTGGGCCTCGATGCTGATGGTGTTTATCCTGATCACCCAGAAAGCGCTGTTCGCCTACTTCCGTAACCAGGGCGATCTAGCCCATGAGTTCCGGCGTGGCTTTAATCAGTTGATCGATGGCCTGATCGTCGGCGCGCGCAACATGATCGGTATCGGTATCGCCACGGCGACAGCGGGTATCATCGTCGGCGTCGTCTCTCAGACCGGTGTAGGCTCAGTACTGGCCGATCTGGTTGAAGTGCTGTCGATGGGCAGTCTTCTGCTGATGCTGGTCCTGACTGCGGTGCTGAGCCTGATCCTGGGGATGGGACTGCCGACCACCGCCAACTACATCGTGGTGTCGTCGCTGCTGGCGCCGGTGATCGTGACCCTGGGCCAGGAGTCCGGGCTGATCGTGCCGCTGATCGCGGTGCATCTGTTCGTGTTCTACTTCGGCATCATGGCGGATGTGACCCCGCCGGTGGGGTTGGCCTCCTTTGCGGCGGCGGCGGTGTCAGGGGGGGATCCGATCCGGACCGGATTTGTTGCGTTCTTCTACAGTCTGCGTACCGCGATTCTGCCGTTTCTGTTTATCTTCAACACCGATCTGCTGTTGATCGGGGTGGACTGGGTCCACGGTATTATGGTGTTTGTGATCTCGACCGCGGCGATCCTACTGTTTACCGCGGCCACCCAAAACTATTTCTTGGTGCGTAACCGCTTCTACGAGACAGCGTTGTTGATCTTGATCGCCTTCTCGTTGTTCCGGCCGGGCTACTGGATGGATATGATCGTGGCACCGTTCGAAACCGCCTCGGCGACGGTACTGACCAGTGGCAGTCTCGATATCCCCGCCGGCGCTGAGCTGCGCCTGCATCTGCAGGGTGAAGATGCGGTCGGTAACCCGCGTAGCTTTGTGGCGCTGTTGGCGCTGGGCGAGGGGACTTCGACTCAGGCGCGGTTAGTCAGCGCGGGGCTGGAGTTGATCGACAGTAACGATAAGGTTGTGGTCGATATGGTGGGCTTCGATAGCCACGCCGAACAGGTGGGGCTATCGTTTGACCAGCAGATTGTCGCGGTGGAGATTCCGCAGGATCAGCCCAATAAAGAGCTGATCTTTATTCCGGCGCTATTGCTGCTGGTTCCGATCGTGATGCTGCAGCGGCGGCGTCGGGATTCAGAGGCCAAAGCCAAGGGTAACGGCAACGCCGGATCCGCAGTCGCGGCGATGTAATGGTATACCGGCTGCACCCTGTGCCGCCGGTATCAACGGGCCGGGCTTACCGGTTAAAGGACTCGCTATGTTTAAACATATTTTAATACCCGTAGATGTTGAAGAGCCGGAGTTTTCTGATGCGGCACTGGAATTGGGTCTGCGTGAAATCGATCGTGACGGCGGGACCTTGCATCTGATGACGGTGATCCCCGGCTTCAGCTCACCACTGGTCGCCTCTTACTTTAAAAAATCGGAAGTTAAAAAGGCGCATGCCGCGGTGGATCAGCATCTGCTCGACTATGCCCAGGCGAAGCTGCCCGTAGATGTGCAGCGGTCGTTATCGGTGCATCAGGGTAATCCGGCCGAGCGGATCGTCAAGCAGGCCAAGCGTATCGGTGCAGATCTGATCATCATGACCGCGCATCACCGCGGTAAGATCGACCATGCGCTGCTGGGCTCCAACTCCTCCCGCGTGGTTGAGCGGGCGGGCTGCTCGGTGCTGGTGTTGCGCCCTTGATAGCGTGTAGGTATTAGCGCTGGTTTGGTATGAAAAATCAGACGTTTTATCTATCATTTTGCTTGAAAAAGCAGCTATTCACCTTAGCAAAGTCCATAGACTGTACCTACTCTCACTTGCATTCGCTGCGGCCGCTCAAGTCCGCCAGACAGCGAATGAAAATACTTTTAATTCACAACTTTAGTAGTACTATCGGTCTTCTAGTGACCTTGCGTATCAATCAATAACAAACGTTCAAACGAGCGGAGAAACGCCCATCATGTTCGACCCACGAAGCAGCAGCAAAGGTAAAATCCTGGCCAAACTGGCTGAGCTGTTCAGCGCTAAACTGGAATCTAGCGTTGCCGAGGAGGTGAGTCGTTTTTCTCGGCTCTATTACCATGTCACCCCGGCCGATGAGCTGGAGGAGCGGCGTCTGGATAATCTCTACGGCGCTACGCTCTCTTGCTGGCATTTTATCCAGCAGCTTGATCCCGGAACCGCCAAATTACGGGTATTTAATCCCGATGTAGAGCAGCATGGCTGGCATTCCAATCATACCGTGATCGAAGTGTTGAACAGCGATATGCCGTTTTTGGTGGATTCGGTGCGGATGGAGTTGAACCGTCAGGGGCTCTCCATTCACGCGATCCATAATGCCATTGTCAATGTTAAGCGCGATGGGGACGGGCAGCTGCTACGGGTAATTGAACGCGATCAACCGCAGTCAGAGGGGCGGCGTGAGTCGGCGATCTATCTCGAGGTTGATCGGCGCAGCGATCAGGATGCGCTGAAAGCGATCGAAGCCGATCTGCAGGATGCGCTGAACGATGTACGCGCGGCGGTCATAGATTACCCGGCGATGCTGGAGCGGGTGCAGACTGCTATCACCAGTTTGAAAAAATCGCCCAAGGCGATCGACAAGGCCGAGGTTGCTGAAGCCCGGGTGTTTCTTGAGTGGATGCTGGACAACAATTTTACCTTCCTAGCCTGCGACGAGGTCGAGCTGAGTAAAGAGGGTGAGGGGGTTGTTGTGCACCGCGTTGCTGGCAGCGAGCTGGGTACTGCGCGTCTGCATGCGCCCAGGCGGACAAAGAAACTGCTAGAGCAGCTGCGTGACAATGAGCGCGTATTTATCGACACGCCGTTGCCACTGATGTTCGGTAAAGACGCGCACCGTTCGCGTATTCACCGTCCTGTGTATCGTGATCTGGTGGTGGTGAAACGCTTTGATGCTGAAGGGCGGGTGATCGGTGAGCTGCGTTTTTATGGGCTCTATACCTCGCCGGTTTTCTACACGGCGCCCGCCACTATTCCCATGGTGCGACTTAAGGTGGCGGCGGTGATCGACCAGACCGGTTTCGAGCCGGGCGGTCATAGCAGCAAAGAGCTGCTACAGGTGATTAAGGATCTACCCCGTGAGGAACTCTTTCTAGCCACACCGGAGGTGCTGTTCGATACCGCGCTGGGTATCTTCAACCTGCAGGAGCGGCGTAAGGTACGGTTGTTTGTACGCCCCGATCCCTGCGGTAAATTTTTCTCCTGTCTCTATTACGCTCCGCGTGATATCTACAGTACCGATCTGCGCCGTAGGGTACAGCGGGTGTTGGAGCAACATTTCAACTCACTCGATACCGAGTTTACCACCCATTTTTCCGAGTCGGTGCTGGCCCGGACCCATTTCGTTCTCAAAGTAGACCCTAACTTGTGTCCTGAATGGGATGTGCATGCGCTGCAGGCGCAGGTGATCGAGACCTCCCGCGCCTGGGATGAAGATCTGCACCATGCCCTGATCGAACGTTGCGGTGAAGAACAGGGTAACCACTTTATCAGCCTCTATCGGGGTGCTTTTTCGAGTGCCTATCGGGAACACTTTACTCCCAGTAGTGCGGTCTATGATGTGCAGCGCCTGGCTGAAATAGATGCCGGCAAGCCGCTGGCGATGAGTTTTTACCGGTTGCTGGAGGAGTCCAGTAATCTGTTGCGCTTTAAATTGCTCAATCAAGGCGATTCGTTAATCCTTTCCGATATCATCCCGGTACTCGAAAACCTGGGTATGCGAGTCGTGGGTGAACACCCCTATGAAGTACGCCGCAGTGATGGCAAGGTCTTCTGGCTGCACGATTTCAAACTCAGCTACAACAGTTCCGAACCGGTCGAGCTGCTGGAAGTGAAGCAGCTGTTTCAGGATGCCTTTTCGGCGATCTGGGAGGGTCGGGCAGAGAACGATGAATTCAACCGGCTGGTCATCGGTGGCAAGCTAAGCTGGCGCGAGGTTACCCTGCTGCGCGCCTACACCCGCTATAACCGGCAGCTGCGGTTCGATTCCAGCCAGCCCTATATTGCCGATGCCCTGGCGCGTCACCTGCAAGTGACCAAACTGTTGGTGGCACTGTTCCGGGCGCGACTGGAGCCCGCGCGGCAAACCAGCGATAAGGTGGAGGCGCTGACCAAACGCCTGGAAGCCAGTGTGCTCGATGCGCTGGATCAGGTTGATAACCTCACCGATGACCGTATTTTGCGGCGTTTGTTGGCGTTGATTAAAGCCACGCTGCGTACCAACTATTTCCAGATGGATGCCGAAGGGCAGCCCAAATCGTATGTCAGCTTTAAGCTCAGTCCACGCCAGATCGACAATATTCCGCGCCCCCGGCCGATGTTCGAAACCTTCGTTTACTCTCCGCGGGTCGAAGGGGTGCACCTGCGGGGCGGCAAGGTTGCCCGGGGGGGGCTGCGCTGGTCTGACCGTCAGGAGGATTATCGTACCGAAGTCTTGGGTCTGGTGAAGGCGCAGCAGGTCAAAAACGCGGTCATCGTGCCGGTCGGCGCCAAGGGTGGCTTCGTGCCTCGCAACCTGCCCGAAAAAGGCTCGCGCGAGGAGATCCAGGCCGAAGGGATCGCCTGTTATCAAATCTTTATCCGCGGGTTGCTGGATCTGGCCGACAATTTAGTGGAGGGCAAGGTGGTGCCGCCGCGCGATGTTATCCGCCACGACGACGATGATCCCTACCTGGTGGTCGCCGCCGACAAGGGCACTGCGACTTTTTCCGATATCGCCAACGCCCTGGCCGACGAGTACGGTTTCTGGCTCGGTGATGCCTTCGCCTCCGGGGGGAGCCAGGGCTACGACCACAAAGGGATGGGGATTACCGCCAAAGGTGCCTGGGAGTCGGTCAAACGTCACTTCCGTGAACTGGGGCTGAACTCTCAGGCTGATCCCTTTACCGTGGTTGGGGTCGGCGACATGGCCGGTGATGTGTTTGGTAATGGTCTGTTGTTGTCCGAGAGCGCCCTGTTGACGGCGGCCTTTAACCATATGCACATCTTCATCGACCCCAACCCGGATGCGCCCAGTACCTATGCTGAGCGGCAGCGGATGTTCGCCTTGCCGCGCTCCAGTTGGACCGATTTTGATGCGTCGTTAATCTCCCAAGGGGGCGGGGTGTTCTCCCGCGCGGCCAAGTCGATTGCGATCTCAGCGCAGATGAAGCAGCGCTTTGCTATCGAGGCCGATAAGCTCAGCCCCACCGAACTGATCTCCGCCCTGCTCAAGGCTCCGGTCGATCTGCTCTGGAACGGCGGCATCGGCACTTACGTCAAGGGCAGCGGCGAAAGCCACAGCGAGGTCGGCGACAAGGCCAACGACAGCCTGCGCATTAACGGTAACGAGCTGCGTTGCCGGGTGCTGGGTGAGGGCGGTAACCTCGGATTTACCCAGTTGGGACGGATTGAATTCGCGCTCAAGGGCGGCGCTTGCAATACCGACTTTATTGACAACGCGGGCGGTGTGGACTGCTCCGACCACGAGGTCAATATTAAGATTCTACTCAATGAGGTGGTCGCCAACGGTGACCTGACTATTAAACAGCGTAACCTGATGCTGAAGCAGATGACCGATGCGGTCGGGGAGCTGGTACTGACCAATAACTATAGCCAGGTCCAGGCGTTGAGCCTTGCGCATGAGCATGCGGCGCATGATCTGGATGAATATGTGCGCCTGATCGACAGCCTGGAAGCGGACGGCAAGCTGGACCGCGGGATGGAATTCATCGCCGCTAAGGAGGCGATGCAGAACCGCACCAGTCTCACCAGTCCCGAGCTATCGGTGCTGATCTGCTACATTAAAGCGGAGCTGAAACAGGCGCTGATCACCCCACGGATTTACAACGATGCCTATCTGGCACGCGAAGTAGCCGGTGCCTTCCCGGCTCAGATCAGCGAACGGTTCCCGGAAGAGGTCAGTCAGCATCGGCTGCGCCCGGAGATTATCGCAAACCAGCTCGCCAACGGCATCGTCAACCGGATGGGTATCACCTACCCGCATGTGGTGAAGCAGTCTTCCGGCGCGGACTACGATGATATCGCTGCGGCCTATGTGATCGCCCGTGATGTGTTTGCAATGGACACAATATGGGCCGAGATCGAAAGCCTGGATGGCGCGGTATCGGTGGCTGACCAGGCCCAGATCATGACCGATCTGCAACGTCTGGTACGCCGCGCCAGCTACTGGTTCCTGCGTAATCATCGCTATGAACTGGATGTTGCGCGCTGTATCGAACGCTATCGCGGTGGTATAGAGCTGCTGATGCCGAAGATCGTCGAGCTGATTCAGGGCGGCCGGCTGCAGGACTGGCAGCGCCGGCATGCGCAGCTGGTCGAGTGCGGCGTACCCGATGCACTGGCGGGGTTAGCCGCCAGTGCCGATAGTCTGTTCTCGCTGCTGGGCATTATCCAGGTGGCAGAGCAGACCGGGCAGCCGGTGGAGCGGGTTGCGCGGGTCTATTTCAGCCTCGGAGATCATCTCCAGCTACACTGGTTTGACCAGCAGGTGCGGGCGTTTGAGGCCAAGAGTCACTGGCAGTCACTGGCCTGTGACAGCTACCGTGACGACCTCAATAGTCAGCAGCGCAATCTAACCAGCCGGGTGCTCGGCAGCGACGCTGCAGACAATGAGCTGGCGCAGGTGACCCAGTGGTTGTCTGAGCATGCGCTGCCGGTACGCCGCTGGCAGCAGATGCTGGGTGAGATACGTTCGGCCCGGGTTATCGATTGTGCCATCTTCTCGGTGGCGCTGCGGGAGCTGCTGGAATTGTCGCAGGCATCACTCAGCGCCAAGCCCTAAGTATCATCGGGCCCCTTCTTGGGGCCCTTTTTCCGCCGGGTGTCGCGATCGATGTCGCCCAGCGGATGAAACCGTCGGATTAAACCAAACCACTGCAATGGCCCTACGCCCTTACGCTCCGAGAGCGAACTTTAGCTTACCGGCACCCTTCACACTCAGCAGTACTACCAGGCCGACCAGACAACCGGCAACCAGATCCCCCAGCAAGGTGGGCATTATCGCCAACGCGTGATGTACCCAGTCGATGTTATGGGCAAAGATTCCCCCGCCCACCAGCAACATCGCCACCGTGCCGACCACGCTCAACAATCGGATCACCCGAGGCAGGGCCGCGATCAAAAAATTACCGAAGCCACGATAAACGCTCGCGAGCGTACCGGACAGGATGCTGGCCCGTTGGACCAGATAACCGCCCACATCATCCATGCGTACCAGTAGCGCTACCAGACCGTAGACGCCCACGGTGGCCAGTAATGCCACAAAACTGACCACCAGTATTTGCAGGGGCAGACTCTGATCCAATACCGTGCCGAGAGCGAGAACAATGATCTCTACCGAGAGGATAAAATCGGTGCGTACGGCCGAGCGAATCTTGGCGTGTTCGCGCTGCAGCAGTTCTTTAGGATCGGATGTCTCTTGTGCCGCCACTCTGTGCGGCTGATGCGGAATGAACCACTCCAGAATTTTTTCCAACCCCTCGTAGCAGAGGTAGGCCCCGCCGATCAGTAGAATGGGAATGATCAGGGCGGGTGCGAAAGAACTCAGCAGAAATGCCAGCGGTAGGATGATCAGCTTATTAAGCATCGATCCCTTGGTGATCGCCCAGATCACCGGTAGTTCACGCGATGCCTGAAATCCTGTCGCCTTCTCAGCATTGATCGCCAGGTCGTCGCCGAGGATGCCGGCGGTTTTCTTGGCGGCGACCTTACTCATCACCGCCGCATCATCGAGTAGCAGGGCGACGTCGTCCAGAATTGCGAATATTCCACTTGCCATAAGATTGCTGATCTCACTCCATTTATTGAGCTACAGCGCAGGAACGGCTGTGACCGTGATGAGTATAGGGGGTGGCTAATAACATCGCCTGAACAGATCGCCTGAACAGATCGACAAAGTGCATGGCTGCGGCTTTGAATTGATAACATTCGCAAGCCGGACATCAAAAAATCTACTAGCAGGCATTTTCCGAGACTATACGGCAATATCGCAAAGAAACATCGGGTTAATCGCAGAGAAGAGCGATGTTTATTGGATCGCCCCTGTCACTAACAGCGCCGCTAGTGTCCACATCATCAAACACACCAAACCGTCCAAGACCCGCCAGGCGATCGGCTTGCGAAACAGCGGCGCCAGCCAACGCGCGCCCAGACTCAGTGAAAAGAACCAAACAAAAGAGAACACCGACGCCCCAGCCGCAAACCAGAAGCGTTCAGGCTCGGGATAACGACCGCCGATACTGCCGAGCAG
The DNA here is from genome assembly GCA_036964625.1 of Motiliproteus sp. Lineage (GTDB taxonomy): Bacteria > Pseudomonadota > Gammaproteobacteria > Pseudomonadales > Balneatricaceae > Motiliproteus. Next base: position 13,031 of record JBALTG010000084.1, read on the forward strand.
TACCAGGGTATCGAGATAGACATGCGGATTAAGCAGGCTTAACGCCAGGGTTGTCAGCAGTGCAGAGCGTAGCGAACTCAGGCCGCTACGCGGCACTTCGAGCGTGGCTGATTTAAGCGCAGAATACAGGGCTTTAGCCCCGTACCACAGCAAGAACAGCACACCGCCCCAGGTAATCAGGCTGAGGAGCTGCGGCGAATCGCTGATCAATACACCCATCCCGGCAATGCCCAGCACGATTAACAGGGTATCGATCAAGCTGCAGACCCCTGCAATCGTCCAGTGGTATTCGCGGCGCACCCCCTGGCTTAACACAAATGCATTCTGCGCCCCAATCGCCATGATTAGCCCGGCGCTGGTGGCCAGACCGGCGAAAAAGGGCGTCTGTAAAGAAACCAAGTTGGCGGACATCGGTAGTACTCAGCGATTAGTGTCGGAGTGCAAAGATTAGGCAATCGCAATTAGTAAGTAAAACTAATAATATTTAACCTTGATTAGACGCATTAATAAGACTTCAGCGAGATCCCTGATGATCGATCACCGTCAACTACAGGCTTTCGGCAGCGTGATTGAAGCCCAGAGCTTCGATAAAGCCGCGCGCCGATTACATCTCACCCAATCGGCCGTCTCGCAGCGGGTCAAGCAGCTCGAAGAATCACTCGGGCAGTTGTTGATCATTCGTACCCAGCCGCTCCGCCCGACACCTGCCGGGCAACAACTGTTGCGCTATTACCGGCAGATAACCCTGCTCCAGAGCGATCTACTTGAAAGCCTGGGGGATGCCCAGGTTCAGGGTTTTACTAAACTGGCCATCGGCGTCAATGCCGACAGTCTGGCAACCTGGTTTATGGATGCGATCACGCCGCTGCTCAAAGAACACCAACTCCTGCTGGAGCTGAGGGTCGATGATCAGGATCAGACCCAGAATTTTCTGCGTCTGGGTGAAGTCATCGGCTGCATCAGCGGCAGTGATCAGCCGGTGCAGGGTGTTAACTGCATCCCGCTCGGCAGGGTTTGCTACCGGGCACTGGCAACGGCAGAATTTAAACAGCACTACTTTCCAAACGGAGCGGAGCCAGAAGGCTTCAAACAAGCCCCTGCGGTCGAATTCAACCAGAAGGATGAACTACAGGATCGGTACCTGAAGACATTTTTTAGCATCGAAGGTGATTACCCGCGCCACCAGGTGCCCTCGCCGCAGGCCTTCGTTGATCTTATCGGGCGAGGTCTTGCATGGGGCTTGGTGCCGGACCAGCAAGGCTTGCCGCTGCTTGAAGGGGGGCAGCTGCAGGAACTCAGCCCAGGCGACCACATTCAGGTGCCGCTGTATTGGCACTCGTGGAACCTGGCGACCGACGCCAGCCGCCAATTAACCGACTGTTTGGTGGGCTACTGCCGCACCCATTTGGAATCGATTGAGTAGCGCCTGCAGGTTTTGTAGGTCGGGGTTCAGCCCGACACATGCAGCACAGATGTCGGAATAAATGCTGACCCACGAGTGTAGATTGGATTTTGTGGTCGGGTTTTAAGCTAACGTTCGGAGTCGCCGGGGGGTAAAAGAGTCGGAATGAATTCCGACCTACAGGGGGAACCTGTGGGTCGGTTTTTAACCCGACGCATGCAGCACCTTTGTCAAAATACATTCCGATCCACGAAGTAATATCGGATTTCCTGATTACCCAAAAAAAGGGCAGGCCCATTGAGAGCCTGCCCGGTATCGGAGTGAAACTCAGCAATCAGAACCTTAATCGCTAGCGTTTTCCTCTAACAAGAACGCGGGGACTTTGATCCACATATTGAGCAAGCACAGGCCGCTCATGGCCACGACCGCAGCGATCTCAACGGTGCCTGCGGCGGCGATTACATAGGCGAACTGGTCGGAGAACTTGGACAACCACCAGGCTGATATATCTAGCCACAGCGCCACCCAACCGGCCGAGATCAGTGTTGTTTTAATAACCCCAAGATAGCTGCTGAAGGCCATAGCCAGCGACACGATGACCAGAAACACCGAGATACCTAACAGGTGTATATGCGCCATCTTGGCCATATGGGTCCAGGTGTAGCCTTTGTCGGTGTACTTGAGTAGATCTTCATGGCTGCTGAAGGGCATCGAGGTGATTGCGCCAGACATCTCAGACGACTTGCTGTGACACTTCTGGCAGTCCTCCTCGATGATATACATCACCTCTTCTTTGAAAAACGCGTCATCCTTAGCCCCCTCGTCAATCCATTTGGCGATGATGTCGATGTCACCGTCTTCGGCAACGTGCTTATACATCGAGGTTCTCATCGATCCGACCAGCCTTGGGTCGGAATATTTTGCCTTCACTTTATCCATTTCCGGAATTTGAAAGCCGGATTCGTGTTTTGAATAGACCAATCCAATCAGTGTTGCCGCACTGAGCACACCGAGGATTACGCTGATCAGAAAACCCGAAAGTCCGAGTCTGGCCTGATAGTTAAGGGTATTTAATCGCATGGTTATCTCTCTTTGCTAGAACATAACGCCCACAGGCATGGCTGCAGATGGGCGTTAGATCGATACCGCTTACTTGAACGTCAGCTTCAGAGAACCTTCGTGGTAGATATGGTTTATCTGGGAGTTATCAAACACGGATACGCCGAAGTAGTAGGTCTTTTTCAGGTCGTTGAACTGTACGTCCTGAATGTCCGCTTTGTCACCGGTGGTGACCAGCTTGCGTTTCAGCTCGATCGTCCACTTGCCATCATTCCAGACACCGGTAGACCAGATATCGCCCCGCGAGCCAGTGAACGGCGTCGACATGATACCGGGAACCAGATCCCCGGCGTTGAAGGTATCAACGAAAGTGGTCTTCTGCGCTGGGGTCACGGTGTAGTCGTTAAGACCGTCCTGGGTCCGGTTCATGAATGCGGGGCCGTTTTTAGCGGCATTTATGTTAGCGACGTAACCGCCGCCAGTCTTGGCATCACCGTGACGGCCCCAGTTCTTGTTCATTTTAGGGTCCTTGATATGATCGACAAACTGGTCGTCTATCAGACCGAGAGGGTTCATCCGCACACTCTTCCAGTGCCACATATCGATGGTTTCACCGGCCCTGCGGGTGTATTTGCGCCCCGGTGCTTTGCCTTTCTGGTCGATGCCGGCGATCTTGCCATCATCGTCTTGCATGTGACAGGCGGAATCGCAGCCTTTCTTTTCGAAACCCCGCACCTTGCCGATCTGCCAGAATATACCGACCTTATCTTCGTAGTAGACGTTGTCGTGACCGGTCTGGTCTTTATCTTTGAGTTGTTTCCAGGAACCGTCGGCTTGCTTCTGCCAGGGGTAGCGCACCAGACTCTTGGTGGGATCGCTGTATTCGAGCAAGAAATAGACATACTGATCGTCGTACAGCGATTTCATCGTGATCTTTGTTTCTTGCATGCCGTTGTAGTTGCCAGGTTTATAGGGAAGGTTGTCCAGTTTGACGGTCAGTGCGGTGGCCTTATCCCAGGCCGCTTCGGCAGCGCCATCGAGGGTGATCGTGCTGCTCGCTTTGTAGCTACCCAGCTGATCGTTAGCCGCTTGTGCAACAGTCGATTGCATGGCACAAACAGCCAATGCGGGACAGAGGATTGCCAGCTTGGCCTTTGTAAATATTTTCATAGGTACATTCCTTTATTAAGCAGGTGTAAGCGACCGAATCAAAAACAAGTAAAGGCATCATAAGACTGTGGTTATATAAGACTTAGAGCATATACTGGGGCACGTCAATAAATGAGCTCTGCTGGGCTTGGCGGTCGTAGCGTGGGAAAGGCGTTTTGAAGCGGATTTATCGCGCATCCTAGGTGATAAATCGGCCTTGGGGACTTAGCAGGCTGTTGAAAATCTACCTGCGTTGCCGATACGTAGTCTCAGCTGCCTCGCTAACGCTTTTCAACAGCCTGTTAGAACAATGGCATGCTGACGGACACCTGAATCCGCGCTTCAGCATCACCCGGCTCGATCTCGATGCTGATTTCCCCCTGGTAACTGGCGACGATCATTTTACAGATCGATAAACCAAGGCCGTGCCCCGCTGTGGTTTCATCCGTCCTAACACCACGATCCAGCCATGTCGCCTGTGACAACGTCGCTATGTCAGCACTATCATTGCTGACGTTGAGTACCAGGTTGGGCTTGACCAACGCGAGCGAAAACCTGGCGTTAGAGAGGCCGAATTTACAGGCGTTATCCACCAGATTACCGATCAGTTCCAACATATCGTCACGATCAAAAGGTAATTCGCCGATCGCCTCTATTTCGGTCACTAGCTCAATCTGTGGATAGATTTTCTTCATAATATCCATCAGGTAGGGAAGGTCATCATTTGGATTGAAGCGCCTGCCCGGATGGCTATCCCCTGCGATTCGTGCGCGCTTGAGTTCGCGCTCGATCAAGCGTGAAATCTGTTCAAGCGTCTGGCGGTATTCAAGGGTCAGATGTCCGGGTAGGTTGCTGCTAAACAGATACAATTGTTGCAGGTGGCGCTTAAGTTCGTGCGCCAGGTTGCCCATTGCGGTTCGGGAGCGGCTGGTACGCTGCTCTAGCCGCTCTAGCAGATGATTGATCTCATTGGTTAAGGGTTTTATTTCGGTCGGTACTGTGGCCGTGATTGCGCTGATTTCGCCCTGCTTAAGCTGTTTTATCGCTTGCTGCAGGTCCGTCAGCTGAGCAAAACTCCGACGCAACAGGTAGCGCTGTAGGGCGACCAGAAGTAGCAACGCGATCAACATAGTGGCTGATAAAAGTACCGTTAGCCGCTGCCATTGACGCTCCAACGGAGCAATATCCTCTGCGATCCACAGGGTCACCAGGGTCTCATGTAGTTCTATCCTCTGCTGCCATATCAGCCAGCGTTCCTCGCCCGAGTCCTCGATATGGATCTTGGTCTGCCCGCGCGCCAGAGGCGTGACTGCTGGCGTCCGGTCCCATAGCGAACGCGAGCGCAGCTGTTGTTCCTGGGTGATGACTTGAAAATAGTGGCCAGACTGTACCCGTTGATAAATTGCCGGAATATACTCTGGCTCGATCAGCCATTGCTGATCGCTGGATAGGGACAAGGCTTTAACCAGGCTGTCACTGTCATGCTGCAGGCGGGTCAGAACGAAATCACGACTGAGCTGTTTAACCCCGTAGTGGGCCAGCACGCCGAGGATAGTGAAGGTCGCTAACAGGGTTATAATCAGGCCCAGGCGGATACGCTGTTCGATGGACTTCATGTCCCGGCTTTGCCTAGTGACCCTACTGCCCCGAGTGAATAGCCCTGGCCACGATGGGTTTTGATCAGTGTTTTACCAAACCGACTGCGCAGACGGTTAACATACACCTCCACGACGTTGCTATCGCGCAGGTCTTGCTCTTCGTAGATATGTTCGCTGATCTCGGTTTTTGACAGGATCCGTTGCGGATTCATCAGCAACAACCGCATCAATCGATACTCGATTCCGGTCAGTGATTCGGCGTCCCGGCCTTTGATAGACAATTGTTGGGTATCCATATTGAGCGCCAGACCAGCATGGCTAATACGGTTGCTTGCATGGCCGTGATGGCGGCGAATAACCGCTTCCAATCGAGCCAGCAGTTCTTCGGCATGAAAAGGCTTGCCCAGGTAATCATCGGCCCCTGCTTTTAAACCATCGACACGCTCGTGCCAGTTGTCCCTGGCGGTTAGGATCAGCACCGGGGTTTGATTGCCCTGCGCACGCCAATGCCTGAGTACCTCCAAGCCAGGGCGCTTCGGTAAGCCCAGATCGAGAATGATCGCATCGAAGGTTTCCTCATCGCCGATATATTCGGCATCGACCCCATCGTGGCTAAGCTCACAGGCATAGCTATGATCATTCAGTATTTTTTTAATTTCAATCGCCAGAGGTTTGTCATCTTCAACCAGTAACACTTTCATCCGACTATCCTTGTTAGCAGCCTGTCGGACTTAACACTGATCTACTACGGAAAAGCTGACTTTGGCCATTTTTCACTCTATTTTTTGATTAATAGAACCACTATTAGCCTCAAAATAGTTCGAAAACTGGTTCAAATCGGTCTTCCCCTCGCTACGACCGGTCAAGTCCGACAGACTGCTCGCTGTGATTAGGGCGCAGGGTCGTTACTCCTCGCCCAACCATTCGCCACTCTTGGCATCGATCAGATACTCACGCACCACCCCTTGTGGATCGATGACTTCCAGTTCATACACCAGCCGACCCTGCTCATACTCCAGCTCAAGATCGATCAGTCTGCCCGCCAGTCTGGATTGATGACGCTTGAGCAACTCCGCCAAAGGCAGTACCTGGCCTTGCTCGATCAGCGGTAACACATCATCCTGATCCAGCGGGCTAGCCACGGCGCCGAGATGCAGCGCCCCTGCCATCACAACCGCAGTAATTGCCCGGAATAAACGCGCCATCCTAGTAACCCCAACGGCCATAACCCGGAATAACCGCGCCATCTTAGTCGTCCCAACGGCCA